>DASTOW010000336.1:0-12982 GCA_035762425.1 Hyphomicrobiaceae bacterium | reverse complement strand
GGAGGGCGCGCGGACCACGGATTGGCTGGCCAAGGGCGTGGTCAAGCAGCACCGCACGCTGGGCACCACGCTCAACACCTTGATCGACGCCGGCTTCGTCGTCCGCCATGTCGAGGAGTGGCATCCAACGCCCGCGCAAATCGCCGCCAACCCCAATCTCGCCGAGGACCGGGAGCGGCCGATACTGCTCCTCATGGCAGTTCACAGATGAGGCAACCGCTCGGGCCAGGGCCGGCACTCCAGGAGAGGCCGGTAATTGCCCCTAGTCTTGGCCGCCGACATCGCCCAGCCAATGGGATATGTGCGCGGGCAATGTCGGGACAAATCCTGATACGGCCCCAGGCCCCAGCGAGGGATACTGGCCGTGGGGAGCAGGATCGCTGCGCTTTCATGCATAAGGCCCGACGCGTGGTGGCCGCAGCGTCGCTTCTGCTCTGCGTCTTGCGTGTGGCAAGCGCGATTGACGTAAGTGATGCAGGCTGCCGTGCCTGCCGCACAATGATCTGACGCGTGATAATCGCAGGTCGAGCATGGCAAACGCGATCAAGGCATGGCTGGCAGTGGTTGTTCTCGCCGGTGCGGCGGCATGGCCAGCGGCCGCGGCGCGGGCGGCGGGCGATGGTCTGGCGTCCTGCAGCTACCAGTACGCGCGCTGGCAGGCCACCCAGAGCACCTACTGGCGCGATCTCTACACTGTCTGCGTGAACGTCGCCGACCAGCGCCCGCAGGATTGAGGTTGCTGCCGCGCTGACCGAGCCCGGATGCAGTCGAAAGCCGCACAGGTTCCCGCGCGTCAGCGAGCGCCCTTAGGCGCGCGCGCTGCCGAGACGTCTTTCAAATGTCGCCACCGCGCAAATGGGTACTTCTCCGGATAACGCACCCGGGCTGGCACGGCATTGTGCGCATGGACCTTCGCGTGCACGGCTATCGGCAAGGGAGCAGCACAATGGCGACGAAGACCACGTTCTCACCGCAGGAATGGGAATTGCTCATGGCAGGGATCATGTCGAGCGGCGTGGCGGTGACGGCCGCGGATCCGAGCGGCCTGTGGGGCCTGATGAAAGAGAGCTTTGCCGGTGCCAGGTCGATGGCTGCGGCGAAGGCCGATCCCAAGTCGAGCGAACTCATCAAGGCCCTGGTGGCAGACTTCGAGAACTCGGAAACCCGCTCGCGCGTTCGCGCGGCAATGACGAAGAGGCTCGAGGGCGCCAAGGCCGGAGCCGACGTCAAGTCGAGATCCATCGAGACCCTGCAACAGGCGTGCGCGCTGCTTGATAGCAAGGCGCCGGAGGAAGCCAAATCGGTCAAGACCTGGATGCGAGCCATCGGGCAAAGCGTTGCCGAGGCTGCTCCCGAAGGCGGCGTGTTCGGCTTCGGCGGCGTGCAAGTCAGCGATAACGAGAAGGCGACGCTTGCCGAAGTGTCGAGTGCGCTCAAGCTCTCCGCATGAGGCAGCGGCAGGGGGGGCAGCTGGCAGCGCTTCGCCCGTTGGTGTGGTGTGCGCCGCTCGGCATGGCGACGTTGGTAGCGTGGAGCATGCTGCCCACGTCCCCGGCAACGCCGGCCTCGCCGCAGATCGCGACGGCTGGCGCCGATGTCGTCACCACGGCGGGCGAATTTCATCCCACTGCCGAGTGGTTCGACTTCCTGTTTGGCGGCTTTCGCGAACCGCGCGCAGCACGACCTGTGCGTCCGCCGCGCCCGCCGCCACGCCCGCGACCGCAAGAGCCCGCACCGGCCTATCGGACGCTGTGCGTTCGCCTGTGCGATGGATACTATTTTCCGATCAGCTTCTCGACGCGGCGCGATCGTTTCGCCGGCGATGCCAGCCGCTGCGAGCGACAATGCCCGACCCGCTCCCGGCTGTACGTGTATAAGAACCCGGGTGAGCAAGTCGAGGACATGCGCGACCTGAAAGGCAACTCCTACCTGTCGCTGCCTACGGCCCTGCTGTACCGCTCGCAGTACATCGCCGACTGCACATGCCGTGACGATCCTGCGCACACAGCCACACCCCAGCAGCACAACGCCAATGCCGATGAAAGCGCCCAGCCAAGCCTGCCCCGCAAGGCCAGGAGAGCGCGCTGAAGCTTGCGGCTGATCAGGTCGGGACAGGCCAGCTAGCTTGGATGGCAGCTAGGGCTGCAGGGCAAGGTTGCGAGCATGGGACGGATCCAGGTAAAGCGCATCTACGAGGCAGCGCATGCCTCGGACGGCTTTCGCGTCCTTGTCGATCGGCTATGGCCGCGCGGCGTGGCCAAGCAGCGGGCGGCCCTTGATGTGTGGATGAAAGACATCGCTCCCTCGAGCGAGCTGCGGCGTTGGTTCGGGCATGATCCGAAGCGCTGGACCGAGTTCCAGCTGCGGTATCGTGCAGAGCTCAAGCAACACGCCGCCGATCTTGCTGAGCTGCGCTCGCGCGCGCGCAAGGGAACGGTGACGTTGCTGTTTGCCGCGCGTGACATTGAGCACAACGAAGCGGTCGTGCTCAAAAAGGTGTTGGCCGGCCGTTCGTAAGTACCGGCGAGCCAGCCGAGGTCGGCCAGCCCAAGTCGGCCAGCCTAAACCGGCAAGATCTTGCCCGGATTGAAGATCCCCTGCGGGTCGAGCGCCGTCTTGATGGCGCGCATGGTCGCCAGGCCGGCGCCGAGCTCGGCCTTCAAGTACTTGGCCTTGCCCTGGCCGACGCCGTGCTCGCCGGTGCAGGTGCCCTCCATGCGGATGGCACGCGCGATGAGGCGCTCCATGAAGGTCTCCACCGCCTCCACCTCCTTGGGGTTGGAGCGATCGATCATCGGCTGGGTGTGAAAGTTACCGTCGCCGGCGTGGCCGGCGATGGGTGCGATCAGGCCCAGCGACTTGATGTCGGCCTGCGTTTCCACCACGCATTCGGCCAGCCGGGAGATGGGCACGCAAATGTCGGTGGCGAACGTGTCCTTGCCGGGCCAGGTGCTCTTCACGGCCCAGTAGAACTCGTGGCGCGCCTTCCACAGCTTGCGGCGGTCCTCCTCCTGCTCGGCCCAGTCGAAACGGATGGCGCCCTCGCCCTCCGCGATCTGCCGGAACAGCTCGACCTGGTTGCGGGCCGATACGTCGGTGCCGTGGAACTCCAGGAACAGCGTCGGCGCCTCCTCCAGGCCCAGCTTGGCGTGCTTGTTGACGGCATAGATGGCGGCCTCGTCCACCACCTCCATGCGGGCGACACCAAGGCCGAGCTGTATGGAACTGATGACGGTGTTGCAGGCGCCTTCGAGCGTGCGGAAGGGACAGACGGCGGACAGGATCAGCTCGGGGATGCCGTACAGCCGCACGGTCAGCTCGGTGATGATGCCGAGCGTGCCCTCCGCTCCCACCATCAGCCGGGTCAGGTCGTAGCCGGCCGCTGACTTGCGCGCGCGCTGCGCCGTCTTCACCGACGAGCCGTCGGCCATGACGGCGGTCATATTGAGCACGTTCTCGCGCATGGTGCCGTAGCGCAGCGCCGTGGTGCCGGACGCGCGGGTGGAGGCCATGCCGCCGATGGTCGCCTCCTCGGCGCCGGGGTCGACGGGGAAGAACAGGCCGAGGTCGCGCAGGTGGTCGTTGAGCTGCTTGCGCGAGACGCCCGGCTCTACCACGCAGTCGAGGTCGCGCTCATTCACCGACAGGATGCGGTTCATGCGCGAGAAGTCGAGCGACAGGCCGCCGAACGGCGCGTTGACGTGTCCTTCGAGCGAGGTGCCGGCGCCGAAGGGGATGATGGGGGCGCGGTGATCGCGGGCCACCCGCACCACCTCGCGCACCTCCTCGGCGGTCTCCACCCAGATGACCGCGTCGGGCGGCTGGTTCGTGAGCCAGGTGAGGGTATTGGCGTGCTGCTGGCGGATGGCCTCGCCCGTCTGCAGACGGTCGCCGAAGCGCTGCCGCAGCACAGCGATTGCCGTCGGCACGTCGCGTGCCTTGCCGTCTGCCGCATCCAGCATCGCCGTTTCCATCCCTTGTGACCCCGGCCAGCGCCCACGCCCCGGACACTAGGCCGCGGGCCATGCCCGGCCAAGCCGTCCCGTCAAATTTTATTCACACGCTCGTGCGCCGAAGTGAAGGGGTGGCCCATTGCAGCCCGGCGCCTGCGGAGCGAAGTAGCGGTGGAGACAACGGCCGGCACCTGCGTCGGCCAGCCATGGCCAGCAACGGGCCAGCAATGGACCAGAGACGGCCAGCAAGAGACGGCCAGCAACGGCCAGAAGACGGAAGGACACAACAACAATGCTTCGCAAGATGCTGGGCTGGGGCAGCCACGACCTCGAGATGACGGCCTCTAACGAGAATGCCCCCGAGATCGCCTTGCCGGATATCACCTCGGACGAGTTGCCGCAGGTCGAGAGGGTGCGGGCGTTGGCGACGGGCGCCGCGCTGGCCGCTTCGGTCGACGCCTCGCCGGCCGTCCTGGTCAACCTCTACGACTACGCGCACCGCTACGGCGACGGCCGCCGGCGGCGCACCGCCTGATCGCATCCAATCCGCAGCCGGCCAACCCTTGGCCGGCCGACCCTCAGAGGTCGACCCTTAGCCGGCGAGCGCGCCCAGATACATGCGCACCGCCGGCTGCGCCGTCAGGCGCGCGAAATCCGGGTACTCCGCCACCTCCCCGCCATTGACGAACAGGAAGCACTCGCAGATCTCGCGCAGGATATCGAGCTGGAACGGGGCGGTCGGGTGCAGGCACACGAACACCAGCCGCCCCTCACCGCGCAGGCGGCGGAAGAAATCCAGCATGAAGCCGATGTAGCCGTCCTGGGTGTTGAACTGCGGCTCATCGAACAGATGCACCAGCGGATAGGCGCTGGCCGCCGCCTCCAGCATGAATGACGGCTTGGTCTTGCGGAAGCGGCGCACCTGGTAGGACTGGTGATAGTGGATGGCCAGCCGATCGCGCTGGCGATAGCGCACGCGCTGCATATCCTGGCCGGCGACGACGATGCGACCCGACGATGGCGCATTGGAGCCGGCGATCATCTCAAACAGCGTGGTCTTGCCGGCACCGTTCGGCCCCATCACGCCGACGATCTGCGCACGCTCGAAGGCGCGATCGGCCGCCAGCCGGAAGGCCGGCGTGCGATCCAAGAGCCCGCGGTGATAGACCTTGCAGACGCTCTCCAACGCCAGCAGCGGTGCCGTGCTCATGCCAGGCCTCCGAGCAGCTGGCGCTTGAGGCTTGCATCGGCGGCGAGCGCCGATGCCGCGCCGGACCAGGCCACCTGGCCGTGCGCCAGCACCACCACGCGGTCGGCGACGCCGAGCGCCACATCGGCGTTCTGCTCCACCACCACCGAGGCGATGCCGGCCTTCCTCAATGTGCCGATCACCCCCAGCACGTCGTCGACGATCTTGGGTGCCAGGCCCTGGCTCGGCTCGTCGAACAGCATCAGGCCCGGCGCGCCCAGCAGCGCGCGGGCAATCGCCACCATCTGCATCTCGCCGCCCGACAGCGTCTCGGCCTCGCGGCTCATCAGGTACTTGAGCGGGGTGAAGATGTCGGTCACCTCGGCCATCGACCAGGCGCGGAACGGCGTGCGCTTGTGGCCGAGCGACAGGTTCTTGGCGACCGTGAGCGTCGGACACAGCCGGCGATCGTCCGGCACCCAGCCGATGCCGGAGCGGGCGATGACGTAGGTCGGCTCGGCGAGGATCGAGCGGCCTTGGAAGCGGATGTCGCCGCGGCGCGCGCGCGTCAGGCCGAGGATGGAGCGCAGCACGGTCGTCTTGCCGGCCCCGTTGGCGCCGAGCAGCGCCAGCACCTCGCCGGCGCGCACCGACAGCGACACGCCAAACAGCGCCTGCGTCTCGCCGTAGAAGGTATCGATGGCGGCGACGTCAAGCATCAGTTGAGCCTCCCGAGGTTGGAGGTTTCCACCCAGGGATTGGCCCGCAGCTCGGCCGGCGTGCCCTGGGCGATGACCTGCCCCCAATGGATCACCGAGATGGTGTCGGCCAGCGAGAACAGGAACTGCATGTCGTGCTCGATGATAACAATGGTGAGCAGCCCCTTGAGCTTGCGCACCAGGTCGGCGAGCCGGGCTCGTCCGTCGCTGCCAAGGCCGGCGGTCGGCTCGTCGAGGAACAACAGCTTCGGCCTGCAGGCCAGCGCCACCGCGATCTCAAGGGCGCGGCGCGCGCCGTAGGACAGCGACTTTGCCTCGGCATCGGCGCGGTCGGCGAGGCCAACCCTGTCGAGGATATCGAGCGCCTCGGCCACCAGCGCCGGCGCGGCATAGGCCTGGCCCAGCGCATCGCGGCCGCGCTGGCGCGTTGCCGGCAGGGCGATGGCCACGTTCTCAAACACCGTGAACTCGTCGAACAAGGTCATGAGCTGGAACGAGCGGGCAACGCCGAGGCGGGCAATCGCCTGCGGCGAGCGGCCGGTGATATCCTGGCCATCGAACAGCACGCGGCCGCGGTCGGGCTTGTAGCGGCCGGTCAGGACGTTAAAGCAGGTGGTCTTGCCGGCGCCGTTCGGCCCCATGATGCCGGACAGCTTGCCGGCCTCGAAGGCGAGCGAGACATTCTCCAGCACCACGCGGTCGCCAAACCGCAGGTGCAGGTCATGCGCTTCGAACAGGGCCACCGGCGTCACTCCCCTGCCTGCGGCTGCGCACGGCCCGCACCAGCTGGTGCCGTCTTGCGCTCGCGCTTGGTCAAGCTCGCGAACATTCCAGCCAGGCCCTCGGGCTTGAACAGCACCAGGACCACGAACAGCAGGCCGAACCACAGCATCCAGCCGGTCGTCAGCGCGCCGATCACGTCGCGGGCGAGGAAGAACGCGCCGGCGCCGATCACCGGACCCCAAAACGACACCAGGCCGCCGCCGACCAGCGTCATCATCACCACGTAGCCCGAGTAGTGCAGGCTCATGACATCGGGGAACGCCGATGTCTGCGCCATGGCGAACAGCGCGCCGGCAAGCCCCGACAGGGCCGCCGAGATCACCAGCACCGCGGCCTTGTAGCGCCACACGTCGTAGCCAACGAAGCGGGCGCGCGTCTCGTTCTGCTTGATGGCCTTGACGATGCGTCCGAACGGCGAATGCACCAGTCGCCATAACAACAGCGACACGCCCATGAACACCACCAGCACGAAGTAATAGAGCGCCACGTTGTCCTTGAGATCGAAGGCGGCGACGCCGAGCGACGCCGGCAGGCGCGCGATCTTGAGCAAGCCGTCTTCGCCACCCGTGATGGCGTGCGCCTTGATGGCGATGAACCAGAAGATCTGGCCGAAGGCGATGGTCATCAGCGCGTAGTAGATGCCGCGCCGATGCGAGATGAAGGCCGCCACCAGCGCGCCGCTCAGCGCCGCCGCCAGCGTGGCGGCAGCCAGGCACAGCCACAGGTTGGCCACGACATTGAACTGCGCCAGACCGAAGGCGTAGGCGCCGATCCCGAAAAAGGCCCCGTGCCCGAACGAGGGCAGGCCGGCGTGTCCGAGCACCAGGTTGAACGCCAACGCGTAGGTGGCGAAGATCAGGATCTCGACGCCCAGATACTGATAGAGCCCAACGCGCTCGATCCAGAGCGGCACGCTGGCAAAGAACAGCCAGCTCGCCAGCATGGCGGTGGTGAAGGTCGGGACGGAGCGGCCGGCCTGGGTCACACTACTATTCCCGTGTCTATCCCCGTGTGCAACGCATGGGTCGGGCTATCGTGCTTGGGCTGGGGCCAAGCATTGCGCCCGCCACGCACGCCGGAGCGAGCGGCTGGATGGATGGTCGGGGCAAGCCCGACCCTGACACAGGGGCTAAGACAACGCGTCACAGCGCTAGGCCTCCAGAATGCTTTTCTTGCCGAACAGGCCGCGGGCGCGGAACGTCACCACGGCGATCAGCAGCAGGTACATGGACAGCATCGACCATTCCGAGGCATAGGCGCCGGACAATCCCACCACCATGCCCACCAGCAGCCCGCCGATCACCGCACCCCAGAAGCTGCCTACCCCGCCGAGCACGATGATCAGGAAGGCCGGCACCACCGCGTCGACCCCCATGTGCGGCCGGATGCCCCACAGCGGCGCCATCACCACGCCTGCGAACGCTGCCAGCATGGTGCCCAGCACGAACACCCACACGCGCAGCTTGGTGAGATCAATGCCAAGCGCCTGCACGATCTCGCTGTCGTGCGCGCCGGCTTTGACCATGGCGCCAAAGCGCGTGCGTTCCACGATCACCCATACGCCGGCCATGGCGGCGATGGCCAGCGCTGCTGCCCAGAAGCGGTAGGTCGACCAGATCAGGTCGAGCATGATGAAGCCGCCCGACATCTCGCGCGGCACGGGCAGCATATAATCGCGCGTGCCCCACACCACGCGGATCAGCTCCTCCAGCACCATGGCGACGCCGAACGTCAACAGCAGCCCGTACAGGGGATCGCGGCCGTAGGTGCGGCGCATCAGCCGCTCGAGCACCAGCCCGAACGGCGCCACCAGGATCGGCGCCACCAGCACGGCGGTGGCAAAGCGCCAGGGCAACGACACGGCGGCCCAGGCCTGCACGAGGTCCGGCGGCAAGGGCAGGCGCGGCGCGCAGATCGTGTAGGCGAAGTAGGCGCCCAGCGCGAACAGCGAACCGTGCGCCAGATTGATCTGCTCCATCAGCCCGAGGATCAGCATGAAGCCGAGCGCTATCAGGCCGAACAGCAGGCCGAGCGTGATGCCGTTGACGAGATGCGGCAGCAGGTTGAGCACGGACGCGCGCGTCCTTGTCTGGGCTCCCTCTCCCCGCGAGCGGGGAGAGGGAGGGGCCAACTACAGCTCGAAGCTCGGCACCTCGTCGTAGGCCTTGAGCTTGCACTTGCCGGGTGCCGCATCATCGAGCGCCAGCTCCGGTTTGGTCCAGCTCATGATCTCGAAGAGGTCGGTATTGTCCGACGGCTTGGCATTGCGGCGGGCGAGGTAGATGGTCTGCTGCACCTGGTGCGTGACGGGATCGATGTAGGCATCGAAGTGCTGCATGCGCTCGGCTGCCGGCATCTTGTGGCCTTCGAGCTGCTTGATGACGGCGATGTTGTTGGTGGAGCCCGCGCGCTCGATGGCTCTCAGCAGCTCGCGCGTCGCCATGTAGCCGTTGTAGGAGACGTTTCCCGGCACGGGAATCGGCGACTTGGGATAGGCAGTCTGCCAGCGCTTGACGAACTCGGCGACGCCCGGCAGCGGCAGCTTGTGATACCAGGTGGTGCCGAACACGCCGAACAGCGTTTGCGGCGCGCCCCACACGTCCGGCCAGTCCTGCTGATTGTTGATCCAGGCCGCCTTGTCCTCGAGCTTGAGGTCGCTCACCTGCTGGCGCAGCGCCTTGATGTCGTCGCCGCCGACGGCGGTCGCCACCACGTCGGGCTTGGCCTGCTGGACCTTCAGAAGGTAGGACGCGAAGTCGCGGGTATTCTGCGGCACGAGCAGGTTGTCGATGATCTGCCCGCCGGCCTTCTCCACCTGCGCCTTGGTCGCAGCAGACGTCGTGTGGCCCCAGACGTAGTCATTAGTCAGCAGAAGCCACTTCTTGCCTATCTTCTCTACCGCGTTCTGTACGGCGGCCTTGGAGAAGTTGGTGCCGTTGCCGTCCCAGACGAACTTGACTCGCGAGCAGTTCTCGCCAGCCTCGCTCGGCGCCGAAGAGTTGGTGTTGAGGTAGATGGTGCCGTACTTGCTTGCCACCTGCGTGATGGCGTTGGCGACACCCGAGTGCACCGCGCCGATCAGGAAGCCGCACTGCTCCTGCGAGATGAAACGCTCGGCCACGCGCGTACCGGTCGCGGGATTGGTCTCCGTGTCGGCCGTGATCCACTCGATCTTGCGGCCGAGCACGCCGCCCTTGGCGTTGAACTCGTCGACGGCGAGGCGGATGCCGAGCGCGTCGTCCTGGCCGCTGTTGCCGTATTGGCCGCTGGCATCGCAGGTGAGGCCGAGCTTGATTGGCTTCTTGGCGCCCTGAGCCCAAACCCGGTTGTGCTGCCAGGGTCCAAAAAACGTGGCGGTTCCGCCGGCGGCCGCCGCCATCAGGCTGCCCTGCACTAGGCCGCGACGTGTGATCTTGCGCTGGTTCATCGTCTCCTCCTCCTGCTGCTATTGGCCGTACGCCTCGTTTGACGACGGCTCGTTGTTGGGGCATAGAATAAACATTCCATCGATGGATGCAATGTGAAATAAACAGATCATTGGCGTTCCGCGCCAATGGACGCTGGCGGAAGACATGACGGTGAGACAGCACACCTCCCAGCACGAGACCTACGAATCCCTGCGCGCCGAGATCGCCCGGCGCCACCCGCGCTTCGCCGATCGCCTGAAGCAGATCGCCGAGTTCGCCCTCGACCATCCCACCGAGATTGCGCTCGGCACCGTGGCGGAGGTGGCCCAGCGCGCGCGCGTGCAGCCCTCGGCGATCGTGCGGTTCGCGCGCGCCATGGGCTACGGCGGGTTCACCGAGATGCAGCAGGTGTTCCGCTCGCGGCTCGTTGCCAGCGTGGCACCGAGCTACAAGGAGCGCATCTCAGGCCTGCGCCGTGACGGGCGCTTCCACGACGGCAAGAACCCGCGCGCCGTTCTCACCCGCTTCGCCTCGGAGGGCGTGGTCGCGCTCGAGAGCCTGCAGGACTGCGTGCGCGAGAAGGACCTCGTGCGCGCCATCGCGCTCCTGGGCGCAGCGCAGACCATTTACGTGCTGGGGCTGGGCGGCTCCTTTCCCGTGGCCGCACATCTCACCTATGTGCTGCGCAAGCTCGGCAGGCGGGTGGCAATTCTCGACGGGCTCGGCAGCGCGCTCGGCGACCAGGCAGCGGCCGCAACGCCCAAGGACGCGCTCATCGCCATCAGCTTCAGAACCTACAATCCCGATACCGTGCGCCTCTTCCCGGCGCTGTTGGCGCGCGGCCTTCCCGCAGTCTCCATCACCGACAGCCTGCTCAGCCCCATCGTCGAGGGCGCCGACGTCGTGTTCGAGATCCCGGACATGCCGGAAGCGGCCCTGCGCACGATGGTCGGGCCCATGTGCCTGGTGCAGAGCCTTGCGGTCGGATTGTCGCTGACGCTCGATTGAGCGCCGCAATCGCGCTAGGGGCACCGTGCGCGGCGAACCAAGAGAGCTCCTCGCGGCTCTTCGCCGCAGCAACCACCCAACCATCGACGGGTAAGCCTGTCCTCCGGACGGAGGACCGCCACCGAATGTGATACGCGAATCACCATCAAGCAGGGCACGGGCCCACGCCCAAACTGTCGGCAGCGACTTTCCTGATCGTGCCTGAACCGCGACGCGTTTGAGCCAGCAGAGTCTGACCTTCCGCGTTTCCGCTCGCGCCTCCTCCCCACCCGCATGCGTGATGCGCAGAGAGGGTCAGCCCATGCTGCCCGGCAGTGCGTCGCCGCGACACCAACGTCATGCCGCTCACGCGGCAGGCGACGGAAAAATCCGGAGACCTCAATGGCCTCCGCCGTCCAGCGGACCGAATTGAGCTTGACTCCCCTATCATGCCGCGTTTTTATCAGCGAAATATTATTTTGCTGGAGGAAACGATGACTCTGAATAGACGCGACCTGCTCAAGGCCTCTGCAGGACTGGGTGCAGGATTGGCGGCGCCCGCCTTCCTTCGCTCCGCGCACGCACAGACGGCAACCGTGCGCATGCTGAGCCGGTCGCACTTCCTTCCGGCCTACGAGGGCTGGCTGAAGTCCGTGGCAGCCAACTTCGAGCGCGAGACGGGCATTCGCGTCGTCAGCGAGCATATCGCCCATCCCGAGCTCGGCGTGCGCTATGCAGCCGAGATTTCCAGCCGTTCCGGCCACGATGTCGTGGAGCTCACGGACGCCGTCTCCGCTCTGCCGATCTATGAAGGGCACCTTGCCGACGTGACCGACGTCGCGGATCAGCTGGGGAGCAAGCATGGCGGTTGGCTTCCGGTCGCGGAAGCCTA
Source organism: Hyphomicrobiaceae bacterium (assembly GCA_035762425.1). GTDB lineage: Bacteria > Pseudomonadota > Alphaproteobacteria > Rhizobiales > Hyphomicrobiaceae > AWTP1-13. The sequence goes on along the minus strand of DASTOW010000336.1, from coordinate 1,052 downwards.
TTGCAAGCGCGGAGCCCAGTGGAAAGGCATCCTGAACTATTACCAGGATCATGGTGCCTGCTATCGGAAGGATCTGATCGAGAAGGTCGGAGCGAGCGTGCCGGAAACCTGGCTCGATCTTCTGAAGGTCGGCAAGGCGCTCAAGGCCGCCGGCCATCCCTGCGGCCTGCCGTTCTCGCGTTGCGTGGACGCGACCGCGGGTTTCAACGAGCTGCTGTGGGCCTTCGATGCGCCGTGGGTGGCCGAGGACGGCAAGACAATAACCGTGCGCTCCGCCCAGACGAAGGCGGCTCTGGAGTTCGCCCAGCAGCTCTATCAGGAGACGATGACGCCGGAAGTGCTCTCCTGGGACGATGCGGGCAACAACCGCTTCATGATCTCAGGCCGCGGCTCGTGGACCATGAATGCGCCGAGCGTCTATTGGACGGCAATGAAGCAGAACGCACAGATCGGCGCGAACATCTTCCACGATGTCCCGCTCAAGGGGCCGAAAGGGACGCGCATCAACTACCCATTCATGTATGCCTACGGCATCTGGAATTTCTCGCCGAACGTCGCGCCGGCCAAGAAGTGGCTGACCTACCTGATGAACAACTGGATGAGCGGCTACGAGAACGTGGTCGGCTACAACTATCCTCCGCTCAAAGGCTATGCGGACGCGATCGTGCCGGTTCTCGAAAAGACACCCAACCTGGCCCGCCTCAAAGGCATCCCGCAGATCTCGCGTCCGGCGGGATACCCTGGTCCCATGACCGTGGCGGTGGGCGAGGTCACCACGGCCTACGTCATCCCGGACATGTTCGTGAAGGCAGCAAACGGCGAGAAGCCGGACGCCATCATCGACTGGGCCGAGCGCCAGCTGGTGGCAATCTACTCCAAGCGCGGCGGTTAGCGGTTGGTTGTCAGGCCGTCGCGGCGCTTCGATCGCGCGCCGCCGGCCTTTTCCGCGCGGAGATAGATCGTGCCTGGGCTTGTGCTCGAGAACGTCAGCAAATGGTACGGCCCGGTGGAGGCCGTGCCTGAGATCAATCTGGAGATCCAGGACAAAGAGT
>DASTOW010000335.1:0-7898 GCA_035762425.1 Hyphomicrobiaceae bacterium | reverse complement strand
GACGCAGATCTGCACGCCATCATCCTGTCGATCCGGCACGAGGAACTCGCGCACCTGCGCCACGCTGAGGCGCATCTCGGTAGCCCGGGCATCATGCAGCGCGGCCTGCGCGCTTCGATATCGGTCATCACCGACATGTTGATCTGGCTCTCGACTTGGGGCGACTCGACGCGCATGGCGCGCGATCTGCGCCTAGCCGCAAAGGGTGGCTGATCGCTGCCGCCGCCGCACGCGCCGCCATGGTGCCGCATTGAGGTTCCCGTATGCGTACCTCGCAAACAGGAGGCTGCATGCGGCGAGTTCTCAGGATCGGACTGGCGATCGTTCTGGCGTTCGCGGCGTTCGCTTATCTCAATAATACGAACCTGCTCGCTACGCCGGGCGACGGGCGGCCCGTGCTTCTCGCGCACCGGGGACTCGCTCAGACCTATCACCGCAAGGATCTCGACAACGATACCTGCACGGCGACGCGCATCGATCCGCCGGCGCATCCCTATCTCGAGAACAGCATCGCCTCCATGCAGGCCGCATTCGCCGCCGGCGCAGACATCGTCGAACTGGACGTGCATCCCACCACCGACGGCGCGTTCGCCGTGTTCCACGACTGGACGGTCGACTGCCGTACCGAGGGCAAGGGCGTCACGCGCCGGCACACGCTGGCGCAGCTCAAGGCGCTCGACATCGGCTACGGCTACACCGCTGACGGCGGCGCGACCTATCCGTTTCGCGGCACGGGCATCGGCCTGATGCCCTCGCTCGATGAGGTGCTGCGGGCGTTCCCCAAGCGACGCTTCCTCATCAATGTGAAAAGCAACGACGCGAGCGAAGGCGAGCAGCTGGCCCAGTATCTTGCCCGTCTGACACCCGAAGCCCGCGGCCTTCTCATGGTCTACGGCGGCAGCGCCCCCATCGATGCTGTGCGCGCGCGCCTGCCCGATGTGCCCGCCATGTCGCGCAGCTCGCTCAAGGCTTGCGCTCTGCACTATCTGGCGCTCGGCTGGTCCGGCTATGTGCCCGCAGCCTGCAGGCAGAGCCTCGTGCTGCTCCCAATGAATGTTGCGCCCTATGCCTGGGGCTGGCCGCACCGCCTCGTCGAGCGAATGCGGCTCGCCGGCACGACCGTGTTCGTCGCGGGAGCCTACGACGGCGACGCGGGCGCCAGCGGCGTCGACAGTGGCGAGGAGTTCCGCATGATACCGGCAGGATATTCCGGCGGCATCTGGACCAACCGCATCGATCGCATTGCGCCGCTCACGAAGCGTTAGCCGTGCTAGGTTGCGCCTCGCGCAACTTATCGGATGAACCGCCCCATGAGCGACACCCGCACACCCGTGCACACCGGCGGCTGCCAGTGCGGCGCCGTCCGTTACGCCCTCTACGCCGAGCCGACCAATCCGCACGTCTGCCACTGCCGCATGTGCCAGAAGGCGTTCGGCAGCTACTTCGCGCCGCTGGCCGGTGTGCCGCTCGGGGATTGCGTCTGGACCAGCGGCGAGCCCGGCATCTTCAAGAGCTCGCAGGCCGTCGAGCGCGGCTTCTGCCGCGATTGCGGCACGCCGCTGTTCTTTCGCTACATCGATCGCGACCGCATCTCCCTCTCGCTCGGCAGCCTCGATGATCCGGCCCGCGTCGAGCCGGCGCGGCAGTTCGGCATCGAGAGCCGGCTCGCATTCCTAGCCACGCTGACGAGCCTGCCCGGCACCCGCACCCAGGACGATGTACCGCCTGCGGACATGGTGCGCCTCAAGAGCCGCCAGCATCCCGATCGGCCGGCCTGACGGCTTTGCAACGCAAATTTACGGCTGGTTAGGCAAGAGCCCGCGTTTTCTGATGAATCGGTCATGCTGAAGAGACTATTAGGCGAACAGCTCTAGGTATCTTCGCCATGTGCGCGAGGAGCCAGACATGCCGCTATCGGCGCGAGGAGGCGTGAGAGCGCTACCTGTTCGCAAATGGATCATGCTGCTCGGGGCGCTCGTTGCCGTCATAACGGCTGTTTGCCCACCGATCGCATATGCCATCAACGGCTACTGGAAGCAGCACAGCTGGGTCATCTACCGGTCGGAGATGACCGTGTCTCGCGCCGCCCGGTTCATTCGCGAGCACCGCGCCGACTGGCAGACCAATTCCGAGCGCGCCGCCTTGGCGCTCGCCATTTACGGCCAGAGCCCGCGGTTGCTCGGTCAACGACTGCTCAGCACCGAGGGGTCGGTTGTCGCGGACAGGGGCGAGACGCTGCCCGCCCCGACGATGCGCCTTGTCGCTCCCGTTGTCGACGATGGCTCGATCCGCGCCTTCGTCGAAACCACCGCCACCCTGCGGCCGCTACTGATCGAAACGGCGCTGCTGGCGCTCGTCAGCCTCGGTCTCGGCGTTGCCGCCTACTTTGCCTTCACGATCCTGCCGCTGCGGGCTCTCGATCGTTCGTTGGGCAAGCTCGAGATCACCAACGCCAGGTTCAGGCAGCAGAACCTGTTGCTGGATACGGCCCTGAGCAACATGCACCAGGGTCTGGCCATGTTCGACGCCGACGAGCGTCTGGTATTCGCCACCGAACGGTGGGCGTCGCTGTACGGCACGACGCCCGCAGAGCTCAAACCCGGCACCCCGCTTCGCGACATCCTCGACAACTGCGTTGCCAAGGGCCTGTACGTCGACCTGACGGTCGACGACATCCTCAGCAAGGTGCGGGGCTACGTCGCCGGCAACACGGTCAGCTACTTTGTGCGCAGGCTGGCGGGCGGCCGCACCGTTGCGATTACCGTCCGGCCTCGCAACGAAGGCGGCTGGGTGACCACCTGCGAGGACGTCACCGAGCAGGAGCGCCTCAATACGCGTCTCGACGAACAGAACCAGAAGCTGCGCGAGCAGGAAAGGGCGCTGAAGGCCAAGAACCTGATCCTCGACACGGCGCTCGAGACCATGTCGCAGGGCCTGTGCATGTTCGACGCGCAGCAGAAGGTCGTGACCTGCAATGCGCGCTATGTGCAGTTGTATGGCTTGACCATGCAGCAGGTGAAGGCAGGCACCAGTCTGCAGGAGATCATCAAGCTGCGCGTCGCCAACGGCCTCTATGCGGATCGCAAGCCCGAGGAGTACATGCACGACCGTGTCGACCCGGCCCATGTGCCCTACAACACCGTCCACGAGCTGGGCGACGGCCGCTCGATTGCCGTGGCGCGCCGGCCGATGCCCGGCGGCGGCTGGGTGACCACGCACGAGGACGTCACCGAGCAGCGCCGCAAGGAAGCGCGCATCGCCTATATGGCCCATCACGACGCGCTGACCGACTTGCCAAACCGCGTGCTGATGAACGAGAAGCTGGAGCACGCCCTGGCGCGCACCCACCAGGGCGAGATCGCCGCCTTCCACCTGCTGGATCTCGACGATTTCAAGAACATCAACGACACCCTCGGTCACCCGGCCGGCGACAAGCTTTTGCGCCAGGTTGCCGACCGCCTGCGCACTATCGTGCGCGGCACCGATACAATTGCGCGCATGGGTGGCGACGAGTTCGCCGTGCTGCAGTGCGGGCTCACGCAGTCGGCCTGTGCGATGGATCTGGCCCAGCGCATCATCAAGGTTGTCGGCGAGCCCTACGACATCGACGGCCATCAGGTGGTGATTGGCACCAGCATCGGCATCGCCATGGGTCCGCAAGACGGAGTCACCGCGGAGCAGCTGATCCGCAATGCCGATCTGGCGCTGTACCAAGCCAAGAGTGAAGACCGGGGTACCTACTCGCTGTTCGAGCCGGAGATGGATGGCCTGGTGCAGGCCCGGCGCGTCATGGAGACGGATCTGCGCAAGGCCCACCTCGCCGGCGAATTCGAGCTGCTCTACCAGCCCGTCATCAACCTGGCGTCCGACGAGATCAGCGGCCTGGAGGCCCTGATCCGCTGGCGCCACCCGGACAAGGGGCTCATCCCGCCCTCCGACTTCATCACGCTGGCGGAGGAGATGGGCCTCATCGAGCCGATCAGCGAGTGGGTGCTCAGACAGGCCTGCACGCGCGCCGCCCAATGGCCGGCCGATCTCAAAATCGCCGTCAATCTGTCGCCGGCGCAGTTCCGCAGGCCGGGCCTCGTGGCAACGGTGGTCGACGCCCTCACTGTCTCCGGTTTGCCGGCGGAACGGCTCGAGCTCGAGATCACCGAAAGCAGCCTGCTGCAGAACAGCGAGGGCACACTTGGCATGCTCTACCAGCTTCGCGAGCTTGGTGTGCGCATCGCCATGGACGATTTCGGCACGGGCTACTCCTCGCTCAGCTATCTGCAGAGCTTCCCCTTCGACAAGATCAAGATCGACCGCTCGTTCGTGAAGGATATCACCGACGGCATCGGCTCGCTCAATATCGTGCGCGCCGTCACCGCCATGGCCAGGGGCCTCGGCATGACGACCACCGCGGAGGGTGTGGAGACCCCCGAACAGTTGGCGATGATCCGTGCCGAGGGCTGCACTGAGATGCAGGGCTATCTGTTCAGCCGGCCGGTGCCCGCCCGCGAGATCGACGAGCTCCTGCAAAAGCACCGGCGCAACAAATCCGACAACGCCGCGGCTGCCTGAGCACGCGTCACGCGCCAGGAGCCAGCTTCGGCCGCTTGCGCAGCGACGGCTGCGTGACGGGCGCGATCGCATTCACGACCTGCAGGCGCCGCGGCGGCATCTTGCGCGGCGGAGAAACAAAGCGCACGGACACCTCATTGCCGCGCCGCGACACCACCTCGCAGGCGGCTTCGAGGCCATCGATCTCGATGATCAGCTCGAACGTGTCGGGCGCCGTGATCGAGCCCTCGATACGCAGCCGGGCGCCGCCGTCGGAGATGTCGCGCACCGTGCACGGCAGGGTCACATAGCGGTCGTTGAACGCCACAACGCCGCCCTTCAGCACACGTCGCCGTGGTGACTGGCGCCGTTCGACCGGTTTGTCGGCGCTCGTATCTGGTCCATGACCCGTTCAACTCCGCAGGCAAGATGGCGTTGCCAGGCAACACCGCCCCTTGGTCCATGCGACAGGCCCAAGGTCGTCGGTCGGGCTCGAAGCGCCAACCTGTGCACAAACAACAATTCGCGTAGGGTTAAGGGTTGGTTTACCGGCGCGCCGCGCGGGCAGCCCGCCTACGTTCAACGATTTCGCGGTGGCTTGCAACGCAACGTGGTGGCGGCAGCCGCTCCGTCGGCGTGCCTGCTTCGGCATCGGCCGAAGCGTGGATGCCAAGTCTGCGCCTACCACTGGCGAACTCAAGACGGCGGCAGAAACCGCCTGCGCGGGCGTGTTCCCCGCGAAACAGCGCGATGGGGCCAATGGGCGGTATTGGCGCGGCCGTTAACTACAAAACCAACGGAGACCATCATGAGCACGCTCAACATCCTGCTCGGGACCATTGCTCCCAGCATATCCGCCGCACCGGCCTCGCCGGGGCTGTTTGCACGGCTGAGCCAAGCGCGCGAGTTGCGCGCCCGCCGCCAGATCCTGGCCTACCTCGCGTCGCAAACCGACGCACGCTTGGCAGGCTTCGGCTTCAGCCCCGAGGACATCCACGAATTGCGCCAGGCCAGCCCGCCCATCCCCGTGGCGCGCTTGCGCTCGCAGCTCGCAACGGCCTGACGCTGTTGCGCACCGACTTGCCAAGACAAGGACTACGACAATGACCACCAATGCCAACGACTTCGCCGCCATCAACGGCTTCTATGACACCCTGCCGCGAGCCGAGCCCACGCCCGGTGTGCTGAGCAGGATCGCCACCACCTTGAGTGGTTGGGCGCGCACCCGCGTCGAGCGCAGGGCGCTGCGGGCTGCCGTCCGCGCTTTGCAGGGCATGGACGATCGCATGCTCGCCGACATCGGCATGCGGCGCGGCGAGATTCACTCGGTCGTTTACGGTGGCGACAGCGACCCGACGCGCCGTTCCTGGACGATCGTCTGACGATCGCAAGCGTGCAGCGACGCTGGCTGGCCACGGCCAGACGGCGTCGCTCTATTTCTGGGCGGTGGCAAGCGCTTTCCAGCTACCGAACAGGTTGCTGAGGCTACGCTCGCGGCCGGTGTCGACCTTGACGCTGGCCGTCATGCCGGCCCGCAGCGGCGGCTCGCCCGGTTGCGGGATCAGACGCAGCCGCACCGGCAGGCGCTGCACCACCTTCACCCAGTTGCCGGATGCGTTCTGCGGCGGCAGCAGTGCGAACTCGGCGCCGGTCGCCGGGCTGATGCTCTCCACTTCCGCCTGCCACACCACGCCAGGGTAGGTATCGAGCTCCACGCTGGCGGTCAGCCCTTTTCTCACGTGCGTCAGCTCGGTTTCCTTGAAGTTCGCCTCCACCCAGGGACGCGTATTGGTTACCAGCGCGAACAGTGCCGTCGCCACCTTGATCTGCTCGCCCTTCTGCAGCTTCACGTTGACCGCCGTCCCGTCGAGCGGCGCGCGGATGATGGTGCGGGCCAAGTCGAGCTCGGCACGCTCGCGCTCGGCCTGCTTCTCGCGCACCATCGGATGCTGATCGATCGGACGCTCCGGATTGCCGCCGAGTTGCGCCGCCATGCGCTCGATCTTCTTGCGCATCACGTCGGCGCGATCCTGGGCGGCGATGGCGTTGCTCTCGATCTCCTCGTATTTACTGGAGGCGACGATGCCGCGCTCCTGCAGCGTCTTCTGACGGGCAAGCTGCGCGGTCCAATACGCCACCTTGCTCACCGCTTCCTGCAGCTCGCTCCTTGCCTCGTGCCAGGTCGCAATCAACGTGCTCACCTGGGCGCGCATGGCATCGAGCTCGGCCTCGGCCTTGGCGAAAGCCACGCGGAACGGTTCGCGATCCAGCGTCAGCAGCACGTCGCCTGCACGCACCTCGGCATGATCCTGCACCAGCACGTCATTGACGCGACCGGCCACCTCCGCCGAGATCTGCGCGATGTCGGCCTTCACGTAGGCGTTCTCGGTCGTGACGTAACGGCCACCCCACAGCCACAGCACGAGCACCGTCAACACCACCGCTGCCGGCAACCCGACCAGCAAGAGCGGCCTCGTCCAGGGACGCTGCAGAACCGCAGTCACGAAACCTGTGCCTCCCTGTCTTCTTCCGCGTCGCCTGGGCTCGGTTGCGCGGCTGCCGCCGGATCACGCTCGGCGAGCGCCTGCAGCTTGCTCTTGACGCGCGTCATCAGGCGGGTGAGCCGCCGACGTTCCTCAGGCGACAAATCGCCCAGCGCGTCATCCACGGTGGCCTCGGCAATCGGCCAGATGGTGAGGTGCAGCCGCTCGGCGGCCGGTGTCAGGTGCAGGCGGTTGATACGCCGGTCGTTGGCGTCGGCGCGGCGCGTCAGCCAGCCCTTCGCCTCCATGCGGTCGACCAGCCGCCCGGCCGAAGCCTTCTCAATCTCCAGCAGGTCGGCAACCTCGGACTGGCTCAATCCCGGGCGGCGATGCACGCGCGCGATCACCACCCATTGCGCACGCGTAAGGCCGACGGCGCGCACGCGCCGCTCGAACACCGTGCGCATCAGCCGGGCCACGTCCGAGATGGTGTAGCCGATGTAGTGCTCATCGTCGGGCGTCATGCAGATGTCCCGATTGCCAAGTGCGCCGCACCCAGCCGCCAGCATCCCGAGCGAAGCTCGCAAATCACCAGGGACACGCGAACCATGCACGAGCTGGTGTGATTGAGATCGAGAAGGTCGCTGCGCGCCGAGCTGCGACGCCGGCCAATGTCCCGCTCTTCACACTCGTGCCAATTCGACTGGCGGCAAGTAGTTGCCCAGGTTACTATATCCATGACTACTATTGTCAAGGCCAGGGATTGGCGCCGGTGAGCGACGAGCCTGTTTATCAACTCTCGTTTGCCCAGCGCATCATGGTGTTGGTCACCGTGATGCTCGGCAACACCATCTACGCCGCCTCGGTCCT
>DASTOW010000334.1:0-3623 GCA_035762425.1 Hyphomicrobiaceae bacterium | reverse complement strand
CCCGACAAGTATGTCGATCTGTCCTACTACCAGCGTGCATTCGCCGCCATTGGGCGGTGACTAGCGCCATCGCAAGACCGTGTGCCTTTGGCCGGCCGCGCCATTGGACGGTCGTCAGCGCCATCCTCAGCGGCAGTGCACCACGGCTCGCCGTGCTGGCCGCCCTCGCCTACGCTGCCCGCAGGCCACGCGCACCGAGCAGACTGCAGACGAGGAGGGGACATCTCGGATTGGATTGTCGCTAGCATCGCTAGCGCGTGCTCTTGTTGCCGCTGATGTTTCGGTCGTCGTCGGTCGACGCCACCGCCGGCGCGACGCTCAAGGCGCCTAGCGTCAGCATTGCTGCCACCAGGGCAGTTGTGAACCGTTTGTCTCCCATGCTTGTGTTGGAGCACACTAGGTGCTCACATCGACAACGCATGAGAGGCATGGCTGTTGCGGGCAGCCCTGTCGCGCGCGAGATAGACGCGCGACCATCGGCCGTCCGCGCCGACCGCTTGTGCCGCAGCGAGAAAGGCGCGCGAAAGAATCACTGAGCTGAGCAGCGGGCCAACTCAAGACGAATTCCAAGAGGAACAGATTGCACGGCCATTGCCGTGTGGGCGAGCTGAATTAGCTCGAACTAGGTTGGCGTCAACCGCAGCGCCGGCAGGGCTTTGCCAGGCGTCTGCGGGGTCATCTCCAAGGGGGCATGGCAAAAGATGACGCAACGCATCGCCGTAGCGGTCAGCTCAACGGCGGCGCGTGCACGTGATGGCGCGGGCAAAGCGCAATTAAGCACTCGGCAACGCCACAGTGCAGGCAAAAGCCACTGCTCTATGCATCGGCGCTCAAGGCAACGGCTTCGTTTCAAGCCAGGTCTGCGCGAAGGCCGAGCCGGCGCAACACGGCAGCCGTGAGCCGTTGACATCGCTTGCCGTCGAAGGGAAAGGTGCCTTTCAAGGCAGGAGCCAATTGATGTTGGAGTGCGCGTCTGAGGCGCATACGCGCCCGGTGCAGCCGGGTCTTCACCGTGTCGGGTGGTAGCGAAAGAACGAGCGCCGTTTCCTCGACGCTCAGCCCTTCCACCTGCCGGAGTACGAACACTTCACGGAAGGGCTCCGGGAGAGCATCGATTGCCTGCTCCAACAAGCCCCGAATCTCGTTCAGTGCCGTCTCGCGCTCGGGATCGGTATGGGGTTCGCGGCCAGGAAACTGGATGATTTCGCCCATGGCTGTTTCATCAAGTTGACTTAAGGGCAGATGCTCGCGTCGACCCCGCAGCCGACCTAGTGCGTCATTGATGACGATACGAGTCAGCCAGGTGCTCAGTTGAGACTCCTGTCGGAAGCTCTCCAGGGCAGAGAAACCTTTCACGTAGGCATCTTGCACGACCTCTTCGGCTTCCCAGTCGTTACATAGGATGCTGCGCGCGGTACGAAACAATCGCCGGTTGTTCCGGCGCATGATCTCCTGAAATGCCGCTCCGCTGGCGTTCCGTACGAGGGCAATCAGCTCTGACTCGGTTGCGCGCTCCAAGCTCGGAGCCGTCGCTCTTCTGCGTAGCGGCCACATGAACGTGCCTCGCGAAAGTGATGCATGAGATGTCCGAACTGATCAAAAGGTTCCAGCGATTCCCGTGCTGCACTGCACGATCACACGGGAACCTTCAACTCCTTCGATCCATCTAATGCGCAGCCACGTCGAGTGAGGGCGTCCTGGCCTAGCGCTATCAGCAAGGAGATCACAATGGCACAGACTGTTTCGACGGCTCTTAGCAGACGAAGCGTGGTCGCAGGCCTAACAGCCGTCCCAGCGAGCACGCTATTGGCAAGCACAGACAACGCGCACGCACAGGCCAAGCAAACAACGGCGGACAAAAGTCTGTATGAGCGCCTGGGGGGCGTCTTTGCGATTGCGGCGGTTGTCGATCATTTTAGTGATGCCGTTGTAAAGAACCCGATGGTCGGCCAGAAGTCCAAGAACGCGCAGCTGCGCGAATGGCATACCAAGAACCTTGAACGGCTGCCTGGCCTCAAGTTCATGCGTACGCTGTGGGTCTGCAATGCCGCGGGTGGCCCCTTCCAGTTCACGGCCACCAAGCCTGGCGCGACACCGCTCGGCTTGGAAGAGGCGCACCGGGATCTGCGCATTTCGCCGGCAGAGTTCGATGAGGTCGCAGCTGAACTTGGGCGGACCCTCGATTTTGCGAAAGTGCCGAAGCGTGAGAAGTCCGAAGTCTTGGCGGCCTTCGCCGCCCACAAGGACGAAGTCACCGCCGGCTATGTGGCGGCAAAAAAGCGAAGCTGAAGCTTTGTGTGGTCCTGGCCGAGCTGCACCCCAAGCGAGCCGGGCGCTGCAGCTGGCCAGGACCCAAACGCGCCACGGGTTGCACTTCAGGGGCCACGAGGTCTTTATGGACTACGGCAAGGCGTTCGCGGAGGCGTTGCAGGCGCTCAAATGCGAAGGCCGCTACCGGGTATTTGCCGACATCCGCCGTGACCGCGGCCGCTTTCCGGCCGCCCAGCATTTGGCCGGCGGCAAGGTGCGGCCTATCACCGTGTGGTGCTCCAACGACTACCTGGGCATGGCGCAGAGTCCAATCGTGCTGGGGGCCATGCATGAGGCCCTCGACAGCGCCGGCGCGGGCTCGGGCGGCACGCGCAACATCTCCGGCACCTCGCACTACCACGTCGAGTTGGAGTGCGAGCTTGCTGACCTGCACGGCAAGCAAGCAGCGTTGCTGTTCACCTCGGCCTATGTCGCCAACGACACCACGCTCGCCACCCTGCAGAAGCTGCTGCCGGGCTGCATCCTGTTCTCTGACGCCAAGAACCATGCCTCCATGATCGCCGGCATCCGCCATGGCGGCGGCCGCAAGCTGATCTGGCGCAACAACGACTTGGAAGACCTCGAGGCGAAGCTCAAGAGCGTACCACTCGAGGCGCCGAAGGTGATCGCCTTCGAATCCGTCTACTCGATGGACGGCCTGATGGCGCCGATCGGCAAGGTCTGCGACCTTGCCCAGAAGTACAAGGCGCTGACCTACCTCGACGAGGTGCATGCGGTCGGCGTGTACGGCCCGCGCGGCGGTGGTTTGGCCGAGCGCGACGGCGTCATGCATCGCGTCGACATCATCAATGGCACGCTGGCCAAGGGCTTCGGCATCATGGGCGGCTACATCGCCGCCAACTGTGACCTGTGTGACGCCATTCGCTCCTACGCGCCGGGCTTCATCTTCACCACATCGCTGGCACCCACCCTTGCCGCCGGCGCCGTCGCCAGCATCCGCCACCTCAAGGCGAGCGGCGCCGAGCGTGCGCGTCATCAGGAGAGGGCATGGACCCTCAAACGGCGGATGGCCGATGCCGGCCTGCCGGTCATGGACAACCCAAGCCACATCGTGCCGCTGCTGGTCGGCGATCCGGTGCTGTGCAAGCGCATCACCGATGCGCTCCTCGACCGCTTCGGCATCTACGTGCAGCCGATCAATTATCCGACCGTGCCGCGCGGCACCGAGCGACTGCGCCTGACGCCGACGCCGCAGCACTCGGATGCCGATATGGATCGCCTGGTCGCCGCGCTCAGCACGCTGTGGATGGAGATGGGGATCCCCTTCGAGCGGCAGGCCGAAGCGGCGGAGT
>DASTOW010000333.1:0-10398 GCA_035762425.1 Hyphomicrobiaceae bacterium | reverse complement strand
GGCCTGCCGGGTACGTCGGGGTTCGTGGGTGAGTTCCTGACCCTGCTCGGCGCCTTCAAGGCCAATACCTGGGTGGCGTTCCTGGCGACGACGGGCGTGATCCTGTCGGCATGCTATGCGCTTTATCTCTACCGGCGCATGATCTTCGGGGCGCTGGAAAAGCCCGCGCTGAAATCCATCTCCGACCTCGGCTACCGCGAGATCGCGGTCTTCACGCCGCTGGTGCTGCTGGTGATCTTCTTCGGTTTCTACCCCGCGCCGCTGCTCGACGTCACGGCGGTGTCGGTCAACCACCTCGTCAACAACTACCAGGCGGCGCTCAAGGCGGCCTCCGCCCTGAACGTGCGCTAGAGGCGGCAAGCCATGGATCAACTCGTGTCCGCATATTGGCTGCTGGCCCCTGAAATCGTTCTGGTGGTCGGAGCCATGGCGCTGCTGATGCTGGGCGTGTTCCGCCCCGAGACGGAGCGCGAGGCCGAGGTGATCGGCTGGCTGGCCGTCATCGTGCTGGCGCTGGCTGCCTGGCTCGTCATCCAACAGCCCTCGGAAAAGGCTGCGCTGTTCAACGGCGCCTTCGTGGTCGACGGGTTCGGGCGCTTCCTGAAGGTGCTCACCCTCATTTCCTCGGCCGCCGCGCTGATCCTGTCGTTCGACTACATGCGCCAGGCCAAGATCCTCAAATTCGAGTACGCGGTGCTCGTGCTGCTGGCTACGGCCGGCATGCTGATGATGATCTCCGCCAACGACCTTATCTCGCTCTATCTCGGCCTCGAGCTGCAAAGCTTGGCGCTCTACGTGGTGGCGGCCCTGCGCCGCGACGACATACGCTCCAGCGAGGCGGGCCTGAAGTACTTCGTGCTCGGTGCATTGTCGTCCGGCATGCTGCTGTACGGCGCATCGCTGATCTATGGTTTCACCGGCTCGACCAGCTTCACCAAGATCGCCGCGGCTGCCCAGGTCGCCGGCGCCGGCCAGGACATCGGCCTCATCATCGGCCTGGTGTTCCTGATGGTCGGCATCGCCTTCAAGATTTCGGCAGTGCCGTTCCATATGTGGACGCCCGACGTCTACGAGGGCGCGCCAACGCCGGTCACGACATTCTTTGCGTCCGCACCCAAGGTGGCGGCCGTCGCCTTGCTGCTGCGCGTCACGTTCAGCGCCTTCCCCGGTATCGAGCCGCAATGGCAGCAGGTGGTGACGGCCCTTGCCATCGCCTCGATGGGCCTTGGCGCCTTCGCGGCCATCGGCCAAACCAACATCAAGCGACTGCTGGCCTATTCGGCAATCGGCAACATCGGCTACATGCTGATCGGCCTGGCCGCCGCAACGCCCGAGGGCGTGCGCGGCGTGATCATCTACCTCGTCATCTACGTGGCCATGACGCTTGGCGCGTTCGCCTGCGTGCTCAGCATGCGCCGGCAGGGCGGTATGGTCGAGGAGATCGACGAGCTGGCGGGCCTCGCGCAGAACAACCTCGGCATGGCCACCATGCTGGCCATCGTGATGTTCTCGATGGCCGGCATCCCGCCGCTGGCCGGCTTCTTCGCCAAGTTCTACGTGTTCGCCGCCGCGGTTAAGGAGGGCCTGTGGCCGCTCGCGGTGTTCGGCGTGCTGGCCAGCGTAGTTGGTGCCTACTACTACGTGCGCATCGTCAAGGTGATGTTCTTCGACGAGCCCAAGGCGCGCTTCCTCGACGTGCCGCCCAAGGTCGGGGCGATCATGGCGGTGTCGGGCCTGTTCGTGCTTCTCTACGTGGTGTGGCCGGCGCCGTTGGTCAATGCGGCCGACGCGGCGGCGAAAAGCCTGTTCTAACCCTGGGCAAGACGATCGTTTGATCGAAGCCGTTGCTTCGATGACGCAGCGTCAAGCCCGCTTGTTGCAGATGGATGAGTAGGGCAGGTTGCGTGCTTCGGCCGTGGATTTGTCCGTCCGGCGTCAGATCGGAATGCACGTGGCGCAGCCCGCACGCACTATCGTCCTGGAAGAGGTGGGCTCGACCAACACCGAGGCGTTCAGGCGCGCCGAGGCGGGCGAGCGCGGCCCGCTGTGGATCGTGGCGCGGCGCCAAACGCAGGGGCGCGGCCGCTCGGGCCGCAGCTGGGGCTCGGAGCCCGGCAACCTGTACACCAGCCTGCTGCAGACCATCGCCTGTCCTGCATCGGCCGTGCACCAGATCGCGCTGCTGGCCGGCGTGGCGGTGTTCGATGCGATACGCACGGCCGCCGCGGGTGTGCACCTCGAGGGGCTGCGCTTGAAGTGGCCGAACGATGTGCTGATCGATCAGGCCAAATGCGTCGGCATCCTGGCGGAATGCGTGTCGAGCCCAGAGGGCGGGACTGTGACGGCGGTGATCGGCATCGGCATCAACACCGCCTGGCATCCAGTCGATCTTGGCCGACCGGCGACGCATCTGGCGGCGCACGGGCTCGAGGTGGAGCCGGACGCAATGCTGCAGGCCCTGGCGGCTTCGATGCAGCGGTGGATCGATGCATGGCAAGGCGGCACCGGCTTTGCGCAAGTGCGGGCGGCCTGGCTGGAGCGGGCGGGGCCGATCGGCGAGGCGACGACTGTCGACACCGGGACGGAGCGCATCGGCGGCACCTTCCTCGGTCTCGATGCCGACGGGGCGCTGTTGCTGCGCGATACGCATGGGCGCCAGCGCAAAGTCAGCTACGGTGACGTGACGCTGGTAAAACCGGCGCGAGAGGGGCGCGGGTAATGACCAAGGAGCAGCCACGCGGGCGCGACACCGGCGCCGACGAGTTCGTGTTCATGGCGCTCGGCGGCATCGGCGAGATCGGCATGAACTGCTACCTCTATGGGCTCGGTCCTGAGAGCGGCCGGCAGTGGCTGATGGTCGATCTCGGCATCACCTTCCCTGAGGGTGAGAACGATCCGGGTGTCGACGTCATCCTGCCCGATATCCGCTTTGCCGAGGAGGAAAGGGCGGGTCTTGCCGGCCTTGTGCTCACGCACGGCCACGAAGATCATATCGGCGCGGTGATCGAGCACTGGCCGCGTCTGCAGGTGCCGATCTATGCCACGCCTTTCACGGCCGCCTTACTGCGCAGCAAGCTTGCCGAGTACGGACGCGGGCTGAAGCTGCCGATCAGGGAGGTGCAGCTCAATGCCCGCTTCGATGTCGGGCCATTCTCGCTGGAGCTGATCTCGGTGGCGCACTCCATCCCGGAGTCGAATGCGCTGGCGGTGCGCACGGCGCTGGGAGTGGCGCTGCACAGCGGCGACTGGAAGATCGACCCGACGCCGGTCATCGGACCGCCGACCAACAGCGGCCGGCTGAGCGCTCTTGGCAGCGAGGGCGTGGTGGCCATGATCTGCGATTCCACCAATGCGCTGCGCGAGGGGCGCTCGCCGTCGGAACTCGATGTGGCGCGCTCGCTGGCAACCATCATCAAAGCCGCCAAGCGGCGCGTGGCGGTGACCATATTTGCTTCCAACGTCTCGCGCATCAAAGCCGTCGCCGATGCAGCCCGCAGTGCCGGCCGGCACCTGGTGGTAGCGGGTCGCGCCATGCACCGCATGATCGAGGTGGCGATCGCCACCGGCTACCTGCCGCAAACATTCAAGTATCACGACCAGGAGCACTTCTCGTATCTGGAGCCGCACGAGGCGGTGCTGCTGTGCACAGGCAGCCAAGGCGAGCCGCGCGCGGCACTCGCCCGCATTGCCGAGGACGAGCATCCCGACATCGGGCTCGACAAGGGCGACCTCGTGATCTTTTCCTCGCGCACCATCCCCGGCAACGAACGGGTGGTGGGGCGCATCCAGAACAAGCTGATCGATCTCGGCTGCGAGCTGATCACCGACGGGGATGCGCTGGTGCACGTCACGGGGCATCCGCGGCGCGAGGAGCTAAAGGAAATGTATGCCTGGGTGCGACCGCGCGCGGCCATTCCCATGCACGGAGAACCGCGCCACCTCGCCGAGCACGCGAAGCTGGCGCGCGCGGCGGGTGTCAAGGACGTGCTATCGATCCGGAATGGGGACATGGTGCGGCTTGCGCCTGGTCCCGCGCAGGTCATCGACGAGGCGCCCGTCGGGCGGCTGTTCCGCGACGGGCGCCTGCTGGTGCCCGCCGAAGACGGGCCGGTGCGCGAGCGGCGCGCGCTCGCGTTCGCCGGCATCGTCGCGGTCGGCCTGGCAGTATCGGGACGGGGCGAGCTGCTGGCCGAGCCCGAGGTGGCGCTGGACGGCGTCCCGTCCGCCGACGTCACGGGACGGTCGATGCAGGACATCGTGCGCGACGCCGTGGACGGCACGCTGCGCAGCATTCCGCCCAACCGTCGCAAAGACGCCGGCGCGGTGCGCGAGGCGGTGCGCCGGGCAGTGCGCTCGGCCGTCGAGGAGGCCTGGGGCAAGCGGCCGATCGCCAAGATCCTGCTCACGCAGGTGACGCGCGACCGCTGAGGCCGGCGCATGGATAGCCTCACGCTGTTCGGACTGCTGGCGGTATCGGCCATGCTGGTCTTCTACGCGCTGGAAGATCGCAGCCCCTGGTACATTGTGGCGTTCGCCGGCGCCTGTGCGCTCGCCGCGCTGTACGGCTTCCTGCAGGGCGCCTGGCCGTTTGGCGTGGTGGAGGCGATCTGGGCCGCCGTGGCCTTGCACAGGTGGCGGGTGCGCCTGCGCGGTTGATCTGCCGCTGCGGCAAGCAGGCATGGCCGCTGCAAGCTGCCGGGTGTAGACTTGCGGCTGACGCCTGCGCCGTGTCGAAGTTGCGACACCGGCGCGACTGCGGGCGTCCACGCCCGCATCCCCTGCAGGTGTGGAACGTGGCGCGGGCCCCGCCTGCGCGCGTATGACGTGGGAAGGAGCGGCTAGGTACAGCGCATGATCGGACGCCTCAATCACGTGGCCATCGCCGTGCCGGACATTAAAGCGGCGTCGGACCAATATCGTGGTGCGCTGGGAGCAGACGTAGGCGCGCCATTCGCCCAGCCGGAGCACGGCGTGACGGTGGTGTTCATCACGCTGCCAAACACCAAGATCGAACTGCTCGAACCGTTGGGCGAAGGCTCGCCCATCGCCGCCTTCCTGGAGCGCAACCCGGCGGGCGGCATCCATCACATCTGCTATGAGGTGGACGACATCCTGACGGCTCGCGACAAGCTCAAGGCTGCAGGGGCGCGCGTGCTGGGTGACGGCAAACCAAAGATTGGAGCGCACGGCAAGCCGGTGCTGTTCCTGCATCCGAAGGATTTCAACGGCACCCTGGTTGAGCTGGAGCAGGCATGAGCGTCACGCTCGCCATTGCCATCTACATCGTGATCTGGTGGACCGTGCTGTTCGCCGTTCTGCCGATCGGCGTGCGCACACAGGGCGAGGACGGAGCAATCGTGCCGGGCACTCCGGAAAGTGCGCCTTCGGCGCCGCGCCTGTTGCGTGTCGTTCTGCTCACCACGGCGATCACAACGTTTTTGTTTGCGCTGCCGTGGGCGGTGACACGCTACGAGCTCGTCGACCTGTCGGCGTGGGTGGGACGCCATCTTCCCAGGTAGGTGCAGAAACGAAAAGAGCAAGGCCATCGGCCTTGCCCTAAGGGTTCAGTTCGGTCTTCTCGTCGACGCTAACGCGCACACTACGCCAGGCGCTGATAGCGGAATTCCATCCCCAGACTTGGGCTCCAAAGCCCTGCACAAGCAGCGGGCTGTAACCCTTTTTATTGCGCACACACTAGCCAAACCGCGGCCTTCTGTCACCCCCTCGAATGCTAAAAAGAGATGCCGAATGATTTTTTCCTTTTCGGAAAACATCGCGCGTGAGGCATGCATTCTACGCACATTGCAACTGGCGAAAGGCGCAACGAATGGGCCTTGCCGCGATTGCCACGCTACCGGGAAACGGTTATAGGCGCTGATCCGTCCGGCCTGCGATGCAAGGGGTGGCGTGGAGCCGATCGCAGTGCCGAAGCTGCGCGCAGGCCATGGCGCCTGCCTAACTATTAATCAGAAGAACCGATGCGCCTGTCCCAGTTCTTCCTGCCCGTCCTGCGCGAAACGCCCAAAGAGGCGGAAATCGTGTCGCATCAGCTCATGCTGCGAGCCGGCATGGTGCGCCAGGCAAGTGCGGGCATTTATTCGTGGCTGCCGCTCGGCTTTCGCGTTCTCAAGAAGATTGAGCAGATCGTGCGCGAGGAGCAGGACCGCACCGGCGCCATCGAGCTGCTGATGCCCACCGTTCAGTCGGCCGACCTGTGGCACCAAAGCGGACGCTACCAGGCGTACGGGCCGGAGATGCTGCGCTTCGAGGATCGGCATGGCCGCGAGATGCTGTATGGACCGACCAACGAGGAGCTGATCACCACCATCTTCCGTGACGGCGTGAAGTCCTACCGGGACCTACCGAAGAACCTTTACCATATCCAATGGAAGTTCCGGGACGAGGTGCGGCCCCGCTTCGGCGTGATGCGCGGCCGCGAGTTCCTCATGAAGGATGCCTATTCGTTCGACCTGAGCGTGGAGGCGGCGCGCCACTCCTACAACAAGATGTTTGTCGCCTACCTGCGCACCTTTGCGCGCATGGGGCTGAAATCGATCCCGATGGCCGCCGATACCGGGCCGATCGGTGGAGACCTGAGCCACGAGTTCATCATTCTGGCCGACACGGGCGAGAGCCAAGTCTACTGCCATGCCGACCTGATCGAGACGCGCACCCCGGCGGCGGACCTCGACTTCACCGCCGATCTGTCACCGCTGATCGCCACCTGGACCAGCCTTTACGCTGCTACCGACGAGAAGCACGATCGCGCCCGCTTCGCGACGGAAGTGCCGGAGGCGAAACGGGTTTCCGCGCGCGGCATCGAAGTCGGCCATATTTTCTTCTTCGGCAGCAAGTATTCGGAACCGATGGGCTGCCGGGTGCAGGGCCCGGACGGCAGCATGGTGAACGTGCAGATGGGCTCCTACGGGGTGGGTGTGTCGCGACTGGTCGGTGCCATCATCGAAGCCAGCCACGACGCATCGGGCATCGTCTGGCCGCTGCCGGTGGCGCCGTTCGAAGTGGGCCTCATCAACCTGAAGACCGGCGACAAGGAGACGGACAAGGCTTGCGCCGATATCTACGGCAAGCTGACGCGGGCCGGCATCTCGGTGCTTTACGACGACACCAACGAGCGCGCCGGCGGCAAGTTCGCGACCATGGATCTGATCGGCCTGCCGTTCCAGCTCATCATCGGACCGAAGGGGCTGAAGAGCGGCGAGGTCGAGCTTAAGGAGCGCAAGTCTGGCGAGCGCATGAATATGTCGCCGGAAGCGGCCGTGAAGCGGCTGACCGAGCTGATCAGCGCGCGGCGCGTGCTGGCCTAGTTCGGGGCACGCTGCAGGTGCGGCGTGCACGTAGGTAGGGGCGAGACGGACGGCGGGCTCGGGCGGACCATTGCCATGCAGGATCGAGCGAAGGTTGCGACACCCGTGACAAAACTGGCAGCCGACACCCGGCCCTTCTCTGCGTACGAATGGATGCTGGCGCTGCGCTACCTGAAAGCCCGGCGCAATGAAGGCTTCATCTCGGTGCTGGCCGGCTTCTCGTTCCTCGGCATCCTGCTCGGCGTGTTTACCCTGATCACGGTGATGGCCGTGATGAACGGCTTCCGTAAGGAGCTGTTTGCCAAGATTCTGGGCGTCAATGGCCACGTGGTGGTGAGCAAGGTCGGCGGCGATTTCGACAGCTATGCCGATGCCATCCAGCGCCTGAGCAAGGTGCCGACCGTCAGGAAGGCCATCCCCCTGATCGAGGGACAGGTGATGGCCTCGACGCCCGTGCAGGCGCTGGGCTGCGTCGTGCGGGGCATCAGCGAGGAAGGCGTCAAGGCGCTGCCCCAGGTGGCTGACAACGTCCGCATGGGTACGCTCGACAACTTCGGGACCGAGGAAGGCATCGCTATTGGCACGCGGCTCGCCAACTCGCTGCGCGTCACGGTCGGCGATTCCATTACGCTGGTGTCGCCAAGGGGCTCGACGACGCCATTTGGTACAGCGCCGCGCATCAAGCCCTACAAGGTGCTGGCGATCTTCGAAATGGGCATGGCCGAGTACGATCGCAGCATGATCTTCATGCCGCTGCTGCACGCTCAGCGCTTCTTCAACAAGGGCGATACAGTCGACGTGCTGGAAGTTCTTGTGACGGACCCGGAGACGGTCGCCGAGCAGGTACCCGCCATGCGCCAGGTGAGCGATCCGGCGCTGCACTTCTCCGACTGGCGACAGCGCAACGAGAGCTTCTTTACCGTGCTCGAGGTAGAGCGCAACATGATGTTCATCATCCTGTCGGTGATCGTGCTGGTGGCGGCGTTCAACATCATCTCCGGCCTGATGATGCTGGTGAAGGACAAGGGCCGCGACATCGGCATCCTGCGCACGATGGGCGCGAGCCAGGGCGCGATCATGCGGGTGTTCCTGATCACAGGCGCCAGCATAGGTGTGGTCGGCACCATCGCCGGGGCCATCCTCGGCATCCTGTTCTGCTGGCGCATCGATGAGATCCGCCATTTCGTGGCGTGGCTGACCAACACGCAGCTGTTCAATCCCGAGATCTACTACCTGACCCGCTTGCCGGCCGACATTAACGTGCACACCACCGGCGCAATCATCCTAATGGCGCTGGTACTGTCGGTGCTGGCTACGCTCTATCCGTCGTGGCGCGCCTCGCGGCTCGATCCTGTCGACGCGCTTCGCTACGAGTGAGGAGCTGCCTGGTGAACTACACCCTCCAGCATGCCGCGCATCTGGCGACCGTGCATCCGGTGCTGCAACTCATCGAACTGCGCCGCACCTTCAAGCAAGGCGACCGCGAGATCCCGGTGCTGCACGGGGCGTCGGCAGAGCTGTACCCAGGGGAGGCGGTGGCGCTGGTCGGTCCGTCGGGCGCCGGCAAGTCGACGCTGCTGCACATCGCCGGATTGCTGGAGACACCGGACGGCGGCCAGGTGGTCGTCAACGGATACGACTGCGCGCAGCTGGGAGACGGCGATCGCACGCGCATGCGACGCGGGACCATGGGCTTCGTTTACCAATTCCACCAGCTGCTGCCCGAGTTCTCAGCGCTCGAGAACGTCGTCATCCCGCAGATGATCGCCGGGACGGGCAAGCGGGCGGCGCAGCGGCGCGCCAAAGAGCTGCTCGAGCTGATGGGTCTGGGCCAGCGCCTCGACCACCGGCCGGCGCAGCTGTCGGGCGGCGAGCAGCAACGCACCGCCATCGCGCGCGCACTCGCCAACCAGCCGCGGCTGTTGCTGGCCGACGAGCCAACCGGCAACCTCGATCCAGAGACGTCGGCGCACGTATTCCACGAGCTGCTGGAGCTGATCCAGCATACCGGCGTTGCCGCGCTGATCGCCACGCACAACCTTGATCTCGCCAGCCGCATGCATCGCGTGCTCAGGCTGCAGAACGGGGTGCTGGTGGAGGCCAATCCGGCGTCGATCGGCTGAAAACGAAACCGTCCTGCCGATTCGGCGGCCTGCGACGATGTCGTGCGCGGGAATTTTCACTCTGTGACGGAAAAAGGACTTTACACCACCCCCCGCTGATCTTATCTCCCCCCTTCTGAACGGCGGCTTCTGCTGGTTCGAGCAGCGCCTGGTCTTAACCCGACTGGTGGAGGTCCCATGAAATGCGCAGGTTCCCTTCCGCAAGCGCACTGATTGGCGCGCAGAAGCCCGATCGGCCCGTTATCGGCGTTCGCCCACAGGCAGCCGGCAGGGCCGCCCGATGGTTCCTCCAAAACTTCCCCGGAGACGTAGCGTACGCCTACAAGGCGAACAGCTCCGTATTCCTGCTGGGCGCGCTGTACGGCGCGGGCATCCGCCATTTCGACGTCGCGTCGCTGCCTGAGATCGAGGACGCGGCGACGATCCCCGGCGCTCACCTGCACTTTATGCATCCGGTGAAGTCCCGGGTGGCCATCCGGCGTGCGTTCGCCGAGTTCGGCGTGCGCAGCTTCGCCCTCGACAGCGAGGATGAGCTGAAGAAGATCCAGGAAGAGACCGGCGGTTGCCGCGATCTCATCCTGTGGGTGCGTGTGGCCGTGGCGGCCAAGAACAGCCGCGTGCCGCTCGAGCGCAAGTACGGCGCGACGGGTGCCAAGGCCGCGCGCCTGCTGGTCAAGGCGCGCCAGGCTGCCAGGGAGCTCGGCATCACCTTCCACGTCGGCTCGCAGACCGTGACGCCGGAAGCCTATACCAATGCCCTGCGCGAGGTCGGCCAGCTGATCGCCAAGGCCGGCGTGGTGCTCGACCGCCTCGACGTGGGCGGCGGCTTCCCGTCGGTGTACGCGGACGGCCGTCCGGTGCCGCTGTCGGCGTTCGTGCGTGCCATCGACGAGGGCGTCGAGCGGCTGCCGATCGGCGAGCGCTGCCAGGTCATGTGCGAGCCGGGCCGG
>DASTOW010000332.1:0-6871 GCA_035762425.1 Hyphomicrobiaceae bacterium | reverse complement strand
GGCGCCGAGCAGGTAGCCGCTTTTCAGGTCGCCGAGCAGATCGGCGGCCGAGGTGGCCGCGCCGGCCGTGATGTTGGCGCTCATCAGGTTCACGTTGACGTTGCCCGGGCTCAACGCGCCGAAGGTAAGCTGCGTGACCTTGCCCATGGCGCCGACTGGCGTGGTGTCGGTCTCGCCCGTCACGCGGCAGGCAACCAGCGCCAGCAGGAAGGAGAGCGCGACCGCGATGGCGCTTTGCCAGACCGGCATGCCGAAGCTCACGTGCCCGAGCCAAGCAAGGGCGACCAGCGAGACGATCTGGCCGGCAGCAAACCAGCGCATGGGCGCCTCGATTGCGTGCATGCGGCCGGCCTCGCCTGCGGTCGCGGGGCGTAGGGAGAACATCTGCCCGAGATCGCGGAAGGCGCTCAGGGCGGTGCGCCAGCTGAGCGCAAAGCTCAACAGCCCCGACGTCACCATGCATGACGCGCCGAACCAGAGCGTCCATTGCACGAGCCCTGCGAACCCCGAGCCGGTGACCAGGCCGTTGGCCTGCAGGATCGGTACGGTCACCGCCCAGCACAGCGTGCCGGACACGAGCATGGTGGCGCAAACACGCATGCCGGTGATGGCGCCCGCCGCCACAAATATAAAGTCCCAGGAGAAGTGCACGGTGCGGCCGGCCCAGGCCTCGTAGTGGCTGCCGAGCAGCCATTTCTGCAGGTCGTTGAGCAGGGCGCCGCTCGAGAAGCGCTCGAGGCTGGCGCTGATGGTCGACAACCCCTCGGCCCAGAACTTGTCGAGCGCGGCGATCAGTCCGGCCAGACCCAGCGCCTTGGCGGCGCGCATGCCCTGCGCAGTCCTATTGTGCAGCGCGCGCAGCGTCTCGGCCGCCGCGACGCCGGAGGGAAAGCGCAGCTGCTCGATGTTGATCATCTGCCGCTTCATGGGGATGGCCATCGTCACGCCGAGCACCGCGATGAAGAACACCCAGGCCAGCATGAGCGGAACGGACATCGATTGGTTGTTGACGATCATGTAGGCGGCAAAGGCCGAGATCAGCGTGCCGCCGGTCGAGTAGCCAGCCGAGCTGGCCGTGGACTGCATGCAGTTGTTCTCCAGGATGGTCATGGGAGTACGCGCCACGCCGGCTTTGAGCAGTCCGCTCCAGATGGCGTAGGAGAGAATGCAGGCAGTGATGGCGACGCCGAAGCCCCAGCCGGCCTTCAGGCCGATGTAGAGGTTGGTCAGCGACAACACGGCGCCAAGGCACGAGCCCATCAGGATTGCCCGCCAGGTGAGCTGGGCCAGCCTGTCGCCGCTGCCGCGATAGACCTCGTCGTACCACTGGCGCTCGATCTCTTCGGGTGTCCCCTTGAAGCCGGCAATGGGCAGCGGGCGGTCGCCTGGACCAGCATCGGCAGCGGTTTGATCCACAGGCAATGCTGCTCGCGTGGGGGCTGTGGCGGGCATGGCGGCTTCCTGGCGGCGCAGTCGCGAGGCCAGCATAGCAGCCGGATCGGCGGCGCGACTGCGCAAGATTAGCCGGCTGGCTCATTGCGTCAGACGGCGGTAGCGTCGCCGCCTTTGATGATCAGCAGGGAGGTTGCGAACATGGCTATTACCGGCGGGTGCCATTGCGGCGCCATCCGCTACGCGGCAAGCGGCGAGGCGATCACGCACGCCCTGTGCCATTGCACCGACTGCCGGCGCCATGCCGGCGCGCCGATGGTCGGCTGGACCATGTACCCCCTGGACGCGGTGAAGGTGACGAAGGGGGAGCCGAAGATCTACGCGTCCTCGGAGAACGGGCGCAGGCACTTCTGTGCGGATTGCGGCACTGGACTGTTCTACACCAACGCCGTCAATCTGCCCGGCATCATCGACGTGCAGAGCGGCACCTATGACGATCCCGACGCGGTGCCAGCGCGCGCGCATGTGCAGGTCGCCGAGCGTATCGGCTGGATGCAGCAGGCGCACGCACTGCCGACCTTTGAGCGCTATCCGCCGATCAAGTAGGGGCCGGCCTAGCAGAGGAGATGGCAACCTGTCGTACAACGGCATGGCGGCTGGAATGGATCACGGCGTCTCCCGCCGGCTTCAAAAGTCGAAACGCGGCGTTGCCGCTCGTGCGGATCATTCAACGCATTGTCGCTCGCCAAAGCGTCCGCTCAGGTCATGAGCATGCCGATGCGGACGCGCTTCCAAGCGAATGCCCGTACTAGTGCGTGGTTTCGATTTTCTTGGCCGCGTCGGCCCCGTGGGTCTGCGCCGTGTCGCGCATGGACTTAATCGTATCGAGTTGGTCGGGACGGTTCAGGACCGGCTGGGGAACCTTGGCCGTATCAGGCAAAATGCTGGAGGGAGAGCACCCGCCAACCAGCAGGCCACCAGGCAAGACGCAGGCAAATATCCAGCGACTGCGCATGTCGCAAACCCCTGCAATGCGCGGGCACTCTGTGCCCGACCTATGGGCGGGTCAAGGAAGGCCTTCGGCGGCGCCATTTTTGCCGGAAAGGGTGGCGACTTTGTCACCCTGCGGGGCTTGGCCCTAGTGGCCGAGGTTGGGCAGCCAGGTGGCGAGCGGCGGGTAGGCGCCAATGACGACAATCACCACCAGCAGGCAAATCCAGTAGGGCACCGAGCCGGCGAAAATCTCGCCGGTCGTCACCCGTTCCTGCGGCAAGGCAGCCTTGACCGTGAACACCAGCATGCCGAACGGTGGGGTGAGCAGGCCGGTCTCGATGGCCAGGATGCCGAGGATGGCGAAGGCGATTGGGTCGTAGCCAAGCGCCACGGCGATCGGCGCAAAAACCGGCACCGTGAGCAGGATAATGGAAATGGAGTCGATCAGGCAGCCGAGGACGAACCAGATGGCCACCATGATCACCAGCACCTGCCAGGGATCGAGGCCGGAGTTGATGAACAGGGCCTTGGCGGCACCGGTGACGCCGGTCATGGACAGCACGCGGCTGTAGAGCTGGGCGAACACCAGCAGCAGGAGCAGCGGTGCGGAGGTGCGCCCGACGGTCAGGATGACCGCGTAGATCTCGCGCAATCGCACGCCCTTGATGACGGCGAGCAGCAGGGAGGCGGCAGCTCCTACGCCGGCACCTTCCGTCGGCGTGAACCAGCCGAGCCAGATGCCACCCAGCACGCCCAGCACGAGGATGACGACCAGCAGTGTGCTCAGCATGACCTCGCTGAGGTCGCGCTCATCGTGCGGTGCCGGCGGCTTGGGCTGGTCGATGGCCGCCGCGCCCGCAGCGCGCGCGGCAGGCACGCCCTCGCCGACGCGGTGCGGCTGCGTGTAGGCGACATAGAGGATATAGACGCAGTAGGCGGCGACCACCACGAAGCCCGGAATGATGCCGGCGATGAACAGCTTGCCGATCGCCTGCTCGGTCAACACCCCCCACACGATCATCAGCACGGAGGGCGGGATCAGCATGCCGAGGCAGGCCGATCCGGCAATGCAGCCGAGCCCGAATTTGCGCTCGTAGCCGTGCCGTTTCATCTCGGGCCAGGCGATGCGGGAGAAAGCGGCGGCGGCGGCGATGCTCACCCCGGTGACGAAGGCAAAGATGGCGTTGGCGATGACAGTGGCGATGGCGAGCCGGCCGGGGACACGGCGGGTGGCGCGATTGACCAGCGCAAACAGGTCCGTGGCGGCGCCGCACTTGGCCAGGAATTCGCCCATCAGCATGAACAGCGGGATGACCGCGAACACGTAGTCGCGCAGGGCCTCATAGGCCGTGTTGGCCATGAAGGTGCGCACCACGTCGATGTCGCCGGTCATCAGGAAGAGGCCGAGTGCCGACGTCATGCCCAACGCCACGGCGATGTGCACGCCGGAGAAAACGAGGCCGAGCAGCACGGCGATGATCAGGAACATCTGCCAGGCATCGAACATCGGCTTCTCTAGTGCGAGGTGCTGGACGAGACGATGGGCGGCTCGCCGTTGAAGAAGGTATTGAACTGGCGCAGCGACAGCAGGAAGTAGCTTAAGGCGGCGAGCGCGCTGCCAAGTACGATGACGAAGCGGGCAGGCCATACCGGAACGCGCAGCGCGCCCTCACCCTCGAACTCACCCGTGGTCCAGGCATGCACGGACCCGTCGATGCTGCCCCAGCACACGAGTGCGAACAGCAGAGTGCCGAGCACCGAGCCGAACGCCGCCAGCAAGGATTGGATGCGGTCGGGCAGGTGGATGGTGAAGGCGTCGACGTTGATCATGCCGCCGGAGCGGATGGCATAGGCGGCCTGCAGGTAGCAGATCATCACGATCGAGAAGGACACGATCTCCGGCGTGCCCTTCAGGGGGTGGTTGAAGGCGACGCGGCCGACCACGTCGGCGACGACGATGAAGGAGAGGCCGAAGCCCAGCAGTGCGGCGAGCACCAGCAGGGCCTGGGCGATGCGGTCGAGGGCGCGGTCTAGCATCAGGGTTGGGTCCCTACATGGCGCAGGTGTCAGCTGCATCCTCGGAAAAACAAGTCCGAGGGCAAGCACGCCCCGAGCATCACAGGTTGGCGTTCACACGCCGCTATTTCACCTGGTAGCGCACTGGCCACTTGTGGCCGGCTTTCTCGGCTTCTTCCAGCGCAAGTTTCAGAACCTGGGAGGCTGGCAGGCCGGCCTTGTCGAGCTCGTCGGCCTTCTCCTGTGGCCAGCCCTTGAGCGAGGTAGCCCATTCGACGGCGACCGTCTCGGGAAGCTTGCGCACCGTGGCCCCGGCCGCGATCAGCTGCTCGAGCTGCTTGGGATAGTTGGCCTCGTTGACAGTGCCAGTCTTGGCCTCGTAATCGCGCCCGACCTCCAGCAGGATGTCCTGCACCTCTTTGGGAAGCTTGGCCATGCGCGCCTTATTGACGGTCAGGCCGTGCCAGGTGATCGCGCCAAAGCCGATCTCTGTGTAGTACTTTGACACCTCGTGCAGCTTGAAGTTGACGACGCCCGACGGGAACATGATCCAGCCGTTGTATACGCCGGTCTGCATCGCGGTGTAGGCCTCAGGCAGCGACGACTGCACGGGGGTCGCGCCGGCATACTCCAGCCACTTGAGGTTGAGGCCGGCGCCGGCCAGCTTGCGGCTCTTAAGGTCGCCGACCGAATTCCATTCGAACGTAGTGGTGAGGTTGTAGCCGTTGTCGGCGATCAGGCCGATCAGCACCTGACTGTACTTGTCCTCGAAGGTCTTGGCGAGCGCCGGTACCTTGTCGTAGACGGCGCGGGCGATCTTGACGCTTCGCTCCGGGCTCATGGTGCCGAATGGCAGCATGACCTGGAAGGCGTGCAAGGGCAGGTTGGACGGCTCGAAGCAAAAGCAATAGCCGCCGACGTCGATGATGCCGGACTGCACGCCCTCGAGCGTGTCGGCGACTTTCACCATGGAGCCGCCGTAGCCCTCGATGAACTCGACCTTGTGCTTGGTGCGCTCGGCGACGCGCTTGGCCACCTCCGGCACGAAGAAGGTCTGCATCAGGTTGACATAGGTGTTGACGGCGGGGTGCCCCGAGGCGATGCGCAGCTTGATGTCTTCGGCGCTGGCGGGGAGCGGTGCCGGTCCCACCGCCAGGCCGGCAAGCAGGAGTGGGAGCCAGAGCAGCAGGCGCAAATGCGCCTTCGTTGCAACGTGCATGCGTCCTCCTCGGGTCTTACGTTCTTGTTGCTTGCCGCTATCTGTCGATGAGCGGTCCGGGGCTGTCAATTGATGAGATGTTGTAATGAACCGCATCATGTCGTCTGATGTGGTTCTCGCGGCCGCTGCCGATGTGTTAGAATTTGCGGTAACGCAGAGCCGCACTGCAACAATCGCTGCTGCGCGACCGACAGGTCGGCGCGGGCAGAAAGCGTTCGGGAGGTAGATTTTGGCCACATACGAGAGCATTGCTCCTGCGAACTCGTTCGATCGCTGGCCGGCGGGCCTCAAACAGGAGATGCTGGACAACGCCTTCAGTCCGGTGGTGGGCAGTACGCTGGTGTCGGAGACGGACAAGGTGCGGGTGTGGCACCTGCTGATCCCGGCAGGCCGCCGCTGCACCTTCCATCGGCATGTGCTCGACTACTTCTGGACCTGCCACACGCATGGGCGCGCACGCGGCTACTACGAGGACGGCAGCATCACCGAGACGACACACTTTCCGGGCGACACCAAGCACCTGACCTACGGCAAGGGCGAGCACCTGGTGCACAGCGTCGAGAACATCGGCGATACTGACCTGCTGTTCACCACGGTCGAGTACCTGCAGAGCGCCAATGCGCCGCTGCCGGTGCCGGACGGCGTACGCCTCAAGGTGGCCGCCTGATCCAACGCCGCGCATCGCCCAATTCTGCCAAGGCCTGCTCATGTACGCACCTGCCGGTGTCAAGACCGACCACAACAAGCTACCTGTGCCGGACAACATGCGGGCCTGGGTGCTGGGCAATCCCGAGCAGCTGATCTTCACCGAGAAGCCGGTGCCGGTACCGGCGCGCGCCGAGGTGCTGGTGCGCATCGATGCGGTGGCGATCTGCGCGACCGATCTCGATGTCATCAAGTCGGGGCCGCCGGCCTTGATCAAGGGCGGGCTGCCGTTCAACAAGAACTGGACACCCGGCCACGAGTACATGGGCACGGTGGCGGCGCTCGGGCCAGGCGTCGACGAGTTTGCGGTCGGCGACCGCGTGACGGTGGAGATCCACGCCGGCTGCGGCCAGTGCAAGCGCTGCCGCATGGGCATGTATACCTCGTGCCTGAACTACGGGCTGAACTACGGCGAGGTGGACAAGGGCCATCGCGCCAACGGCTTCACGACCGACGGCGGTTTTGCCGAGTTCGCGATCAACAACATCAACACGCTGATCAAGATCGCCGACACCATGTCGGACGAGGAGGCGACGCTGGTGGTGA
>DASTOW010000331.1:0-7649 GCA_035762425.1 Hyphomicrobiaceae bacterium | reverse complement strand
AGCGGGACATGCAGCCGGCCGGGGTCAAGCCCGCAGCCCCGCGCGAGATGGCGCAGGACAACGCTGCATCCGAACCGAAAGCTGAGCCGAAGGCCAAAGCCGAGCAGCCCATTCCCCAGCAACTGTTCCGCGCCGAAGCGCTGATGCGGTTCCGCAAGGTCGCGGCCGCCGACAGTGGATACGTGGAGCGGCTGGTGCAGTTCTGGTCGAACCACTTCTGCGTCTCGGCCACCAAGGGTGGTGTGGTGCGCGCGACGGCCGGAAGTTTCGAGCGGGAGGCCATACGCCCGCACGTGCTCGGCCGTTTCGCAGACATGCTGAGAGCGGTTGTCCAGCATCCGGCGATGCTGGCCTATCTCGACAACGCACAGTCGTTCGGTCCGGCCTCGCTGGCCGGCGTGCGGCAGAAGCGCGGCCTGAACGAAAACCTAGCCCGTGAAATCCTGGAGCTGCATACGCTCGGTGTCGGCGGCGGCTACACACAAGCCGATGTGACGTCGCTGGCGCAGACCCTCACCGGCTGGACCTTTGCGGGCGCGCAGGGTCGTGCCGGCGAGCCGGGTGTATTCGCTTTCTTCGCGCGGGCGCACGAGCCCGGCGAGCGGATGCTGCTCGGCAAGCGCTACAAGGCGGCCGGCATCGAGCAGGGCGAGGCGGCACTTGCCGACCTCGCGCGCCACCCGAGCACCGCTCGCCACATCGCCACCAGGCTGGCGCTGCATTTCGTCGCCGACGCACCGCCTGCCGCCCTGGTGGAGCGGCTGGCTGGCGTGTTCAAGAGCACCGATGGTGACTTGAGGGCGCTTGCAGTGGCGCTGATCGAGGACGACGCGGCCTGGAATGCGAGCCACGCCAAGATCCGCTCGCCCTACGAGTTCCTGATGGCGGCAGTACGCGCCACCGGCCACCTGCCCGAAGATCCCCGTATTCTTCTGGCGCCGCTTCTCGTCATGGGCATGCCGCTATGGCAGCCGCCCGGCCCCAACGGCTGGCCCGACACCACCGCAGCATGGGCCACGCCCAAGGGTATGAAGTCACGCCTCGACATGGCGGCTGCCATAGCTACGCGCGCCAAGCCTGCGTCCAACCCGCGCCAGCTCCTCGACACCTGCCTTGGTCAGGCCGCGTCAGCCGAAACCCGCCAGGCGGTGGCACGCGCCGAATCGCAGCAGCAGGGCTTGGCGCTACTGCTGATGGCACCCGAATTCCAGTGGAGATGACGCATGACTGACTGCTGCGAGACACCGTCGCTCTCGCGTCGCGCGCTGCTGGTCGGCGGCGGCGCCATGTTCGCTTGGGCCTATCGGCCGAAGCTGGCAAGCGCCGCGGGCGCGCGCGATCCGCGCTTCATCGTCATCGTGCTGCGCGGTGCGCTTGATGGGCTGGCGACGGTGGCGCCGGTCGCCGACCCCAGCTACGAGCGCCTGCATGGCCAAATCGCTTTGTCGCTGACAGGCGAACATCCAGCCGTTGCGCTCGACGGCTTTTTTGCTTTGCATCCGGCGCTGCCGGTGTTCGCGCGTCTGTACAAGCAGGGCAATGCCGCGGTCGTACACGCCGCAGCGACGAGCTACCGGGAGCGCTCGCACTTCGATGGCCAGGACGTGCTGGAAAGCGGATACGCCGGTCCCGGCACGGTACAATCGGGATGGCTCAACAGGGCCATCGGCGCGCTTGCCCGTGGTGAGAAGGTCGCCGCGCGCGGCCTGGCGATCGGGCCGACCACGGCGCTGATCATGCGAGGGCCGGTGCCCATGCTTGGCTGGGCTCCGCCGATTGCGGCATCGGCGTCGGACGATCTTGCTGATCGGGTGCTCGCCCTTTACGCCCACCGCGATCCGTCGCTCAAGGCGGTGCTGGAGCAGGGCCTCGACACGGATCGCATCGCCTCGCGTGAAGGCGCCATGCGCCGCCCGGGCCGTGCCGGTGGTGCGATCGCCGCTATGCGTCTCACCGCCGAGGGCGCCGCCAAGCTAATGGCTGCCGACGACGGGCCGCGCATTGCCGCGCTGTCTTTCGACGGCTGGGACACGCACGCCAACGAAGGCGGTGCGGTGGGACGATTGGCGCAGCTGCTCGGCGGTCTTGATTCCGCATTCGAGGCCTTCGAGCAGGGGCTTGCAGCGCACTGGAAGGACACGACCATCGTTGCCGTCACCGAGTTCGGACGCACCGCACGCATCAACGGGACGACTGGAACCGACCACGGCACAGGCACGGTGGCGCTGCTGGCGGGTGGCGCCGTCAAGGGCGGTCGCGTGATTGCGGACTGGCCCGGATTGAAGGACGAGCAGCTGTTGGAGCGCCGCGACCTCAAGCCGACCACCGATCTACGCGCAGTCCTGAAGGGGTTGCTGGCGGAGCAGTTCGACCTTTCGCCGGCGGTGCTGTCCGGCACGGTGTTTCCGCAGTCCGAGGTGGCCCGGCCGCTGCTCGGGCTGACCGCGTGATGGGCACGCGCGGCGCGGCCGGCTAAGGCGCGTAGGCTTTGCGCATCAGGTATTCGAAGCTGCGGCCGGGAAGATAGCGCTTTCCGGAAACGCCGAGCCTCTCGAGGGGCTTGCCGACGACCACGCGGGCAGGCAGCGATCGCTGGGTGAGGAGCTTCTGCACCTTGCGCGCCAGCACCTGCGGAGAGGCACCGTTCTGCTCCTGGGCCGCATAGAAGCGCAGCGTGTCCTGGAAACGCACCTGGTAGGCGGACGGTTCGCCGACGTTGCGGCCGAAGACGCGGTTTGCTCCGAACGCGGTATTGATGTCGCCGGGATGGACGATGGTGGCCTGAATGCCGAACGGCGCGACCTCGCCGCGCAACGCTTCCACTAACCCATCAAGCGCAAACTTCGAGGCACTGTAGAAGGACACGAACGGCAGGCCGATCAGGCCGCCGATCGAGCCGATCACCAGGATCTTGCCCGAAGCCTGCTTGCGCATGACCGGCAGGACCGCGCGGATGGTTCGGGTGGTGCCGAAAAAGTTGGTATCGAACTGACGCCTGGCTTCGTCGTCGTCGGTGTCTTCCACCGAGCCGGCGAGGCCTAGGCCGGCGCAGGCAACGAGCGCGTCCAGCCGCGATTCACGGCGCAGCACCTCGGCAACGGCCGCGTCCACCGAGGACGGATCGGTGATGTCGAGCGGAAGATGGGTCCAGGAGGAGGCAGAGCAGATCGTGCGGCTGCCCCCGTAGACGGTGGCGCCGCCTGCGGCCAGCAGGTCGCAGATGGCTTTGCCGATCCCCGACGAGCAACCGGTGACCAGCACGACTGGGGCGGGGGATCGTTTCAGCATGGGGAAGCCCATTCATGCGGCGCCGGCAGCAGAGTGCCGGCGCCGGTGTTGCATCACGCGGCCTGCTTCTGCCTTGGTCGCTTGCCGAGCCCATCCATCTCCTCACGCATCGTGCGCACCGCCTCGCGGATCTGGGTAGGCGTGTGCTCGGAGGTGATGAAGAAGCGCAGGCGCGCCGCCTTGATCGGCACGGCGGGATAGATGATCGGCAGCACGTTGATGCCGCGCGCCAGCATGCGGTCGGCCAGTCGGCCGGCGTTGACGAGGTCGCCAACGATCACGGACACGACCGCGTGGCCTTCGCTAGTGGCGGTGTCCATGCCGGCGGCCCGCGCCAGAGACAGGAAGAGCTTGCCGTTGGAGCGCAGGCGCGCAACCCGCTCCGGCTCGGCCTTGAGCAGCTCAAGTGACCTGGTGGCGGCGGCCGTGAGCGGCGGGGACAGACCGACGGAGTAGACCAGCCCGGGCGCCTGGTACTTCAGGATGTCGATCAGCTCCTGCCTGCCGGCAATGTAGCCGCCGCAGCTCGCCAGCGCCTTGCTGAGCGTGCCCATCCAGATGTCGACGCGCTTGGGGTCAATGTCGTAGTGCTCGGCCGACCCGCGGCCCGTCTCGCCCAGAACGCCCAGGCCATGCGCTTCGTCGATCATCAGCCAGGCGCCGTACTTCTCCTTGAGAGCGACGAGGCTTGGCAGGTCGCCGACATCGCCATCCATGGAGTAGAGGCCTTCGGCCACGATCAATGCGCGCTTGTGGAAAGGGCGGTGCTCGAGCAGCAGCGCCTCGAGCGCTTCCGCATCGTTGTGCTTGAAGGCGTAGGCGGTGGCTCCTGAGAGCCTTACGCCGACGATCAGGCTGTTGTGCGACAGGTCGTCGTAAAGGATGAGGTCGTCCGCCGTCATGAGCGTGCTGATGGTCGACACGTTGGTGGCGTGCCCGCTGACGAAGGTGATTGCCGCCTCGACGCCGTAGAAATCCGCGAGCGATCGCTCGAGTGCGCCATGAATGGTCCGCTCGCCGGCGACGATGCGGCTCGCCGATACGGACGTGCCGAGATTGTCGATCGCCGTCTTGGCGGCTTCCACGATGGCTGGATGCTGATTGAGACCCAGGTAGTCGTAGGAGGCGAAATTGACGTAATTCTTGCCAGCGATCTGGGTGGTCACGCCGTTGCGTGCCTGATGGCAGCGATAGAACGGGTCGTCGATATCGAACAGCCGGCCGATCTCCTTGTGCTTGAGGATGCCGCGGTAAAGCGGCAGGTCGGCAAAGCTCGGCGCGGCTTCCGCCGGATCGTACACGACCCTCTTGGGTTGGCTGCTGACGAAGCGGCCGGCCGTGGGAACGGCGCCGCAAGCAACGGCAACGGCACCGGCAGCCTCCCCGATCGTTCCGCGCGCATAGATGGCAGCGCGCACCGCGGATCGCTTCAGCATCGTCAGAAGTGTCGGGGAATTGCCTGCGGGAGTGTCTCTATCGACCGGGCGAAAAACAGTATGCTCGTCCCTCATGCGACCTCTCGTGTGGGTGAAGTGTGGCACCGGCCCCTGGGCGCGCGGCTTCGGCCCTAGATCGGGTGGTGCAGTAGCAAATGCAATGCGGCTTTTGTGTCTAAATTTGCGTGTTTACGCTAATTTGTTGCGCGACCGAATGAAGCGGCGTCAGCTCCGCCGGGATGGTGAGCCCGATGGTCGCACCCGACCGATCCCGCGACCCTATTCCTCCGGCAAGCCCGCGCGCCGCCATCCGTCCAGCATGAGGTTGAAGATCCTGGGGGTGTGCCGCGAGGGATGCGATTTTTTCATGAGGGCGATGGTCGCGCTCGGGTGGGCAGCGCGCAGTTTCTCGATGGCATGGCGTGCCGTCGACAGGTCGCCGGACAAGGCAGACACGAAGGCAAGCTGGCGGTACGCCCAGGTCACCCTGGGGTGCTGCTTCAAGACATCCTGCAGCAGCTTTGCCGACTGAACGTAGTCGCCCTTGTAGCCAAACGTCATGGCGATGCCGATGCGCAGGTTGAAGGCGAGTGGATCGAGCGGGCTCAACGCGAGCGAGCGCTCGAAGCGCTCGCGCGCGCGGTCCGGCTCGTCTTGATAGATCGCCACCCACGCCGAGCGCGCCCACGCCCAGGCGTTGTTGGGATCGAGTGTCAGCGCGCTGTCGATGTAGGAGGCTGCTCGCGGCAGGTCGTTCAGGCACTGGCTGATCGCTGCTCCAACCGCCGTCAGCGCCGTCGGATCATCGCCGATCAGCGCCGCGGCGGCATCGACCGCCCGACCCGCATCCACGCGGCTTGCCTCCGGATTGGCCCCCCACAGGTAGACCACGTCCTGCGAATGACACCACGCCAGCAAAGCGTGCGCGCGGCCGTAGTCTGAGCAGGTGGCGATGGCTTTTCGCAGCGACGCAATCGCCGAGGCATTGTCCGCCGAGCTTTGACTCCAGATCTTCGGGTACGCCTGCAGCACCAGGTCGTACGCGCGCAAGCTGCCCGGCGGCTTGCTCTTGGCGACCGCGATCTCGGCATTGCGTACCGCCGGGTGGATGGCGCCCGACACCTGCGCTGCGATCTCGTCCTGAAACGCGAAGATGTCCCGTGTGGCGCCTTCGTAGCGATCCGACCAGAGCTGGTTGCGCGTCTCGGCGTCGACGAGCTGCACGGAGATGCGCAGCCGATCCCCGCCACGCCGCACCGTACCTTCCACCACGTAGCTGACGCCCAACTCTCGACCGATCTCCCGCACATCGACAAAGCGGCCCTTATAGGTGAAGGCCGATTGCCGTGCGATGACGAAAAAATCGCGCACTCGCGACAGCGCCGAGGTGATCTCCTCGACGACGCCGTCGACGAAGTATTCGTCGTCTGAGCCGCTCAGGTTGTCGAACGGCATGACGATGATGGACGGCTGCTCGCGGTCGCGCGTCGGTGCGGCAGGCGATGCCGCTTGCGCAGTCGCTGCATGTTGGTTGTCCGCCTCGCTACGCCGCTCGCGCATGCCGGCGATCAAGGCTTCGGTCTGCGCCTCGGGCTCGGCATCGAGCTCCCGCCGCAGCGTATCGCGGCACAGCTCGAATTGCCTGAGCGCCGCGTTCAATCGGCCTTGATGCTGGTAGAGGCGGATGAGGGAGCGATGCGCCTCCTCGGTCGCCGCATCGGCCGCCAGCAGCCGCTCCGCGAGCGCGCGGCATTCCGGCTCGGCCATGGTCAGGCCCGCACCCGGCAGCAGGCTCAAGCGCTCCACCAGCAAAAGCCCCTTTTGCCGGTAGGACCGCTGGTGCGGCGCAAACCACTGATCGAGCGGCTCCGGCAGGGGCATGCCGGCCAGGACATCGCCTTGGTACAGCGCGGCGGCCTGAGCGAGGTCGGCCGCGTTGCTGCTCTCGATCAGCTTGTCGAAGCGCCATGTATCCACTTGGTCGGCTGGCGCCGCCAGATACAGGGTCTCCAGATCGCCCTCGATGCGAACTGCGCCGTCGTCATCCTCGCCGAACGCACGCCGCAGGGCCGCCAGAGCCTGGCGCAAGCTGCTGCGCGCCTGCGCATCGCCGCGGTCTGACCAGAACGCGTCGCTGAGGCTCTGCCGTCGCAGCCCTTTCTCTCCGGCCAGCACCAGTGCGGCCAGCACCAGGGCCGTCTTGCGGGTCGGCAGGCGCAGCGGCTTGCCGGCCGGGCACATCGCCTGCAGTCCTCCCAGGATGGAGATGCGCATGTAGCCCTCAGTGCCTTTCGCCGGCGCGGGAATGATCGGTGTCCGCCACCGATTTAACGCCGATTTCACGCTGCGGATAGGGGCGCTGCCACTCCTTTCACGGCGGCCCGAACACCGCGCAAACGGCGGCGGGGCAAGCTCCTGGCAACGACACGGACGCAACCCGACCTTGGGAGACCGACCATGGCTACATCCCCGCAAGCCGCCAAGACGGCCGATGCAAGCGGCCTGTTCGACCTGGTAAGGGACGGCACGCAAGCGTTGCTGGCTTCGATCCGGCAGGGCCGCCAGGCCGCTCGCGACCGCAGCGCTATCGCCGCGCTCAGCGACGCCCAGCTGGCCGACGCCGGCATCGACCGCTGGTCGATCGAGGCGCCTTGCGCCTCGATCGAGGTCGAGGCTGGACTGATGGCCAATCTGATGTCCATGCGCTAGAGCCGGTTCGGTGCTGGAGCACCTCCCAGCTCCGCCGCTTGGCAGCATGAGCTCGCAGGGATGACGGGACGTGCTGGGGTTGCGGGCATTGCCCCAACCCAACCTGGGCCCTCACCCAACCTGGGCCCTTCACCCAACCTGGGCCCTCACCCAACCTGGGGCTGGCGACGCGTTAGGCTCGAATTGCCGATGCCCGTCGGCCTGCCAGGGCAATGT
>DASTOW010000330.1:0-4113 GCA_035762425.1 Hyphomicrobiaceae bacterium | reverse complement strand
CCAGGGGATCGAGCACGTTTTCGGCTATCCCGGCGGGGCCGTCCTACCGATCTACGACGAGCTGTTCCAGCAGGACAAGGTCAAGCACATCCTGGTGCGCCAGGAGGGCGGGGCGGTGCATGCAGCAGAAGGCTATGCGCGTTCGACCGGCAAGGTCGGGGTGGTGCTCGTCACGTCCGGCCCCGGTGCCACCAATGCCGTCACGGGTCTTACCGATGCGCTCATGGATTCTATTCCGGTCGTCTGCATCACCGGACAGGTGCCGACGCATCTGATCGGTAACGATGCCTTTCAGGAGTGCGATACGGTCGGCATCACCCGGCCCTGCACCAAGCACAACTGGCTGGTGAGGAACGTCGACGATCTTGCCCGTGTGCTGCACGAGGCGTTCTACGTCGCCCGCACCGGCCGGCCGGGCCCCGTCGTGGTCGACATCCCCAAGGATGTGCAGTTCGCCACCGGCACCTACACCGGTCCCAAGGATGTTCGCCACAAGACCTATCAGCCGCGTCTGAAGGGCGATGCGAAGGCGATCGCGCACGCCGTCGACCTGATGTCGCACGCCAAGAAGCCAGTGCTCTATACCGGTGGCGGCGTCATCAACTCCGGACCCAAAGCCAGCCAGCTCCTGCGCGAGCTCGTCCGCTTGACCGGCTTTCCCATCACCTCGACTCTGATGGGGCTCGGCGCGTTCCCGGCCGCCGGCAAGGAGTGGCTTGGCATGCTCGGCATGCACGGTACTTACGAGGCCAACCTCGCCATGCACGATTGCGACGTGATGGTGTGCATCGGTGCGCGCTTCGATGACCGCATCACCGGCCGCATCGATGCCTTCTCACCGCGCTCCAAGAAGATCCATATCGACATCGACCCGTCCTCTATCAACAAGAACGTCACGATCGACGTGCCGATCATCGGCGACGTCGCCTACGTGCTGGAGGAGCTGATCCGAACCTGGAAGGCCAAGGCCGCCACCGTCGACAAGACCTCGCTCAAGTCGTGGTGGGCGCAGATCGACAAGTGGCGCGCTAGGAAATGCCTGTCCTACAAGGCGCATGACGATGTGATCATGCCCCAGTACGCCATCCAGCGTCTCTACGCGGCCACCAAGGATCGCGACGTCTACATCACCACCGAAGTCGGCCAGCACCAGATGTGGGCGGCGCAGTTCTTCCGCTTCGAGGAGCCGAACCGCTGGATGACCTCCGGCGGCCTCGGCACCATGGGCTACGGCCTGCCGGCCGCCATCGGTGCGCAGATGGCGCATCCGAAATCGACCGTGATCGACATCGCCGGCGATGCGTCGATCCTGATGAACATCCAGGAAATGTCGACGGCGGTGCAATACCGGCTGCCCGTCAAGGTGTTCATCCTCAACAACCAGTACATGGGCATGGTACGGCAGTGGCAGCAGTTGCTGCACGGCAACCGCATTTCGGAGAGCTATACTGAGTCGCTACCCGACTTCGTCAAGCTGGCCGACGCCTATGGCGGCATCGGTATCCGCTGCGACAAGCCGGCCGATCTTGATGCGTGCATCGAGGAGATGCTGAATGCGGCCAACGACAAGCCGGTGATCTTCGACTGCCGCGTTGCCGCCCTCGCCAACTGCTTCCCGATGATCCCCTCCGGCAAGGCGCATCACGAGATGCTGCTGGGCGAGGATGTCACCGACGAGGAGATCGACAAGGCGATCGGCAAGGAAGGCAAGGTGCTGGTGTAGCACGTTGCCTCTCTCCGCTTGCGGGAGCAGGCAGATGCACTGCCGCGACCGCCACGATACCACGATACGATGAGTACAATGCCAAACACCCAGCCAAAGTCCGCGTATTTCATCGAGGAGCGCCACGACAAACCCGAGGCCCACACCCTGTCGGTGCTGGTCGACAACGAGCCGGGTGTGTTGGCGCGGATCGCCGGTCTGTTCTCGGGGCGCGGCTACAACATCGACAGCCTTACGGTGTCGGAGACCGAGCACGAGAAGCACTTGTCGCGCTTCACCATCGTCACGACCGGTACGCCGATGGTGATCGGCCAGATCAAGAACCAGCTCGAGCGGCTGGTGAACGTGCACCGCGTCGTCGATCTGACCGTAGCCGGCGACCCGCTGGAGCGCGAACTGGCCCTGCTCAAGGTGGCGGGCAAGGGCGAGAAACGCATCGAGGCGCTGCGCCTCGCCGAGATTTTCCGCGCCGACGTCATCGATGCGTCGACCGAACACTTCGTGTTCGAGCTGACCGGCCGCACCAGCAAGATCGAGCAGTTCATCTCTATCATGCGCGAGCTTGGGCTGCTTGAGGTCTCCCGCACCGGCATCGCTGCGATCGGCCGCGGCGCCAAGGGGATGTAGGCCTCAACTCTTCCCAACTGCCGCGATACGTCGGCCTCGGTCCTGCAACGGAGCGTGTGCGATGGCATCTGATCTGGCATGGGCGCTGTTGGGGTTCGTAGTCGTGACCCTGTTCACGCCCGGACCCAACAACACCATGCTTATGTCCTCCGGCTTGAATTTCGGGTTCCGCCGCGGCCTGCCGCACCTGTGGGGCGTTTCGCTGGGATTCGCGGTGATGGTGCTGGCCGTCGGCCTCGGGCTGGGCGCGTTGTTCCAGGCCTATCCGGCGCTCTACACCGTGCTCAAGTATGTGGGCGCCGCCTACCTGCTCTATCTTGCCTGGCAAATCGCCACGGCGGGAGCACCCGATCCGGATGGTCAAACGAACGGCCGGCCCATCACGTTCCTCGAAGGTGCTGCCTTCCAATGGCTCAACCCGAAAGGCTGGGTGATGGCGGTCGGTGCCATATCCACCTACGCGGCCGTCGCCGCATTCCCGGGCAACGTGCTGCTGATCGCTTTCCTGTTCGGTTCGCTCGGCATCCTGTCGTGCGCGGCATGGCTTGGCTTCGGCACCAGTTTGCGCCGGCTGCTCAAGAGCCCGGGCATCGTGCGCGCGGTCAACATGGCCATGGCGGCGCTGCTGGTCGCTTCGCTATGGCCCATCCTTGCCGACCTCTGGCAGTAAGGCCTAACGCACGTCGCCGGTTTTCAGGTCGAACACGCGGCCGTTGTCGGTGCAGTCGCCGGATGCGAGGCGCACGAACGTCGGCGTCACGTCCTCGGGGGCCTTCAGGCTGAGCGGGTCCTCGCCGGGGAAGGCCTTGGCGCGCATGGCCGTGCGGGTCGGGCCGGGGTTGACGAGGTTGGCACGTACACGCGTGTTCTCCACCTCATGCGCGTAGGTGGTGACGAGAGCCTCCAGGGCGGCCTTGGAGACGGCGTAAGGTCCCCAGTAGGCGGGGCGGCTCACGGCCGCGCCCGAGGAGACGAAGATGGCGCGGCCAGCCTCCGAGCGGCGCAGCAGCGGGTCGAGCGTGCGCAGCAGGCGCCAGTTGGCAGTCAAGTTGATGGCCATCACATCTTCCCAGGCATCCGCCGTGACGTGACCGAGCGGTGAGAGCGGACCCAGAATGCCGGCATTGCCGACGAGGATGTCGAGCCTCTCCCAGCGCTGGTAGATGGTGGGGCCGAGCGCGTCGATCTTGTCCTGATGCTTGAGGTTGAGCGTCAGCAGGGTGGCGGTGCCGCCCAGCGCCTGGATCTCGTCATCGACCTCCTCGAGCGCTCCCGAGGTGCGGCCAACCAGGATCAAGTGTGCGCCCTCGCGGGCGAACGCGCAGGCCACAGCGCGGCCGATGCCGCGGGTGGCTCCGGTGACCAGCGCAAGGCGGCCGGCAAGACGTTTTGCCTGTTCCATGGCCCCACGGTTAGCCCTGCCCGTTGCGGGCTGCAAGGGCGATACCGGTGGAAACTTGTCGGTTCGTTGGGGCCGGCCCGTGCTTTTGACGGCAATCGCGTTGGCTTGCGCGCTGACGCGCCAACCCAGCCTAGGCCCCAATGCCACAGATCAGTTTTTCTTTGGCGGCTCGGACTTCGACTTGTCCATCAGGTCCTTCCCGGCCTTGAGCGCATCCTCGTAGGCCTTCTGCGCCGCCTCCTTGGACTTGTCGATGTATGGCTTGGCGGCTTCCGCGGCCCGTTCGGTCGCCTGCTTGGCCTGCTCGACAGTCTCCTTCGCGGTCTCCAGCGCCTTCTCGGTGTAAGGCTTGGCCTTTTGG
>DASTOW010000329.1:0-2129 GCA_035762425.1 Hyphomicrobiaceae bacterium | reverse complement strand
GTAAGCGTGGCGCCGAGGCCCTTCAGATTGTTTGAGCGCAGACCTGAGAGCACCGTTAGAAGAGTCATCTTCGGCAAGGGTGCTCACAATGGACGACCATTCTGACGACATAAGACGACCGTTGTCGTCGCGTATCGAAGTGTATGCTGGTGCAGGTCGAAAGCGCTGGCCGGATGATTTGAAGGCACGGATTGTCGAGGAAAGCCTTGAGCCAGGCGCAGTTGTAACGGATATCGCACGCCGTCATGGCTGCCGGCCACAGCAGGTGCATGACTGGCGGCGCCGAGCGCGTTTAGGTCAATTGGTGCTGCCGTCTCCGGCGGATACATTATCGTTCGTGCCATTGGTGTCGGAATCGGCGCCACCAGCGGCCGCGGAGCCCTCGGGATCGCGGGAAGCAGCAGTTGTTACGGTCGAGTTCCAGGGGGCACGAGTGGAGGTGCGCGGAACGTCTGGCCTTTCTGTGTTGAGCGATGTGTTCATGGCACTCCGACGGACACGTTCATGCTGACAGCTCCCGCTGGTCTCATGATTTACGTTGCGACCCGGCCTGTAGACTTTAGGAAGGGTGCGGATGGCTTGGCACTCTTGGCGAAGGAGGCGCTGGGCCATGACCCGATGAAGGGCGTGGCGGTGGTCTTCCGCGCGAAGCGCGCCGATCGGGTGAAGATCGTCGTGTGGGATGGCAGTGGCCTTGTGCTGTATTGGAAGCGGCTTGAGGGCGGCGGCTTCAAGTGGCCACCTGTTGTTGACGGCGTGATGCGGATGAACGCGGCGCAGCTGTCGGCGCTTCTGGCCGGCATGGACTGGACACGCATGCACGCACCTCGAGTCCCACAACCGAAAGCACTTGCGTAAAGATACAAATCTTCGCTGCATCGGGGCGCGAAGCATGGCAGACTCAGGCCGATGAGCGATTTGCCTGACGAGTTGCCGAGCGATCCAGCCGAGCTGCGTGTCTTTGCCGCGGCTCTGCTGGATCGCTGCGCCAGGCTCGAGCGGTTGCTCAAGCTTGCGAACGATGCGCAGTTCGGTCGATCGTCGGAAAAGTTGGACGCTGATCAGCTTCAGCTTGTTCTGGAGGATATCGATCAGGCCGTCGCGGCTCTCGAAGCAGCCGAGGTCCGTGCCAATCCCAAAACCTGCGAGAAGAGAACTGCCAAGCGCAGGGCCAATCGTGGTCAGCTGCCGGAGCATTTGCCGCGCATCGTCGAAACCTTGCTGCCGGCTGCAACCTGCTGCCCGTCCTGCAAAGGCGATCTCGTTGAGATTGGCCGCGATGAGAGCCAGAGGCTTGACGTCGTTCCGGTGCAATACCGGGTGATCGTGACCCGCCGGCCCAAACTGGCCTGCCGCGCCTGTCATGGCGTCGTCCTCCAGCACGCCGCGCCCGAACGATTGATCAAGGGGGGACTGCCCACCGAGCGGCTGGTCGCGCATGTGATTGACGCCAAGTATCATTGGCATTTGCCGCTTTATCGCCAGGCGCAGATGCTGGCGACGCACGGTATCGCCATCGACCGTTCCACGCTCGCCTTCTGGGTCGGCTATGCCGCCCAGGAATTGAAGCCCTTGTGGCATCGTCTGCGCGAGCTGCTGCTCGCGTCCCCGAAGCTCTGTGTCGATGAGACCCCGGCGCCGGTCCTGGATCCGGGGCGCGGCAGGACCAAAACCGGCTACTTCTGGGCGCTCTCGCGCGATGACAGGCCTTGGGCCGGACCTGACCCACCTGGCGTGGTTTACGCCTATGCACCGGGCCGCGGCGCCGTTCATGGCTTGAGGCTGCTTGAGGGTTACCGCGGCATCATCCATTGCGATGGCTATGGGGCTTACAAGACCATGACCCGAGAGACGCGTGCGGACGCCCTGTCCGGCACGCTCGCCTTCTGCTGGTCGCATCTACGGCGCCAGTTTGTGAAGATCGAGCGCGAGGCTTCGCCGGCGCCGGCGCCGGTTGCCCGCGAGGCCCTCGAGCGCATCGCCCAGCTCTACGCGGTCGAGAAGGCACTCCGCGGCCGATCTGATGCCGAGCGCCGCGCGGGCCGACAAGCGCATGCCCGGCCTCTGGCTGCAGCCTTGAAGCAGTGGTTTGAGGCAACGCTTGATCACCTTGCACAGAAGAGCGACAC
>DASTOW010000328.1:0-13603 GCA_035762425.1 Hyphomicrobiaceae bacterium | reverse complement strand
CATAGCGCAAGCCGGCTGTGTACTGCGTGCCGTTCGCAGCGCCGGGCTGGCGCGCCTGCGCGCGCGTAGGCAGGTGGCCATCGCCGAACCTGTAGTTCATGCCGATCTTGAACTGATGCATATCGGGCGAGAAGCTGGTGGCGGTGGCCGGTATGGGCGACAGCAGCTCACCCGTCCCACTGGCTGGTGCGGTCAAAGTCTCGTTGCCGAGGCCCAGATAGGAGTACTCGGCCTTGACGGTCCAGTTGGGCAAAATCGCCCGCTCAACACCGGCGCCGAGCATCCAGCCCCAATGCCACGTGGTGCTAGCGGTGCTCGGCAACCCGGCTCCGCCAGCCGGCATGGCGTCGACCTCGGTACGTGCCAGCGCAAGTCCGGCTTTGCCATAGACCAGCGTGCGGCTGTCGCGCGGCAGCGTCCACCCGAGGCGCCCGGCAAAGGTGGCCATGGCATTGACGCGGGCCAGCAGTTCGAGCTGAGGAAGGTGCCCGAGAAGGCAAAGCAGGTCTTGGTGCCGTCCATGTCGGCCCAGCTCAGGTCCGCCTCCAGGCCGTAGACGACGTCGCCGCGCTGGACGTTGTAGCCGAGTTGTCCACCAACAAGGACACCCGACGCGCGCACCGTTTCGCCAAAGATCGAGGGGCCGAACGGATCGGCGACGTCCACGAGGCCGAGGGCACCGCCGCCGTGGAGACCGACATAGGCTCCGCGCCAGTCGAACCGCGGTGGCCCCTCAGCAGCGGCCGATTGAGGGGCCAACAGCCACGCAGCAATTGCAAAAAGAATGCAATGACGGTTGCGTCCGACCCGCATCGGCTTGCCCCGCATGAATTAGGCTTGAATGTCGTGACGCGATTCGAGCTTGTGCGTAAAGCGTGCGGTCTCGCCAGCCGCACGGTCGAGGCA
Source organism: Hyphomicrobiaceae bacterium (assembly GCA_035762425.1). Classification (GTDB taxonomy): domain Bacteria; phylum Pseudomonadota; class Alphaproteobacteria; order Rhizobiales; family Hyphomicrobiaceae; genus AWTP1-13. The sequence continues at coordinate 12,697 of DASTOW010000328.1, read as the reverse complement.
TCGGTGCGGCAAAGGGGATCGGCAATTCGCAGACAGGACACTAGATTGGGTAATGCGGCGTAGGATAACCTGTAGCCCTTCGCGGTCGAGCCGGTCCCATGGCGACAACGGCCGCGGCGCCCGTGACGACCTGCCACGACATCGAGGAGCCGTTCGTTGAAGGAATTCGCCTATGCCTGTCCGACCACGATCGGGGAGGCCGTCGCCGCGCTGCAGGCGGACGGAGCGCGGGCGCTCGCCGGCGGGACGGACCTCATCCCGCAGATGCGCGAAGGGCGCCGGCAGGTTGCGTGTGTCGTCGACCTGAAACGGATCCCCGAGTTGGCCAGCATCTCGCCGCTTGCCGATGGCGGCCTTGTGCTGGGTGCCGCTGCCAGTGCCACCCAGGTGGCGCGGCATGCCTCAGTCGCGGCGGCCTACCCTGCCGTCGCACAGTCGGCGCGGCTGATCGGCAGCCTGCAGGTTCAGAACCGCGCCAGCCTCGGCGGCAACATCTGCAATGCCGCACCGTCGGCCGATGCCGTGCCGGCCCTGATATGCCATCAGGCCCGCGCCCGCATCGTCGGCCCGGCCGGCCAGCGCGACGAGCCACTCGAGACCTTCATCCGCGCCCCCGGCAAGACCAGCCTCGGCCCGGGCGAGCTGCTCGTGTCCATCATGCTGGCGCCCGTTCCACCGCGGTCGGCGGCAACCTACCTGCGCTTCACGCCGCGCCGGGAAATGGACATCGCCGTCGCCGGTGCCTGCGCCTTGATCAGTCTCGACGCGCAGGGCCGGATCGCCGCCGCGCGCGTCGTGCTGGCGTCGGTCGGTCCGACGCCCGTGCGGGCAGCGTCGGCCGAGCGGCACCTGCTCGGTGAACGGCCAGCGCACGAGCTGTTTGCCTGCGCCGGGCAGCGCGCGGCAGACGACGCGCGTCCCATTTCCGACACGCGCGGCTCCGCCGACTACCGCCGGTCACTCGTTGCCGTGTTGACGGCCCGCGCACTGGCCGAGTGTTGCACGGCGCCGTCCATCCAGCAGGCCAAGCCATGAAGACGCTCATCACCTGTACCGTGAACGGCGCGGAGCACACGCTGCTCATCGATACGCGCGACACCCTGCTCGACCTGCTGCGCGAGCGCCTTGGCCTGACCGGCTGCAAGGAAGGCTGCGGCAACGGCAACTGCGGCACCTGCACGGTGTTGGTCGACGGCGCTGCCACCAACGCCTGTCTCATGCTGGCGCTGGAGGCGCCGGGTCGGGATATCGTCACCATCGAAGGCGTATCGCTGCAGGGCAAACTGCATCCGATCCAGCGGGCCCTGGTCGAGCACGGCGGCACGCAATGCGGCTTTTGCACGCCGGGCATCGTGCTGTCGGCCAAGGCGTTGCTCGACAACAACCCCAGTCCGACGACTGCCGAGGTGCGCCACGCCATTGCCGGCAACATCTGTCGATGTACCGGCTATGACAAGATCGTCGATGCGATTGTGGGCGCCGCTGCAACGCTGCAGGCAGGGGGGCGGTAATTCATGCAATCCGAAAAGAGCGGTCCCTTGCAAGTGGTCGGCAGGCGGCTGCCGCGCGTCGATGCCAAGGAGCGCGTCACCGGCGGCGCCGTGTACCCGGCCGATCTGAAGCTGCCGGGCATGGCGCATGCCAAGCTGCTGCGCAGCCCGCACGCGCACGCCCGCATTCGAGCCATCGACACGACGCGCGCCGAGGCGCTGCCGGGCGTGCTGGCCGTCGTCACCGCCGCCGACTTTCCCGAGCTGCCGATCGGCGCCAGCGTTCCGATGGGCGAGACCGGCTATGACATGTGGATGGTTGCGCAAGTCAACATGGCACGCGGCAAGGTGTTGTGGATCGGCCAGCCGGTTGCCGCCGTGGCTGCGCTGGATCTGCATATCGCGGAGGCCGCGCTCGGCTTGATCGAGGTCGACTACGAGACGTTGCCGGCTGTCATCGATCTTGCAGCCGCCATGGCCCCGGATGCCCCCGTACTGCACGAGCACGTATTCACGAAGGGCGTGGAGCCGCGCCCGCGCACGCCGAGCAATATCTGCTCGCGCACGGTGATCGCCCGCGGTGATGCGACGGCGGCGCTCGCCACCGCACCGGCCACCGCCGGCATCAGCGTCGCTATCGACACCGCCCACCAGGGCTACCTCGAGCCGCAAGCCACGGTCGCGGAGGTCGACGCCAATGGCTTTGTCACGGTGTGGACCTCCACGCAGGGCCAGTTCACCGCCGAGCTGATGATCGGTCGCATGCTTGGGCTGCCCCTTTCCAGGCTGAAGGTCTGTCCACTGGAAGTGGGCGGCGCATTCGGCGGCAAGATCATCATCCACGGTGAGGCGGTCGCCGCACGTCTGGCCCAGAAGTGCGGCCGGCCGGTCAAGATGGTGCTGACGCGTGAGGAGGTCCTGCAAGGCGGCTCCGGTCCGCCTTCCGCCGCTCGGATCGATATCGCAGTCGGCGCCGACAAGGACGGCCGCCTGGCGGCAATCAAAGCTTCCTACCACCTCGATGCCGGCGGCCTTCCCGGCCTTGGCCCCTCCCTCGTCATGCAGGCGTCGGCGGCGCTCTACCAATGTCCCAACCTTGATCTGCAAGGCTTCGACGTGGTGACCAACAAGCCGCGTACCGAAGCCTATCGCGCGCCCGGCGGCATCCAGGCAGCCTTCGCCATGGAGCAGGCGATGGATGCGCTTTGCCAGCGGCTGGGCATGGATGCCCTGGAGTTCCGCAAGCGCAACGCCTCGGTCACCGGCGGCCTGATGCCGATCGGCACGCCATTTCCTTCGATCGGGCTGACGACCATTCTTGATCGGGTGGGTGCGCACTCCTGCTGGACCGATGCGCTACCACAGGGGCGCTATCCGCGCGGCCGCGGCCTCGCCGTCGGGTACTGGCGCGGCACCTCCATGACCTCGGCCGGACACATCACGATTGCTGGCGACGGCCGCCCGATGGTGACGATGGGCGCGGTCGACATCTCCGGTGTTCGCAGCACCATGGCGCAGGTCGTAGCCGAGGAGTTCGGCCTGCCCCTCGATGACATTCACGTCCAAACCGGTGATTCCAAATCGGTCGGCTACACCGATCCGGCTGCCGGCAGCCGTGTCGCGCGCACCAGCACCGCTGCCCTCGTTGAGGCTAGTCGCGACGCGCTTGCCCAGCTGCGCGCGCGCGCCGCCGAGAAGCTGCAGTGCCTGCCCGATCAGCTCGACTATGCGCATGGCGCGTTCCGCTCCCGCCAGCGCTCCGGCGCCGCCATCTCCCTGCCGGAGCTCATGCAGGCGACGCTGACGGACGGCGCAGTTGTGGGCCGTGGCGTTTCCACCAAACTGCCTCTCGGCGTCGAGATTGGCGCGCACGTTTGCGATGTGGAGGTCGACACGGATACCGGGCTGGTCACCGTGTTGCGCTACACCGCCTTCCAGGATGTGGGCCGCGCGCTCAACCCGATCGCGGTGGAAGGCCAGATGTCGGGCAGCGTCGTGCAGGGCATCGGCTGGGCCTTGATGGAGGGCTTCGACTACGGTCCGGACGGGCGCCTGCGCAACGCCAGCCTGCTCGACTATCGCATGCCGACCGCCCTCGACGTCCCGCCCATCGAGTGCGTCATCATCGAGACCCCGGTGCCTGGCGTTGCCTACGGCGTGCGCGGCGTCGGCGAGGTGCCGATCGTGCCGCCAGCGGCGGCGATCGCCAATGCCATCGCCCGCGCCATCGGGGTGCGCATGCGTCACATGCCGATGACCCCGGAACGTGTGCTGCGCGCCCTCAACGCCTGACGCACTGCACCAGCGACGCCACGGGCACACGGGCTGGCCGCTGATTTGCGCGTGACCCGCGATGGCCCTTGGCAGTGAAATTGGCAGCCTCCTCCAAACGGATGAAGCGAAGTGGCTTGAGGCTGCGCCACTGTCCAACGTCGCCGGGATGCCGGCATGTCGTGTGAAGGCAGTTCCGATTTGGAGGTCAATTGCTATGTCGACATTTCGTGCCGCCTGGAGCGGCGGTCTCTTCGCCGTTGCCGTTCTCGCAGCGCCGCTTCCGAGCCACGCGCAGGCCATACTGAGCCTTGACGCCGCCAATTCCTTCGTCAGGGGTAGCACTTCGACCATTGTTCTGAACCTGTCGGTGAAAGCCAAGGCGGTCAGCTTTCACCGTCTCTACGTCAAGGTCCGATGCAAGGAACTGGTCGACCTGACCTACACGTTGCCCGAAGAGAAGGACGAAAAAGGCAAAAAGGCCGCGCCGGGAAAGACCGTCAGCGTCAAGCGCGAAGAGATCCTTTTCGAGAAGGAGGTGGCCTTCGTCGTCGACCCTGAATACGCACCGGGCTCGCACAACACGCTCAAGTCGCAGCTCGAGATTCCCATTCAGCTGCCACCGACGGCCAGGGGCAAGCTCTCACAGATCAAGTGGGAGGCCGAGGCGCAAGGAGATGTGGTGGGCAAGTTCTGGGACGCGACCAGCGGGTGGCAGGAGGTCGTCGTCAAGTAACCGTGCGATCCAGACACGGCAAATTTCAACGTGTCAGGCTGATGCGAGCCCATGGCCGGGCTCGGCATCAGCCCAGGACGAGCGGCCTTCAGAAGTCCTCCAACCCGCGCTCGGGCGGCGGTGGCCTCGTGATCAAGCGGCTGCATCGACTGCGCCTCTATGCCCCTCGTGCAGCCGTGCGAACCTGGTGCTGCACGCCCGGTCAGGTGTGCGGCGCCGAGCACGACGGCTGGGGGCCATCACGAGGCTTGAGCTGCGTGGCGGACTGTTGGGCCTGTTCGACGGTTCCGGCCAAGCGTCACGGCCCGGCAGGATAATAATGCAAGGCATGCCGATGCAGGGCGCCAGCTCGGCGAAGGGTGGTTGATGGTGGGCGCGAGGATTGCGCGCACGCATCGCCTGCACCAGCCCCGTCATGGCGCGCGGCAGCCCGCGGGTTGCTACGCTTATTGGCTGCTTCCCAACCAAACGCAGCTCCGCCCAGGCGCCCTTGCGTTTGCCCCTTTCCCCACGCGTTCCCATCTCAGGGGTGCAGGTGCGCCCCTGCTTTTTTTTGAGGTACTCGCCCTTGACGATGCGGCAGGCCTCTGCCATCTATGTAAATGTTATAAACATTGACATGGATCCGAACCCGAGGAGGAGGAGCAGGCTGCGATGTACGCGGTGGTCACACGCATAGATGACTTCGGCAGGCCGGCATGGATCGCTCTGATGGTGCTCGGCTTCATCGTCTTCTGGCCCATCGGGCTGGCAATCTTGGCTTACATGTTGTGGAGCGGACGAATGGGATGTGGACGACACGGAGAGGTTGATCAATGGCGCCAGCGGGCTCATCAGTCGGTCGAGCGGGCGGCGGAGCGTTGGGAGCGCAAGCGCGAGCGCTGGGAGCGCCGCATGCAGCACTGGACCGGCCATCGCAGCCACGGCCTGCGTCCCAGCGGCAACTATGCCTTCGACGAGTACCGCGAGGAGGCGCTGCGTCGCCTGGAAGAGGAAGCAACGGAATTCCGGGAATTTCTGCACCGGCTGCGCGCCGCTAAGGACCGGACCGAATTCGACGAGTTCATGCGCGAGCGCCGCAGCCGCCAGAGCGGAACGGGCTCCGGCTCGGCACAGGATCCCGAGCACAAGCCGCAGGTCTGACGCGCTGAGCGCAGTCGAGCCCGCCCATACCAAACACGGCGGCCGGTCTTGCAGCGACCGGCCGCCGTGCATGTACGTTTTGCCATGAATGGCATGCAGGTGAGAACAGTCGCAGCGGCTGCCATGGCCGACGGCGAGTTCGTCGCGCTGGTCGGACCGTCGGGCTGCGGAATGTCGACCCTGACCTGGCATACTGCCGCGCGACGAGCCGTTCGGCGCATTCAATCAGTTCACGCACGAGGAGCTGTGGACGGTGCAGCATAACCTCCGGCTCGCACACCGGCCGACCGCGAGGCTGGCTTCCTCGCCGGCCGCATCTGCGTGATGGCCGGGACCGCCGCATCGTTGCGATCCGGTTCAAGGACCGCTGCGGCTGCGCGTCAGAGTTAGACGGCGCACGGCGGATCGGCATGCCGGGCGCGCCGATCCAGGCGTCAGCGCATGCTCGGTTGCCACGATAGATCGTCGGACAACACGTAGATCGCAATTGCGAGCAGGAACAGGACAGCGCCTACCCAAAACAGGGGCGAATGGTGAATGCGCCGCGCGTCGGGCCGAGGTTGCGAAGGTCGCGGCTCGTGATGATGCGGGTGCTTGGTCAAGTCGCCTACCTTGCGGTCGTGCTCGAGGTGCAATGCCTGAGCCGGCGCTCGCAGATAGGCACGAGTGTCCTGCCTCCGCAATGCCAACTCCCTGCCGGACTGATGTCTCGGCAAGTCGGAGACTGAAGGTCAGAAGCTAATTTATCGTTTGCTGGTGCGCGTGAGCCTAGCAAATGCCGAACAGGTCCAGCCGCGATGTTGGTCGGCGCTTGCCATCCATCGCACTTAGTTTTGTTTTTCGTTGACCTGTTGCTGTTGAGAGAGTGCCGCTAGGCGCGCCATGAGAGATCGCGGCTGCGGGACGGAGGGCGTCTGTTTCCAACCACGCTTACTCGGCTTCTTTTTTGTGGCCATCGTGCTTGTTTCCGAGCGTTTCGAATCACCCAAACATAACACCGAACCGCGGCTCACGGAGCAGCGGCACGCAAAAAAAACAGCGCTTGCGGTCATGACGGCGCGCGATCGCGCGATATCGTCTTCAGGGCGCTTCTGTTGGATGCGCGGGCATCGTGCTCGCAGCCCACGCCAGGAAGGCACCGACGACAGTAAGGACAGCAATCATCATCCAGGCTTCGTTGATGGCCATCGTCAGCGCAGCTCGCTCGACGGCGCGATTGACGAGCTGCATCTTCTCGGGAACCGCCTGGATCGGCATCGGCAGGCTCGGCAAGCCGGTGAAGTCGAGGGCCGCCGCATCGCCGCGCGCCAGTCTCTCGACCAGTTGGCGACCATGCATCTCGGCGCGTCCGAAGATCACCGTATCGATCAGGGCCAAGCCGATAGCACCGCCCAGGTTGCGCATCAGGTTGAACAGGGCACTGGCGTCTGGAACGCGCGCGATAGGCAGATGTCCGAGGGCAATGCGTATCGGCGGCAGGAGGCACAGCATGATCGCAAGCCCGCGCACGGCTTGCGGCCAGAACATGTCTTCGCCATCCGTGAGCGGGGTGTCGAAGGCGCTAATCGCTAGCCCGAGCGCAAACAGGGCAAAGCCCAGCATGGTAAGATGACGCGCCGCCACGCGCTGCTCGAGCCAGACGACGAGTGGTGCTGCGATCAGTTGGGCGGCGCCGGTGACCAACATGATCTCACCGATGGTCAGTGGACCATGATTGCGTACATAGGCCAGGAAAACTGGCATCAGATATACTGATCCGTATAGGCCCATGCCGAGGATGAAGCTCAAGGCGCATCCGAGCGCGAAATTGCGATCGGCCAGCAAGCCAAGGTCGACGATCGGCCGCGCGCTCGACAGGGTGCGACTGGCCCATGCGGCTGCACAGATCAGCGCCAGCAGGAACAGCCCGAGCACGATGCCGGAGGTCCAGCCTTGCCGGGGCGCCTCCTTCAGTCCGATCTCCAGTGCGGCCAGCGCCGCCGCAATGAGAACAAGCGACGCGAAGTCCAGGTAGCGCGCCTCGTGCAACTGCGGTTGCGAGCGCGGCAAGACCAGCAAGCCAACGAGAACGGCGAGCAGTCCCGGCACGACGTTGATGAGAAAAAGCCACTGCCAGCTGTACGTCGAGGTGATCCATCCGCCAGCGATCGGACCGATGGTCGGGGCCAGGACGGCCAGCACTCCGGCAACGGTCGTAGCGAACGCTTGGGCGCGCCCGTGAAAGAGAAGGAAGCCTGCCGAAAAGACGATCGGGATCAGGACGCCGCCCGCAAATCCTTGCACTACGCGCGCGGCCACCAACGATGCGAATCCGGTGCTGAATGCGCAACCTACGGACGCGACGACAAAAACAGTCGTACACACAACGAACAGGCCGCGCAGGGACAGCACCCGCGTGAGCCAGCCCGTCAGCGGGATGGCAATCACTTCCGCGATCAGATAGCTCGTCTGGATCCAGCTCATTTGATCCGGCCGGATGGCGAGCGCCTCCTGGATGCTGGGAAGCGAGGTTGCGACAATCTGAATGTCGAGGATTGCCATGAACATGCCGATGCACATGGCGATGAAGCCGATCCAAGCGGCGATCGGTGGTGCGGCCTGTGTCGTGGCTGTTGCGGGAACCATGCGGCGGCCAGCTCACAGAGGCGATGTTGCCGCGATTTGCAGTGCTCGTTCTTCGGCCCGAATGCGAATGCCGAGTATCACGGCGTTGAGCACCGAGAATGCCATTGCGTACGCGTAGAGGCCGAACACCATCGGCAGCACGAGGATTTCGGCAGCCACGATTGCGTAATTGGGGTGCCGGATGAAGCGGTAGGGTCCGTTGCTGACCAGGGGGGCTTGCGGCAGAACGATGATGCGCGTCGTCCACCGGTCCTTGAGTGTCGCCAGCACCCATAGCCGGAGCACCTGTAAGACCACGAACACAATGAGCCAGATCGGGTTGGCCGGCGTGTGCGCGGCCATCAACCAGAGGCCGGCCAGCCAAGCCCCATGCAAGGCGACGATCAACCAATAGTGCTCCGGCGCATGCTCAATCGCGCCCCTCGCCATCAGGCGTGCCTCATTGCGGCGCGCATACACCAACTCCGCCAGTCGTTGGACAGTTACGAACGACAGCAGGACGATGGCCGAGGCCTGAAGCGTGCCAAGCTCCGGCATTGTGCGTCTCCCGTGCGCCTCACAGATCCAAGAGACAAAACGAGATCGTGAAGCCGGGCCCAAGGGCGGCCAGCAAGTGGCGCCCGGTAGCGCCGGCCGATAACGTCCGCTCAAGCACGAACAATGCTGTGGGCGCCGACATGTTTCCGTATTCGGCGAGCACGTCCCAGGCATGCCGGAAGGCCTCGCGCGGGAACTCGAGCGCACCCTCGACCGCCTCGAGGACCTTGCGCCCTCCCGGATGCATGATGACGCCGGCGAGATCGCTCAGCGCGAGACCCTGTCGAGCGAGGAAGCCATCCAAGGCGGGGCGCAGTTCGTATCGCGCACATTTCGGGATGTCCGGGCTCAACACAACCCCGAAGCCGTCGTCCTCGATGGACCAGCCCATCATATCCTCGGTGTGGCGCCACATATGCTCGCCCGATGCGATCACCCGCGGCAGAGCGCGCGAGCCGTCGGGCTTGGAGGTGCGCCGCAGCAGCACACCGGCGGCGCCGTCGCCGAACAGTGCCGTCGAAATGAAGTTCTTAATCGAGTGATCTGTCGAGCGACAGTTGATGGTGCACAGCTCGACGACGAGGACGAGAACATTGCCTTGTGGCAGTGAATGCGCCAAGCGAGCGGCGCGTGCCAGACCGGTTACGCCGCCTGCGCAGCCCAGCCCGAAAATCGGCAGCCGCTCCACGGTAGCTGACAAGCCGAGGCGATTGGCAAGGATTGCGTCGAGGCTCGGCACCGCAAGGCCGGTGGTGGAGACGGTGACGATGGCTTCAATGTCGGTCAGAGCAATGCCCGCCTGATCGGCGCACTGTCGCGCCACCCGCTCCAGGAGGTCAGCGGCAGCCTTCTGAAATACCGTTGCGCGCGATGACCAACCTTGCGGCGACGCGTGCCAGCCGAGCGGCACGCAGGAATAGCGCGTTTTGACGCCGGTATTGTTGAAAAGCGCCTCGTGACTGCGCAGTTCGGGCGCAATGGCAAGCACGATATCGCGCGTTGCAGCCTGGTCAATGCGCTGCTCGGGCACGGCCGATGCTAGGCTGGCAATTTGGATGGATTGCTCGACAGAGGTCGCTGCGAGCGTCCCGACCATCCTCCCCCGAAGATGTTCCACTCAAATTCCCCTTACATCGGTTAGGCCTCGGACCGCACTTAATCGGGTCTCGTCGTGGCCGCATCTTGATGCATCGATCGCTTTCGCGACAGTGGCCATCAATTCCGATTGCAGATTGTGGACGCCGCAGCGAAGTCAATCGCATCACGGCCAACCACCCTGCCCACAATATAACCCAATATCGCGGCTATTTGCGCAGGGGTCCAGATGCAAGAAACAGGGGAACAAGAGATGGTTGGGCGGCTCGAGACAGCAGCTTTCCTTGTTCTGGCCGCTATGGCTGTGGCCGCGCCCGCGGTTGCCCAGGATGCCAAAAAGCCAGGTCCCGCCCATCTGGTCGTCGGCGCGCCCGGCGATACGAAGGGCAACCGTCAGGACGGAGAGCTCACCAGCGCCCAGGTGGCCCTCGTCCAGAAGGTGAGCGCCTATTTCAATGCGATGAGTGGTCTCAAGGGTGACTTCGTGCAGACCAATGCCGCCGGCAAGCGTTTGCGCGGCAAATTCTACGTCAAGCGTCCGGGACGTTTCCGCTTCGACTTTGCGCGGCCGAGCCGGCTCGTCATTGTGTCCGACGGCCGGCACGTTGCGATCCAGGACCACGACCTGAAGACCGAGGATCGTTGGCAGTTGGAACAGACGCCCTTTGGCACGCTGTTGCGGCAGGACGTGGACTTGCTGCGCGATGCGCGCTTGCTGGAAGTACAGGACGCCGGCGACACCATCGTGATCGCCTTCGAAGACAAGACAGACAAGGCGCCTGGCGCTCTCAAGATGTTTTTTGCAAAGAAGCCGACGCTTGAGTTGAAGAGTTGGATCACCAAGGACCTGCAGGGCCTGGACACGCAAATTGAGCTGAGCGGGATCGAGAAGAACGACGAATTCGATGCGGACTTTTTCAAGCCGGCGCCGATCGCGCTTGAAAAGCTCCGCCGTTAGCGCCCCTCAGTTCAGCCGATCGACACAACAGCCAGGTGTTGGGCGCGCGCACGTGCGCTGAGGGCTCGCCTTGATCGACACGCGGGTGGAAGCGTGGAGCTGCTTTTGCCTGTGCGTGTCGAGTGCGCTTGACGTTCGTGCTGGAATGAGAAGTGCTCCCAGCAAGAAGGGTCCATTCTAGTTGAACGCGCTGTAGAGTTCGTCGAGCGCGTGCACCAGGCTCGCCATCTGCTCGTCCGAGTGCGCCGGCGTCGGCGTGAGACGCATGCGCTCGGTGCCCTTTGACACCGTCGGGTAGTTGATGGGCTGCACGTAGATCCCGTATTGGTGGAGCAAGGTGTCCGTTACAGCCTTGCAGCGGATCGGGCAACCGACCATCACAGGCACGATGTGGCTTGGATTGTCCATCACGGGCAATTTCTTGGCCGTGAGGGATCGCTTGAGTGCCCGAACCCGCTCCTGGTGGCGAGCGCGCTCCAGCGTGCTCGTCTTCAAATGGCGGATGGATGCAAGCGCCCCGGCCGCAATGGCCGGCGCGAGCGAAGTGGTGAAGATGAAACCCGAGGCGAATGAGCGGATGGCATCGCACAGGTCGCGGGAGCCGGCGATGTAGCCGCCCATAACGCCAAACCCCTTGGCGAGCGTGCCGTTGATGATGTCGACCCGGTCCATCACGCCGTCGCGCTCGGCAATGCCTCCGCCGCGCGGGCCATACATGCCGACCGCGTGCACTTCGTCGAGGTAGGTGAGCGCCCCGTACTTGTCGGCGAGATCGCAAATGGCCGCAATCGGGGCGATGTGTCCGTCCATGGAGTAGACGCTTTCGAAGGCGATGATCTTGGGCGTGGCCTTTGGGAAGGCCTGCAGTTTTGCCTCGAGGTCGGCAACGTCGTTGTGGCGAAAAATCTGCTTCTCGCATTGGCCGCGGCGGATGCCCTCGATCATCGAGGCGTGGTTCTTTTCGTCCGAGAAGACGACCGTGCCGGGCACGAGCTTGACCAATGTCGAGAGCGTGGCGTCATTGGCAACGTAGGCCGAGGTGAACAGAAGTGCGGCTTGCTTGTTATGCAGGTCGGCTAGCTCGGCTTCCAGTTCCACATGATAGTGTGTCGTGCCGGAAATGTTGCGCGTGCCGCCCGAGCCGGCTCCCACCGCGTCGATCGCCTCGTGCATGGCCGCCAGTACCGTTGGGTGCTGACCCATGCCCAGATAATCGTTGGAGCACCACACCGTAACCTCGCGCGCGCCGTTCGCCGCGAAGTGCTCGGCCACCGGAAAGAAACCGCGGCGGCGCTTCAGATCGGCGAAGGTACGATATCGGCCTTCTCGATGAAGGGTCTCGAGCCTCTGCTGGAATACCCCCTCGAGGTTCATGTCGGTCTCCTAGGCGCCTTGGTGCGAAAATGCGAGAGCAGTCATTGGGACTTCAGGCCGAGCTCGATCGCGGCAGCCGTAATCGTGCCGGTCGCCGTCTGGTCGTCCTTGAACACCTCGAGGGCCTTGCGGAAGGCTGTTGCCGCGACCTCCCGCTGCCCGAGCACGACCCGAGAGCGCATCAGCCTGGTCCATCCCTCGACGTCGCGTGGAGAATGTTCCAGGCGATTGGCCAGACCATCGACCATCCCACGGATTGCCGCATCACGCTCTGGCAGTGGCATGGCTTGGAGCTGCGCTATCTGCTCGGGGCGTGGGCCGCCGCTACCCTTAGCGAGGGGCTCGGTTTGCGCTGTGGAGGCCGTGTCCACGTCATCCCTTCCGGCAGCTTTAGCCTTGGCCTCCTCGTAGGATGCCCTGAGCTCGGCGGAGTTCGGATCGAGCTCGACCGCCCTTGCAAGCGCGGTC
>DASTOW010000327.1:0-6460 GCA_035762425.1 Hyphomicrobiaceae bacterium | reverse complement strand
CCTCCTTGCGCTTGCGTTCCTCGTCCTCCTTCTTTTTCTTGAGCTCGGCCGCCTTGCGCCTTCTCTCCTCGTCCTCCTTCTTTTTCTTCAGCTCAGCTTCCTTGCGGAGCCTCTCGTCCTCATCGCGCTTCGTCTGTTCGTCGGCCTTCTTCTGGTCATCGGCCTTCTTCTGGTCATCGGCCTTCTTCTGGTCATCGGCCTTCTTCTGGTCATCGGCCTTCTTCTGCTCGTCGGCGAGACGCTGCTCCTCAGCCTTGCGGGCCTCCTCGCGACGCTCCTCCTCGAGCTTCTTGGCCTGCTCGATGGCGGGGTCCGGACGCTCGGCAGCGAGCTTTTCGGCGATCGGGTCGGTAGCGGGCTTCGGCGGCTCGACCTTGGCCACCTCCTTGGGCGGCTCGGGTTTGGGCGGCTCGGGCTTGGGCGCTTCCTTGACCTCTTCCTTCGGCGGCTCGGGCTTGGGAGGGTCGGGGGGCTTGGGCGTGGCGACCGGGGTCGGTTTGGGTGCCTCTTTGCGCGGCACCTCGGCGGCCTTGGGTGTCTCCTTGGCCTCCGCATCCATTTGCTTGGCCGTGCGTACGCCCTTGCGCACCTTGGTGACGTCGGAGGGCTTTATCAGATCGACGGCGACCGCCTCGGGCTCGCTCACGCGCAATTCGCGCTGCGTCTGAATGGTGAACATCGCCCATCCCAGCACCGCAGCGTGCAGCATGACGGAGATGATTAGGCCGACATGCACGCCAGTTCGTTCGCCTCACCTGTCATCCGGGAACCGCGGATCCCGAACCATGCCTCGCTCTAGCGTGGTGCCTCGCGCATGCCATCACCCCTTATGGCAAACCGCATCATGGCATGTGCAAGACTGCACCACACTAGAATCGCCTCTTTGCTAGAGTCCTTCAGTCTCCGCATTGCCTTGCCGACCGTGTGGCAAGCGTGACCGCAATTCGCAGATACTAACGTTTGCCGCCGGGGCCCTGCTGGATGTCCTCGGGGCCACTCACGAACGTGAACTTCTTGAAGCCGCCCTCGCGCACAGCGCTGAGCACCTCCGACACGCGCCCGTAGTTCACCTGGCGGTCACCGCGGAACAGGATCGGGTCCTCCTCGGCGTTCTTGACCATGGCCTTGAGCTTGACGAGCAGCGGCGCAATCTCAATCGGCTCCTCCTGCGAGCCCAGGTAGATCTTGCCGGTGCGGTCGACCGTGACCGTTATGGGGTCCTTGTTGAGGTTGAGCGACTGGCCTTTGGCGGCGGGCAGATCAACCGGCAAACCCGACAGCAGCAGCGGCGCCGCCACCATGAACACGATCAGCAGCACCAGCATGACGTCAACGAACGGCGTGACGTTGATCTCGTGCATCACGCCGTGTCGGCGAGCACGGCCACGCTTGCCCCCGGAGGGTCTTCCTGAGCTCTGCACGCTGGCGCCCATGGGCCTACGATCTCCTAGACGTTCACGTCCTCACGTCGATCTGGCGCGAAACGATCGCCGAGAACTCGTCGGCAAAGGCTTCCAGCCGTTGCGAGAGCCGCGAAGAATCGGCAGCGAACTTGTTGTAGAAAATGACCGCCGGAATGGCCGCGAGCAGGCCAAGCGCGGTGGCGAAAAGGGCTTCCGCAATGCCGGGTGCAACGATCGCCAGATTGGTGTTCTTGGACGCGGCAATCGCCTGGAAGCTCGACATGATGCCCCATACCGTGCCGAACAGGCCGACGAAGGGCGCCGTGGAGCCGACGGTGGCGAGGAACAGCAAGCGCCGATCGAGCTGCTCCATCTCGCGACTGATGGTGACGTCCATCACCTTCTCGACGCGCATCTGAATGCCGCCCAGCGCGCGGATGTTGCCCTCCACCGAGCGCTTCCATTCGCGCATGGCGGCAACGAACAGGGAGGCCATCGAGAAGGTGCGGCCGCTGGCTAGCGTCGTATACAGCTCCTCCAGCGACTGGCCGGACCAGAACTGTGCCTCGAAGGTGTCGGCCTCCAGGCGCGCGCGGCGGAAGGCGACCACCTTTTCGATGATAATGGCCCACGACCACACCGAAGCAAGGAGCAGGCCCATCATCACCACCTTGACGACGATGTGGGCCTGAAGAAACAGCTGCAGAAAGGAGAAGCTGTCGGCAACGGGAGCAAGGTTCATTGGTTGCGTGTCTGCATTTGTGGGGGCCGGAGCGACCGGCGGCCTCTACTCGACTTCAGGCAGCACAAAAACCCGGCCGCCGCCCTGGGCAACCGTGCTCGAACTCGACCGCCCTTGCGTACCCGTTTCCAGTCCGTGGGACCAGGGCCATACTGCCGCGTAATGCGGCGGGATTGGGGCTCGGAAAGGGCAATGAAGCCAGCCGAGATCAAGGCATCCCCCATCGCGATACCGATAGCGGATATCCTGCTTTGCTTGGGGAATACCAACGTACTGGGAGGACCGATCGGCGCAGGATCGGCTCGCCTGCACCAAGCGGGGTGCCATGCCTGTCATTGCCCGATCCATCGTCCTGTGCGCCATGCTGGCCGGAAGTCTCTCGTGCCAGGCAGCAGATGGCGACTGGACTGTATTAACGATGGCGCGGGATGGATCGTGGGGCGTCGGGTTCCAAGCCACGCAGGGGCAGGCGATGGCGGAAGCCATCGGAACTTGCCGGGCAATGGCCGGTGCATCGGGTGATGCCAGCGATTGCGGGGCCAGCTTGGCAACCACCAGGGACGGATGGATCGTTGCCAATCGGTGCGGCGACTACAAAGTGCTGGCGACCGGCTCCACTCTGGGCGAGGCCGAAACCGAGGCGCTCAATCGCGAGATCAGCCTGCAGCTGCAGTTCGTGCCAGATCTGCCGCCGTGCCGGCGCGTGGTGACCATCGATGCCGGTAGCTCGACCATCACATCGAACTTGCGGCCATCGGCCCCACGCCAGCGGGCGGCACGTGACTAAAGTGCCATCGTTGTGATGGCAGCACTGCAAGGATCCTCACCGAGCCTGGCCCACTGCCGTAACATCCGCCCGCTATCGCCCGGGTGATGGAGATCTGCATGCCTCATGTGGTGCTGTTCCACTCAATTCTCGGCCTGCGTACCGTCGAGCGCGACCTCGCGGCAACCTTGGCGGGGGATGGGCACGTGGTCACGTTGCCCGATCTCTATGCGGGACAGTCGGCGGACAACTACAAAGCGGGCTTTCGCCTAAAAGAGGCGACAGGCGAAGCGCCGATCATGGACCGTGCGCGCGCGGCCTTGCGCAATGCGCCGCCCGACGCAGTCCTCGCCGGCATCTCCTTCGGTGCGTATTTGGTCGGGCAGTTCTGGGGCGAGCGGCCGCGCATGCCGGGAGCGCTTTTGATCGCCGGCGGCGCACAATGGGCGCCGACGCTTCGCCATCAGTTGCCCGTGCAAGTGCACGTAGCACGGCCAGACCCCTTCGACGAGGAAGCGTTCTTCGCGCATTGGCTGGACTCAAACCCGGGGGTGGCGCTTGAGTTCTACCGCTACGATGGGGTTGGCCACTACTTTCTCGACGCCAACCTGCCCGACTTCGACCGCAACTCGGCGCAACTTTGCCTGGCGCGTTGCCAGCAATTTCTGCGTGGCCTTTGACGGCTGCTACCGGCCACAAGCTCAGCGCTGCTTGCAGTGCCGCGCGCCCATGCCCCGTGAGGAGCGGTTGTGCGAGGCGGCCGATTCCGTACAAGGCTAGGCTGGTAGCAGCATCTGCGTCTGCGTGACGACGGCGCACAGCCTGCCGGCCTCATTGCGGATGCTGGTCTGCCAAACCTGGGTGGTCTTGCCACGATGCAGCGGCATCGCTTCGGCCGTGATGCGCGTGCCGACGGCTGCGGGACCGAGGAAGTTGGTCTTGGACTCGATCGTGGTGGTACGCGTGTTGGGCGGCAGGTTCATGATCGTGCCGAGCGCGCCGACGGTATCGACAAACGCCATGTAGGCGCCGCCGTGGCACACGCCGCCCGAGGTGCCGAGGTCCGGCCGTACCAACATCGTCGCGACGATTTTTTCGCTCGTCGCTTCCACGATCTCCACGCCCATCAGGCCGGGGAACAGCGGCGCGATGAGTTGCTGCAATTGTTCGGGCGTTGGCATGATCAATCTGTTTGCGGCATGAGATTGAGCAGTCGCTTGTGCTCGTCCGTCGGCGGCCCGCGGAATGCAAGAGCCCTTAACTC
The DNA here is from genome assembly GCA_035762425.1 of Hyphomicrobiaceae bacterium. Classification (GTDB taxonomy): domain Bacteria; phylum Pseudomonadota; class Alphaproteobacteria; order Rhizobiales; family Hyphomicrobiaceae; genus AWTP1-13. The sequence continues at coordinate 2,285 of DASTOW010000327.1, read as the reverse complement.
GTAGTGTCCATTGCCGATGCCGCACACTGGAAACCCGGCGTTGCCACGGCCAACCTGAGCGACTTTTCGGTGAACCCCGTCTTGTGCGCGTAGAAGTCGAGGCCAGATCGCGCGATTTCAACGCCATAGCCGTACAGCACGTCATGCACCTTAATCGGCCCCGCGGGACTGACGTACAGAACGTCCTCGACGTCCATGTTCTTGGCGACGACGTCCCGCATGACGGCGCCGACGTCGGGACAGCGTATTTCAGCGAAGCCGTCGGGCTTCAGCGCATGCAGAAAGCCGCGCAACACCTTGGGCACGTCATGCGGGTAGTAGTGCTCGATGTTGTGGGAACAATAGATGGTGTCGTAGGTGCCCGCGGGCACTAGGCTTGCCAACTCCCGCGCATCGCCCAGCACGTCGGGCTCTACGCGCTTGTCGATATCGAGGAGGTGATGCGTCCAGTCGCGCAGGTAGGGCGGAAGCGGCGTGTCCCGGTTTCCACCTCCGACATTCAGGAACTTGCGTGATGCAGCATTCATTGCAGCGTGCGTGGCGAGGACAGCGTTTCAAACACGCCCAATCTGTTCGCCGCTGCCTTGCCAGTCAAGCGCGGTCTCTGGCCCGCGGTTGGGCCGCTGGTGCCGCGCAGCCCGACACAAGGCCCTTAGCTGCGAGTGTCCTGCAGGGCATCGCGCAGCGCGGTCGAGAGGCGCATCGGCTTACCGGATTGGGAGACGAGCACCACCATCACCTCGGCGGTGAACAGCAGCACGCCGCCGCGGCAGACGTACTGGTCAAGCATGAGAGTGGCGGCCGTCGTTTCCTTCACCCTGGTCGTGACTTCCAGGATCTCGTCGATGCGCGCGGGCTTTAGAAACTCCAGTTGCATGCGGCGCACCACGAAGGCGGCGGGCTCGCGGCCGGCGCTGCCGTCGATCAGGGCACGGTGGTCGTTGCCGATCAGGCGCAGGAAGTCGGAGCGGCCGCGCTCGCACCAGCGCACATAGGAGCCGTGATAGACGAGGCCGGAAAAGTCGGTGTCCTCGAAGTAGACGCGGATGGGCAGAACGTGGCGGCGGCCGTCGGCGTCGGTGACGATGCGGCCGGCCAGATCGGGCCAGTTTGGCGGTGCGTCAGGCTGTGACATCCACCATCACGATCTCGGGCGGCATGCCGATGCGCACGGGCAATATCGAGCAGCCGAGTCCGCCGGAGATGATGAGGTGGCGGTCGTCCTCCACGACGAGGCCGTAGGCGTAACGATTGCCATAGCGCGAGGGCACCATCGGCGAGTAGCCGAACACGCGCACCTGGCCGCCATGTGTGTGCCCCGACAGCGTGAGCGAGACGCGCGAAGGCACCTCGGAGAAGATGTCGGGCTCGTGCGCAAGCAGGATGACTGGCGCATCGTCAGTGATCTTGGCAAGCGTGCCCGGTAGATCGTCCACCCCCTCGAACTTGCGGAAGGTCTTCTTGCGCCGACTGGTGATGAGGGCGATCTGGTCGCCGAGCCCGGCGAGCCAAAACGAGTGGCCATCCTTGCTGATGCGGGTGACGTCGTTCTCGTAGACGGGAATGCCGACGCGCTCCAGCATGCGCCGGCCGAGCACGGGGCCTTTGCCGGTACGCTGTGCATTGAGATCGTCCCACCAATCATGATTGCCGAGCACAGCATGCACGCCGAGCGGCGCCTTGAGTTCGCCCAGCGCCTCCGACCAAGCTTCCGGCGCGACTGAGCGGGTCTTGAACTTGTGGCTGGCGGCGAAGTCGCCGAGCAGGACGATGATATCCGGATTGAGCTCGTTGGTGCGCCGCGCTATGGCGGCGATGCGCTCGGCCGGCATGATCGGCCCGCCGGCGTGCACGTCGGCGATCACGCCGATCTTGAGGTTGAGGCCGCGCGGCCAGTTGGCAGGCGCGATGCGATAGGTCGTCACCGCCAAGCGCCACATCGGCTCGACGGCAAAGCCATAGCCGGTGAAGCCGAACAATGCAGCGCCCGTTGCGCCGACGGTCTTGAGGAACCTCCGGCGGGAGATGCGTCGTCTCAAGGTTGCCCTGCCCCCAATTTGTCGTGCAGCGGCCTCGTTTCCGAAGGACCCTGCTTCCGTCGGAGACGCGACTCGCAGCGATTTTGTGGTCATTCCTAGCCCTGCGCGCGCCCGGCGCACGCCTGTCTGGCCGGCAAGCGTGGAAAAGTTGGGGCAGGGTTTGCGAATTTCAATCGCACCCAGCCAATCGGCCACAGCGTGACTAACCCGTGCCCGCCTTGCCCTCGTCTTCATCATTGGAACTTT
>DASTOW010000326.1:0-2613 GCA_035762425.1 Hyphomicrobiaceae bacterium | reverse complement strand
CGTAAGCGTGCGGCGAAGTCACCTTGACGCTGGCCAGGAAGCCAGCCAGGCAGATCAGCTGACCGGCTTCCAACGATGCGGCAGCAACTCGTCGATGCGGCTGGCCGGTTGCGTCGGCAAGCGCTCCAGCACATGGTTGAGGTACGCGTAGGGCTCGTGCCCGTTGATCCGCGCCGAGTGCAGCAGGCTCATGATGGCCGCCGCTCGCTGTCCGGCGCGCAAGCTGCCGGCGAAGAGCCAATTCGACCTGCCGAGCGCGATCGGCCGGATGTGGTTCTCGACCCAGTTGTTCGAGATCGGGACGTTGCCGTCCTCGACGAAGTGCGTCAACGCAGCCCAGCGCTTGAGGCTGTAGTCGATGGCCTTCATCGTGGCCGACCCCGGCGGCACCAATTGCCGCTGCGCCAGCAGCCATCGATGGAACAGCGCGAGCACGCGCCGGCTCTTGCGCTGCCGTATACGTCTTCGCTCGTCGGCTGTCAGCTCTTCGATCTCGCGCTCGATGCGGAACAGCACCTGGTGGAACCGCAGCGCCTGGCGCCCGACCTCACTGCCGTGGTTGGCCCACAGCTCATGGAACTTGCGCCTGGCGTGCGCCATGCACTGCGCCGAGGTCACGCCCTTCTCGAAGCAAGCGTGGTAGCCGCTGAACCCGTCGGTGACCAGGGTGCCCTTCCACGCGGCGTCTGCGGTGTCCAAGCGCAGGAACTCGCGCACGTTCTCGCCACTGCGGGTCTCGCTGAACTGGAACACCACCGCCTTCGTCGGGTTGCTGCTGGTCGTGCAGTACGACCACATGTAGGCCCGGTGCGTCTTGCCGTTGCCCGGCTTGAGCATCGCAACAGGCGTCTCGTCGGCGTGCAGCACCGCGTGCCGGCGCAGCTCGTCGCCCAGCGCCTGCACCAGAGGCTGCAGTTGCGCGCCGCACTCGCCCACCCACTGCGCCAGCGTCGACCGCGCAATCGCATGGCCAGCGCGCTCAAACACCGCCTCCTGCCGGTACAACGGCATGTGGTCGAGGAACTTCGCCACCAGCACCTGGGCCAGCAGCCCGGTTGTTGGGATGCCCTTGTCGATGACGTGTGCAGGCACCGGTGCCTGCACGAGCTTCTCGCACTGCCGGCACGCCCACTTGCCGCGGACGTGGCGCTCCACGCTGAACACGCCGGGCTCGTAGTCCAGCTTCTCGGCCACGTCCTCGCCGATGCGCTGCATCTGGCAGCCGCAGCCGCACACCGTGGACTCGGGTTCGTGGTGCACGTCGCGTCGCGGCAGGTGCGGCGGCAGGGCTGCCCGCTTGGGCGCCTTCTTTCCGGCCTTGTCATCGGCGGCGTCTACGTCGACCCCCAGCCGCTTCATCTCGCGGCCAACCTCGGCGAGGTCTGCGTCGAACGTCTCCTCCAGCAGGCTGCGCTGCTCAGCGGTGAACTTCTCGCTCTGCGCGGCGAACTTCAGCCGCTTCAGCAGCGCGTTCTCGTGCGTGAGCTTGTCGATCAGGGCCTGCTTGTGCGCCACCTCACGCCGGCCGCGCTCGAGCTCTTCACTCTTGGCTGACACCTCGGCCATCAGCGCGAGCATCGCCTGCCGCACCTGCGGGTCCAAGGCTTGCAACTGCTGGTCGCTGATCATGGATCGCCATGGTCGCCTCGATCACCGATGCGCGCATCGGCACATCCGGCAATTGCCTCGGCGACCAGCACTGGGCTCAGATCACGCGGATGATTCCCGCTTCGCCGATGCGCTGCCAAGGAAGGCCCAGCACCAAGGCATCGAACTGCGCCTTGCTCAGGCTCAGCGTACTTCCGCCGTCGGCGGGCCACGCGAACTTGCCGGCGTTCAGCCGCCGTGCCGCCAGCCACACGCCGATGCCATCATGCACAAGCACCTTCATGCGGTTGGCGCGCCGGTTGGCGAACAAGTACGCATGGTTCGGGTGAGCGGCGCCGAAGACGGTGACCACGCGGGCCAGTGCGCCTTCGGTTCCCAGTCGCATGTCCAGTGGGTCCACGGCCAGCCATACCGCGTCGACACGGATCACCGCAGCAGCTCTCGAATCCAGCCTGCACACTCGGCGGCCGCAGCCATCGGCCAGGCCACCGTGATCGTGGTCGAACCACGTCGCACGTCGATGCGGATCTCACCCATCGGTGCCGCGGCATCCGGTAGCCGCACCGGCACGAATGCCGGCGCGGCGGGCGACGCATGCCCCAGCGCTCGCGTCGGCAGGACCTCGGCATCGCGCACCCACCGGCGCAGTAAGTTTGCATTGATCCCGCGCGCCAGTGCCACAGAGGCCATCGACACGCCAGGCTGAGACGCCGCGGCCACCGCGTCGGCCTTGAATTCGTCACTGTGCAGGCGTCGGCGGCGACGACCGGCAGTAGAAGGCGCTGAGATAGTGTTCACGTGTCCACCACGAATTGAGGTGGACACGAGCATCCTTTGCTCCTACGCCGGCTTCAAGATGACTTGGCCGGACGCATACGGTTGAACGACAACCTGGTGCACCAGTGGCGTCGTGGCAGAGGTATTGGTGCACTGGCGGCCAAGGTGCAAGAGCGCGAGGCGTCGACGGCGCCGCAGTTCATCGCGCTGCCACTGCCGAGCGCGACT
>DASTOW010000325.1:0-4760 GCA_035762425.1 Hyphomicrobiaceae bacterium | reverse complement strand
CTGCAGTCTGACCAGGGTGACCAGGCAAGCCGTCGCGTGTCGATCCTCGAAGCCATGGCGGACGTGCGCGAAAAATCGCAAGGCCGCATAGGCCTGTCGAGCTTCGCGCGCCCGTGCGCACCCGATCCGCTGCTCGAAGTGCCGGATGAGATGACCAAGGAGCGCTACTGCTTCCCGGCCAAGTCGCGTCTCAACGGCACGGCGTGTTGCGCTGTGCAGGCCAAGTTCACTGAAGCCGTCGGACGTCTGCAGGCGAACCCGGCCACTCGCTCGCTGTCCGCGCAGATCGATGCCTGGCTATTCCTGCCGCTGAAGGTGTTCTTCGTCCTGATCGTGGTTGCTATCGGCCTGCTACTGGCCATGTGGCGGGATCGCATCGACACGCACTACCGCGAGTTCGTTCCGCAGCTCGAGCGCGGTGTCATCATCGGCGCTTTCGCCATGCTGTTCTGGCCAGCCATGGACTATGGCTACCAGCAGACGGCCAACGTCCTGTTCGGCCGCGCGGACGCCGGGCCGCAACTGCGTCTCAGTCTGGTGATCGCGCCGTGGACTCTGCTGCTGCTGTTTTATTTCCTGCGCCGCCTCGGCAAGCAGGGAGAATTGATCGGGCAGATCTCCGGCGTCATCGTCGCCGCCGTGGCGGTGCTGCGTTATGAGCAGCTCAACGATTGGGTGGGACGCCTGTTCGGCAGCGGCATGGACGAGAAGATGATGATCGTGCAGGCCGTGTTTGCCGTGCTGGGGCTCGTTGCGCTCTTCTCGTTGCGCAATCTCGGCCAGAAACCTCAACCAGCCGTACCGTCGGGATGAGGGGCGGGCCGTCCAAGCCAACGTGCGTGCTGTGCCACCAAGGTACAGGCTGCGCTTGCCACTGATCGCCGAGGCGTGCCACTGGTTGTGCCGGTTGCGAAGTTCGCCAAACCTCGCCGCGCCGAGCGAACTTCAAGATCATGAAGGACACCACAATCATGGACCAGCCGGTGTGATTGAGGTCGAGAAATTCGCTCAAACCATGCCGCGAGCGCTGGCGAATTTCTCGATCGTCACACTAGGGCGGCTTGATTGGGAGCACCCGCGATGCTGACCATCTACGATGCCGTCGACGGGGCTCTAATCAAGCGCGATGGTGAACCCTCGGTCACGCCAGCCACCGTGTGGATCGATCTGCAAAAGCCGAGCAAGGACGAGGACCTGCTGGTAGAGCAGGCGCTCGGCATTTTGGTGCCGACGCGCGAGGAGATGGCCGAGATTGAGGCGTCGAGCCGCGTGTACCAGGAGGGCGGCGCGCATGTCATGACGGCGATCGTATTGCATCAGTCGGAGGGCCTCGAGACGCTGACGGCAACGCCCGTGACATTCATTCTCGCCGGCAATCGCCTCGTCACGGTGCGCTACGCCGAGCCGCGCGCCTTCCAGATCTTCGTCAACCGCGCGCAGAAGAAGGATGCACCCTGCATCTCGGGCATTGCCATTTTGACAGGCTTGCTCGAAGCCATCATCGATCGCGAGGCGGATCGGGTCGAGCGCATCCAGGGCGAGGTCGACAAGCTCTCGCAGATGATTTTCGGCATCAAGGGTGGCGAGCGCACTCGCTCGCGCCGGTTCGACGTGAATATCCGCACCATCGGCCGCGAAGGGGAACTCACCTCAAGGTCGCGCGAGAGCCTCCTCACCCTGGACCGCGTGCTAACTTATCTGACCCATGTCATGAGCGAGCGCGGCGATGACAAGCCGTTGCGGGCGCGCGTCAAGACGGCCCATCGCGACGTGCAGTCGCTGGCCGACCATATCGGCTACCTCTCAACCAAGATCACCTTCCTGCTCGATGCGACACTCGGCATGATCAGCAACGAGCAGAACACCATCATCAAGATCTTCTCGGTGCTGGCCGTGATCCTGCTGCCGCCGACGCTCGTCGGCACCATCTACGGCATGAACTTCAAGCATATGCCGGAGCTCGAATGGACTTATGGCTATCCCTTGGCGCTGGGGCTGATGGTGGCGGCGGGCGTGCTGCCGTGGCTCTATTTCCGGCGCAAGGGCTGGTTGTAAGCGAATGCGATCTGTGCGCGCAATGCGCCAGTGAATTGGAGGATCCGCCATGCCGGAAATCTACGTCTACGCCGTCGAAGGGCGCACCATCGACCAGAAGCGCGCGCTCGTGAAGGAGATCACCGATGCGGTCGTGCGCAACTTCAATGTCGGCCCCGAGGCCGTCATGGTGCAGATCGTGGAATCGCCCAAGACCTCGAAGGCCAAGGGCGGCGTGCTGTTCAGCGACAAGATGCCCGGCTAACTGGCGGCCGCGACCGGCAGCTTGCCGGACTGGGCAAAGAGAATCGGCCGATCCAGAAGCGCAAATGGATCGACGAGCCGCGCTACCGCAATGCACTGAACTTCTGCATGCTGCTGCGCAGACCAGAGGCGCCAGCCGACGTAGGCGGCGAGCTCAATGGCCGACTACACCAGCACCTGCACCGGGCAGCACGAACAGCCATCCCGCCGCTAGCCCGCCCGCGAGGTTGTGCAGCCGCGCCAAGTCCTCGTCCGTGCGCACATCGATGATGGGGGGAAGTCGGGACCCCGAGGCGGTGCCGGGCAGCCGTGGTTTTGGTGGTTGAGGGCATCATGCGTCCGCCTCGCGCGAGAGGCACAGGACGCGCTATTTGGGCCGCAGGCTCGCGGGGCAATCGCGGTTGAGCCCTTGCGTTGAAAAATTTCCGCAAAGCGTACGGACGTCAAGGGTTGCAGACAGGCTTGATCCATGCGGCGCGGGCGGGCATGTTCGGCCAACTACGGCGCGAGGATGAGGAAGGATTCCATGGATCTCGGCATCAAGGGCAAGACGGCCATTGTCTGTGCGGCCTCGAAAGGCCTCGGCAAGGGATGCGCGACCGCGCTGGCCCGCGAGGGCGTCGACGTGACCATCTGCGCGCGTGGCGCGGATGCCCTCAACGCCACGGCCAAGGAGCTCGGCCAGTTCGGCGTCAAGGTCACGCCGGTTGCCTGCGATGTGACGACGGAGGCGGGCCGCGCGGCGCTGCTCAAGGCGTGCCCCAATCCCGACATCCTGATCAACAACGCCGGCGGACCGCCTCCGGGAGACTTCAAGAATTTCTCGCTCGAGGATTGGCGCAAGGCAGTGGAGGGCAACATGCTCACGCCCATCGCGCTGATCCATGCCACCGTCTACGGAATGATGGAGCGCGGCTTCGGCCGCATCGTTAACATCACGTCGGCCTCGATCAAGAATCCGATCTCGACCCTCGAGCTGTCCAACGGCGCCAGGTTGGGCCTGACCGGTGCCGTTACCGTTCTGGCGCGCAAGGCCGCTAGGTCAAATGTGACCATCAACGGCATCCTGCCGGGACCATTCGATACCGACCGGCTGCGCGGCACCGGTGCCAAGATGGCGGAGGTGCGCAAGGTGTCCATTTCCGTGATCGACGCCGAGCGCAAGGCGGCGGTGCCTGCCGGCCGCTTCGGCACCACCGATGAGTTCGGGGCAACCGTCGCGTTTCTTTGCTCAGCTCACGCTGGATACATCACCGCGCAGAACCTGCTGATCGACGGCGGCGGCTACCCAGGGCCGCTTTAGACGCAGGGCTGACCGTCCTAAGACGAATGTCTGGCGCCTATTGTCGCGTGGCCGATGGACCACGGTCGGAGGCGACGTATTGAAAACGCACGGATTTTCATGTCGCATTTAAACTCCATGCGGCAAACCCATGAATCTAGTTCATAATTTCGGGTTGACCAATAAAGGTTGAATTGCTCGGTTTCGCGCGCCGGAAGCGCCGCCAGGAGGAATTTGGCAGCGCGTCAGCGGGTTCCGGCGACTGGTTCTGGGAACAAGTTAATTCGGGCACAAAACACCGCTTTAAAACTTCAACAAATCGTTGGTGGTCGCCAGAGGTGCGCCTCGCGTCTCTGCAACCTCCGATTGTTGCCCTCAACACTCCAGCACCAGCTCGTCATGCGCAAAGGAGATGAAGGTATGAAATCGTTCGTGTTGTCCCTCGTGCTTGTGTTCGCGATCGGGTTCGCGGGCTCAGCACCCGCATCGGCGGCCATCAGCGATGATGCCCGCGAGACGGCCCGCCGCGATCGGGCGGCGTCCTATCAGGACTCCGGCACACACTTGAACCGCCAGCGGGTAGCCCGCGCATCCGTCAACGACGGCGAGACCTGGGGCTATTATTCGGAGCGCCGCCGGTATTCCGAGACCTACACGCAGAAGCGGCGCTATACCAAGCGCAGCACGGTGCGTACGGCCAATTATGGCAAGCGCAAGCACTACGTGCGCAGCAAGGGCAAGAAGCACTACGCACAGCGCAGCGGCAAGAAGCGCTACGCCAAGCAGAGCAGCAAGCGGAAGGTGGCCGCCCAGCGCAGCTGGAGCTCCGATCCGATCGGCTCGGTGCTGCAGGGCATTGCCTCGTTCTACTGGCAGCCCCAACGCGTTGCTGCCGGTGGCTGGTTCAACCCGAATGCCATGACGGCGGCGCACAAGACGCTGCCGTTCGGAACCAAGGTGCGCGTCACGCACCTTGGCAATGGCAAGTCGGTCGACGTCAGGATCAACGACCGCGGACCCTATGTGGCCGGTCGCATCATCGACCTGTCTAAGGCGGCAGCCGGCGTGATCGGCATGCAGGGCCAGGGCATCGCCCGGGTGAAGGTGACGGTGCTCGGCCGCAGCTGAGGGTCTGAGCGCTACCAAGCGGTGATCTGTTGAGGTGGCGGGTGCGCAAGCA
>DASTOW010000324.1:0-15316 GCA_035762425.1 Hyphomicrobiaceae bacterium | reverse complement strand
TGCCGCCTCCGATGCGGACCCGGGCGAGACACCTGAGGATCCACACCAGGACGATGAGCACGGCCGCGCGCGCGCGGCCGCCCACAGCGATGGCGATGCCGCCGACCTGGTGCATGAGCCAGTCACCAGCGAGGCAATCGAGCTGCCGGCTCCCGCAGAGCCGGCCAATCATGCCGCAGAAGGCTCCGCCGACGGCAACGGCGACACGCACGCCGAAGATGCGGCAGCCGGCCACGTGGAAGAGATTGCCAGCGAGCCCGCCGAAGCGCCCGAGACGGTCAACTCGGGGGATGTCGAGCAGGTCGGCTCCGAGGACGCCCTGGAGGAAGTGCCCGAGCGTCCGCGCCGGCGCATGCGTTCCTACAAGATCCAGGAGGTGATCAAGCGGCGGCAGATCATCCTGGTTCAGGTCGTCAAGGAGGAGCGCGGCAGCAAGGGCGCGGCTCTCACCACCTATCTGTCGCTGGCCGGCCGCTACACCGTGCTGATGCCCAACACCGGCCGTGGCGGCGGCATCTCGCGCAAGATCACCCAACCGCAGGACCGGAAACGCCTCAAGGCCATCGCGCATGAGCTCGAAGTGCCGGAAGGCATGGGGCTCATCATCCGCACGGCCGGCGCGGCCCGCACCAAGCAGGAGATCAAGCGCGATTTCGAATACCTGCTGCGGCTGTGGGAGAACGTGCGAGACATGACCCTGCAGTCGACCGCGCCCTGCCTCGTCTACGAGGAAGGCAACCTGATCAAGCGGTCGATCCGCGATCTGTATTCGAAGGACATCGACGAGATCCTGGTCGGCGGGGATGCGGCCCACAAGGAAGCGGCCGACTTCATGCGCATGCTGTCGCCGAGCCAGTCCAAGAACGTCATCAAATACGATGAACCCGAGCCGCTGTTCAATCGCTTCCAGATCGAACGCCAGCTCAACGCCATGTTCAGCCCCTATGTGAACCTGCGCTCGGGCGGCTATCTGGTCATCAATCAGACCGAGGCGCTGGTCTCCATCGACGTCAACTCCGGCAAGTCGACACGCGAGTTCTCCATCGAGGAGACGGCGCTCAACACCAACCTGGAAGCTGCCGACGAAATCGCGCGGCAGCTCAAGCTGCGGGACCTGGCCGGCCTGATCGTCATCGACTTCATTGATATGGAGGAGAAGCGCAACAACCGGGCCGTCGAGCGGCGGCTCAAGGATGCACTGCGCCACGATCGCGCCCGCATCCAGGTGGGGCGCATCAGTCATTTCGGCTTGCTGGAAATGTCACGCCAGCGCCTGCGTACCGGCGTGCTGGAGGGCTCGACCTCGCAGTGTCCGCATTGCCAGGGCACCGGCATCATCCGTTCCGTGGAATCGGTGGCGCTGGCCGTGCTGCGCGCGCTGGAGGATCACCTGATCCGCGACTCGCGCAACTCGATCACGGCGGTGACGACGGCCGATGTGGCGCTTTACATCCTCAATAACAAGCGCCCGTTCGTAACCGACATGGAGCGGCGGTACAGCTTGATCATCACGGTGCAGGCGAGCGACCGCATGCAGGGCGCCAATTTCGCCATCGAGAAGTCGGCCGTGCAGGCCGCGGCCCCGCAAAAGGGCCAGGACCGCTCGTCGGTGGTCAATATGGAGTGGGGTTTTGAGGGCGATGCCGAGGCGGAAGATGCCGTCGAGGAGGCGAGGCCCGCGTCCAGCGAAGGCGAGAGTGAGGACGGCGGCCGCCGCTCGCGGCGCCGGCGCCGGCGCGGCCGACGCGATGATCGCCATGAGCATCGCCACGAGCGGCGCGCGCGCGCGGATCACGGCGATGGCAACGGGACCGACGAGCCCGATGTCGAGGATGTGGTCCACCAGCCAGACGACCTGCAGGAGGCTTCCGACCTGCCAGCGGGGCTTGGCGAGCAACCCTCGCTGAGCCGTGGCGAGGACGAAAACGCGGAGCGGCGCGGGCGCCGCCGCCGCCGTGGCCGGCGCGGTGGCAGACGAGGCCGCGATCGCGACGGCGCACGTGAAGGCGGTGCAGAGGAGGCCGACGCCCACGAGGGCAACGGCGCCGAGGCTCCCGTCGGCGACGCGCCGGACACGTTCGAGCCGCATCCCGAACCGACCGTGACCGAACGCCAACACGAGCAACAGCACGAGCACGAGCGCCAACACGAGCGCCAACACGAGCGGCAGTATGAAGCGGCCAGTGCCGAACCAGGGGGAGAGCCGGCCTGGCAGGCGCCCAACACCGAGCACCGGCCGGCGTCCGCCGCCACCGAGCCCGCACAACGCGAGCCAGCGTCAGCGACGACGCGGGAGAAGGTGTCCGTGGTGGTGGAGGAAGCGCCAGAGGATCCAAACCAGCCGGCCCGCAAGGGCTGGTGGCAGCGCAAACTGCTCGGCTGACGGACAGCGGGACCGTTGGCGAGCGGATCGGCCACAGGCCCACTGTCACATTGACCCACACCCCGGCTGCGCCCTTGTGGGCCTGCCCCGGCAGGTCCACAGTGTCGCACGCCGGCTGGGCGGCGAGACGGAGGGATGAGCCATGCAAGCATTCGCGCGCGCGACATTGGCTGCCGCAGCCATCACCGTGGGGGTAGGCGTCGCACCGGCCTCCGCGCAAACCTGCCAGAGATTTGGCGGATGGGGCACCGGCGCGCTCGAGAGCTTCGCCTCCTTCATGGCCGAGGCCGCCATGAAGAACGCCGCCAAGGCCAAGTTTGGCGACAACGTGAAGATCGGGCCCGTCACCAAGAAGTGCCAGGTGCCGACCGTGCTGGTCGAATGCCGCGCCTTCGCGCGCGCCTGCAAGTAGCGCGCTCAGCGGTCGGGCAGGCTGTGTCTAACGTGAGATGGTTCTCAGTGGCAGCACTTGCGCTTGAGAACCTGAGCCTCACCCTGCCTTGCTCGCCCTGCCTGCAAAGGGCGGGGATGCCCGTGGCGGCCGCGCCGTATCGATTGCGGCGGGTGTGGACCTAAATCCGAACGGATCTGGCCCTAGGCGCGCTGCCTGAGGCGACTCCAACCCTGCAGCCGGCGCGCTGCCTCCGCCATATCGGCGGTCGTGCCGGCATAGCAGAACCGCACGTAGCGGCCGCCGCGCTCGGCATCGAAGTCAACGCCGGGTGTCGCGGCGATGCCGAGATCGGCCAGCATCTCGCGGGTAAAAGCCACGCTGTCGGTCGTGAAGGCACCGACATCGACGTACAGGTAGAAGGCGCCGTCGGCAGGCACGATCCGCTCGAGCCCGGCCTTCGGCAGCTCCGCAAGCAGCAAGGCTCGGTTGCTGGCATAGACGCGCTTGTTGGCCTCCAACTCATCGGTGCCGTCGAAGGATGCGAGCGCCGCCACCTGCGATACGGCAGGCGGCGAGATGTAGAGGTTCTGTGCCAGCCGCTCGATGGGCCGCACCAGAGCCTCGGGCACGACCAGCCAGCCGACCCGCCAGCCGGTCATCGAGAAATACTTGGAAAAGCTATTGATGACGATCGCCTGGTCCGAACAGGCGAGCGCGGTCTCCTCTTGCGGTCCGTAGGTGAGGCCGTGGTAGATTTCGTCGGACACCAGCCAGACGCGGTTGCGCGCACAAGCGGCGGCGATCTCGGCGAGCCGGCCAGGCTCCAGCATGGTGCCGGTCGGGTTGGCGGGACTGGCGATGACGAGCCCGGCCAGAGCTTCGCGCCCGGCATAGTCCTCGATTTGCGCGGCGGTCGGCATCCAGCGCGAGGCGGCATCGGTTTGGAGGATGACGGGCGTCTGGCCCAGCGCGGTCAGGATATGGCGGTAGCAGGGATAGCCAGGCGACGGTAACCCTACTTTGGCGCCGACATCGAACAAGGCCAGAAAGCCCAGCACAAAGGCCGCCGAGGAACCGGACGTCACGATGACGCGCTCCGGCGATACGGCAACGCCGTAGCGCTCGCCATAGTGGCGGGCGATGCGCGCCCGTAGCGCCGGAACGCCGAGCGCCATTGTGTAGCCCAGCGTCTGGCGGTCGAGCGAGCCCTGTACGGCCTGCAAGGCAGCACGTGGGGCCGGCGTCCCGGGCTGTCCCACTTCCATGTGAATGACGCGTTGGCCGTGCGCTTCCTTGTCGGCGGCGGCCTGCATAACATCCATGACGATGAAGGCCGGAACAGCGCCGCTGCGCCGAGAGGCCTCAGGCAAGGGCGTGGGTTCCACGCCCAATTTGCGTCGCCCGCCTGTCATACGATGCTCCTGTCGCAGCCCAGCCCTGAAACTGACATGGTTCGACCTTAACCGGACGCCGACTAGGGCATGCGGCCGCTCGGCCTGTGCAGTACGGCCTGCTGTGCATTTGGCAGGCGCGGGCTCGGGGCTTATAGTCGGCAAGGCACAGATTGCCTAGGCTGACGGCGTCTGACGCGCTCAACCAGCCCGTGACAAACCTCAGAGGATCCCTTGTCTCGCGCCGTGACAGCGACCAAAGGTTTCGATGACTTGATTGCGCACCGCTGTTCCAGGCTGGCGCCCTCCCGGCGCCGCCTGCGAAGGCTTGGCAGCGGCTTCCTGACGGTCCTTTGCGCCGTCTCGGTTGCCGTGTCCTCGGTGCTGCCGGCTTGCGCGCAGCGGATCAGCCTGATCCGCGACACGGAGGTCGAGGAACTCCTCAAGGACTATTCGAGGCCGATCTTCCGGGCTGCGGGCCTGGAATCGCAGAACATCGACATGCGCATCGTCCAGAGCGACGCCTTCAATGCGTTCGTGATGGACGGCCGCAACGTGTTCATGCACACCGAAACGCTGATGCAGTCGGATACGCCCAACCAGGTGATCGGCATCATCGCACACGAGACCGGCCACATTGCCGGCGCGCACCCGGCGACCCTGCGCAACGACCTGAAAACGGCGCAGAGCCAGCAATTGCTGCTCCTACTGCTTGGCATTGGCCTGATGGTCGGCGGCGCCATGGCCGGCAGCGACTCCGGCAAAGAGCTTGGCGGTCTTGGCCAGGGCGTCATGATGGGCGGGGAGAGCGCCGTGATCCGCTCGTTCCTGCTCAAGCGGCGGTCGCAGGAAGCCGCGGCAGACCAGGCCGGGCTTGAGTACCTATCGGCCTCCAAGCAGTCCGGTCGCGGCATGCTCGAGACCTTCGAGCGCCTGGCGCGCAACAATCTCGGCAGCTACGGCGATCCCTACATGCAGAGCCATCCCACCGAGACCACGCGTATCCGCCAGCTGCGCGACCTGGTGGAGAGAAGCCCTTATGCCAACGTTCGCGACACCCCCGACCTGCAGCAGCGGCACGACCTGGTGCGCGCCAAGCTGTTCGGCTTCACGCGCCCGAACCAGGAGACCTATCGCCGCTACCCCGTGTCGGACAATAGCTTGCCGGCGCGCTATGCACGTGCCATCGCCCGCAACTGCACGAGCCCCAGCTTCTGCAGCGCCAACGCCATGGGCGATATCGATGCGCTGCTGCGGGAACGGCCCGATTCACCCTATTTCTGGGAGCTGAAGGGTCAAGTGCTGCTCACGGCGGGCAAAGCCAAGGAAGCCGTGCCGCCGCTGCGCCGGGCCATCGAGATCCTGAAGGGCAAGGGGCCGCAGGTGCAGATCCAGCTGGCCGATGCGATATACCGGTCGAGCGAAGATGCCAAATCCAACGACGAGGTGATCCAGCTGATCGAACGGGCCATCATCACCGAGAAGGAGGATGGTAACGCCTACCGCATCCTGGCCGAGGCCTACTACCGCAAGAAGATGGTGGCGGAGGCCGACTTGGCGCGCGCCGAGCTGAGCCTGCTCAGCGCCAACAACCAGGATGCATACCGGTTCGCCAAGCGCGCGCAGATGCAATTGAAGGCCGGCTCTCCGAAGTGGCTGAGGGCCGAGGACATCGCAAGCACCACCAAACAGAAACAGCAGAACTGAGCAGGTCCGCCAGGCCGGCCGACCCAGGAGACCCAGCGAAATGACGCAGAGCCTCGTTGCAACGATCCTCGACGGAGTGACCTCCAAAAAGGGCGCCCTGCTGCTCGTTCCAGCCATCCTGCTGGTCGGCGCGACGCTCGCCATCGGCAAGAACAGCAGCGAGGCGGCGAGGTCGGGCGCAGATGCGGTCGCCTTGCTGACCAGCACAGCCAAGGCGCAGGAGGCACCGGCCGGCGGCGCCGCGTTCAGTGACAGCCAGCGCAAGGCCATCGAGGCCATCATCAAGGACTATCTGCTGAACAATCCCGAGCTGATGCTCGAGGTCAACAATGTGCTCGAAGCCAAGATGGACAAGATCCAGGCCGAGCGCATGGCGGTGGCCGTGAAGGAGAACGCCGACGAGCTGTTCCGGCCGACCACGTCGCCGATTGCCGGCAATAGCAAGGGCGACGTGACCATGATCGAGTTCTTCGATTACAACTGCGGCTACTGCAAGAAAGCCTTTGGCGACGTCGCGCAGGCGATCGAGAAGGACAAGCAGGTCAAGCTGGTGCTGAAGGAGTTCCCGATCCTGTCGAAGGGCTCCGAGGAAGCTGCGCGCGTTGCGCTGGCCGCTAAGATGCAGGGCAAGTACTGGGAATTCCATCGCGCCATGCTCGAATCCCAGGGCCAGGCCAACGAAGCAAGCGCGCTCAAGGTCGCCGAAAAGCTCGGTCTCGACATGACCAAGCTCAAGAAGGATATGGCCTCGGCCGAGGTCAAGAAGGAGATCGACGACACGCGCAAGCTCGCGACCAAAATGGGCATTCAGGGAACGCCACACTTCATCGTCGGCGACCGCATCATTCCGGGTGCACCGGAGAACCTCGCCGAGCTGCTGGGCAAGAACGTCGCCGATGTGCGCAAGGAAGGTTGCAAGGTCTGCTGAAAAACCAAGCTTCATCCGTATGTTAAGGCCAAAGCCAAGCGCTTCTGCAGAACTGCAGAGGCGCTCTTTCACTTAGGCAGGAAAGCTGATAAACGGGCCATTGGTTGAAAGCCCGCGGCTTTCCCAGTGTTTCCCGGTACGGCAACTCGCAGACGGCAGCCCGATGTTGAAGCCGATCCTAGCGCGCAATGGATCGAACCTGAGGCTGCCGGGCGCTCACCAGCCTGTCGAGAGCTAAGCGCGAAAGGGGGCGAAGAACGGCGCATGGCCAAAGACGTGAAGGCAAAAGGCGGCCCTGAGCAGACTCTCGTGCGGGAGCTTGCGGCCTTGCTGGACGAGACCGGCCTCGGCGAGATCGAGATCGAACGTGAGGGCGTACGCGTCAGGGTGGCGCGGCGCATGGCCATCGAGGCCGCCACCATCGCCATGCCGGCGCAGGCGGCCGTCCATCAGACGATGGCGCAGCCGGCTGAAGCCGCGCCCAAAAAGGCGGTTGACGATCCGGCCAAGCATCCAGGCGCCGTCAAGTCGCCGATGGTGGGAACGGCCTATCTGGCGCCGGAGCCGGGCGCGGCCGCGTTCATCGAGATTGGATCGCGGGTCGCCCAGGGCCAGACGATCATGATCATCGAGGCGATGAAGACGATGAACCACATACCCGCCAGCAAGGCCGGCACGGTCACCGCCATTCTCGTCACCAACGGCCAGCCCGTCGAATTCGGCGAGCCGCTGGCGATCATCGAGTAGCGGACCAGACACCCGCCCAACCGCCGGAGCCGGCTCGACCTGATGTTCGACAAGGTGTTGATCGCCAATCGCGGCGAGATCGCGCTCAGGGTGCAACGCGCCTGCCGGGAGATCGGCATCGCCACGGTGGCAGTGCATTCGACGGCGGACGCCGACGCCATGCATGTGCGGCTCGCCGATGAGAGCGTGTGCATCGGCCCGCCACCGGCCGCCGAAAGCTATCTCAATATTCCGCGCCTGCTGGCTGCCTGCGAGATCACCGGGGCGGATGCCATCCACCCGGGCTACGGTTTCCTGTCGGAGAACGCCCGCTTCGCGGAGATCCTGGAGGAGCACGGCATCACGTTCATCGGGCCGACCTCCGAGCACATCCGCATCATGGGGGACAAGATCGAGGCCAAGGAGACCGCCAAGCGCCTCGGCATCCCGGTGGTGCCGGGCTCGGACGGCGCGGTCACCAACGAACAGCAGGCGCTCAAAGTCGCCAAGCAGATGGGCTTTCCCGTGCTCATCAAGGCGGCGGCCGGCGGCGGCGGCCGCGGCATGAAGGTTGCTCGGTCCGCAGACGAGCTCGACCTCGCCATGAAGACAGCGCGCGCGGAGGCCAAGGCCGCCTTCGGCGACGACAGCGTATACATCGAGAAGTACCTATCCAAGCCGCGCCACATCGAGATCCAGGTGTTCGGCGACGGCAAAGGCAATGCCATCCATCTGGGCGAGCGCGACTGCTCGTTGCAGCGCCGACATCAGAAGGTTTGGGAGGAAGCGCCCTCGCCCGCGCTCAATGCCGAGCAGCGCAAGACGATCGGGGCCACCGTCGCCAGGGCGATGCAGAAGCTCAAGTACCGCGGCGCCGGCACGGTCGAGTTTCTGTACGAGGACGGCGAGTTCTTCTTCATCGAGATGAACACGCGCCTGCAGGTGGAGCATCCGGTCACCGAGGCGATCACCGGACTAGACCTCGTCATCGAGCAGATCCGCATCGCCTCAGGCGCCCCGCTGACGCTGACCCAGGAGGAGTTGACGTTCTCGGGCCATGCCATCGAATGCCGCATCAACGCGGAGAACCCACGCACCTTCATGCCGTCGCCAGGCACCATCACCTACTGGCATCCGCCGGGCGGGCTCGGGGTGCGCGTCGACAGCGGCGCCTACCAGGGCTACCGCATCCCGCCCAATTACGACAGCCTGATCGGCAAGTTGATTGTGCACGGCAAGAACCGTAACGAGTGCCTGATGCGGCTAAAGCGTTGCCTTTCGGAGTTTGTGATCGACGGCATTCAAACCACCATTCCCCTGTTTGCCGACCTGGTGCAGCAGCCCGATATCGCCAACGGCCTCTACGACATTCACTGGCTGGAAAAATTCCTCCAAAAACCATAATTGCTTGAAAGGTAATGCCGGCCATACTCGCCCGGCCCAGAGTGCCGTCATGACTTCGCGCGACGACATCGTCATCGAGATCACGCCGCAGGTTCTGCTGAAGGCCTACACGTGCGGCATCTTCCCCATGGCGGAAAGCGCCGACGACCCCGCCCTCTATTGGATCGAGCCGCAGCAGCGCGGCATCCTTATGCTCGATCAGGTGCACATACCACGCCGTCTGGCCAAGACCATCCGCCAGGGTCTATTCGAGGTGCGCATCGACAGCGATTTTGAGGCGGTGATCGACGGCTGCGCCGCCTCGCGGCCCGGCCGGCGCACGACCTGGATCAACCCGAAGATCCGCGCGCTCTACCGCGACCTGCATACCAGCGGCTATTGCCACACCATCGAGACCTGGCTCGATGGCAGGCTGGTTGGCGGCCTTTACGGCGTGGCCATGTCGGGCGCGTTCTTCGGCGAAAGCATGTTCTCGACCGAGCGCGACGCCAGCAAGGTCGCCCTGGTCTATCTGTGCGCGCGCCTCATCCACGGCGGCTTTTCGCTGCTCGACACGCAGTTTGTGACCGAGCACCTGCGTCAGTTCGGAACCATCGAGATCGATCGCGCCGAATTTCACACGCTGCTCGAGACGGCGCTGTCGCACGACGCCGACTTTCTGCGGCTACCGGTCAACGCGCACCCGGATCAGATTCTCGACATCACCCACGGCGTGCCGGTTCGCTTCAACCGTTGAAGATCAACGCGGCGGACGGCGCCGACGCGGCTCGGCCTCGGTCGGCAACGATGGGTCGCCGGTGGCGCCCGGCTGGCCGCCGCCACTGGCTGAGGGGACGCTCGGGCCGGCCTTGGGCGCAGCGGTCCGCACCGGAGCCGTGCAGTCCGTCAGCCACACGTCAAACACTGGATGCTCGACCGCGTTGAGGCCGGGACTATCGGCGAACATCCAGCCCGCAAAAATACGCTTTTCCTTGTCGTCGAGCATCACTTCGTCGACCTCCACGAAGGTGGTGGTCTTGGGCGGCTCGGTGGGCGCGCGCGTGTAGCAGGCGCGCGGCGTGATCTTGAGGGCGCCGAACTTGGCGGTCTGGTTGAGCGGCACTTCCAACTTGGAGATCTTGGCCGTCACCTTGTCGAGCGCGGCAAAGATGGCGACCGTGTTCTCGATGCGCTGCGCGGCCGCCGGCGCCGGGTCCAGACCCAGCACAGCGCAGCCCAGTGCGAGCATGACGAGCAAGCGCGGAACTGCGGGAGCGAGGCTTTGCCGGTCGGCTGAGCGCATTGCCAAAGTGCCGTTCGAATCGCCAATTGCCATAGCAGCCATAAACTTGCGACCTAGCAAGGCGCCACCGTGACGCCTATGCCCCCGCCGGTTGGTCAGCTCGGACGCCAGGGCTTGTAGTCGCCGGTGGCCTTGGGGCGTCGACCACTGGCCAGGATGCTGCCGCGTGGGCGGTAGGCCTGGGCGGTGCCCGTTTGATTCATCTGGTGCGGCTTCTGCCAGGGCCGCGGCTGGTAGTCCTGCTCGGTCGGCGGCGTGTCCACCGTATAGTGCAGCCAGCCATGCCAGTCAGGCGTCACCTGTGAAGCTTCCGCACCGTTGCTATAGATTACCCAGCGGCGCGGCACCCCAAGGGGGCCGATGCCCTTGCTCTGGATGTAGTAGCGGTTGCCGGCGGCGTCGCTGCCGACCAGCTTGCCCCGCAAGGCGGTGTAGATCCGGTTGGACCAGGTATTGCCGCCCCACCAGCTGAAAATCTCGCTGAAAACGCTCATGTTTGGGTCTCGTTTGCGAGGCGCCGCGCGCTCGCATGATACAGCGCTTATGGCACCCGCGAGCGCCCCTGTCCATGCCGCGGCAGAACTGCCACAGAGCGTGGCAAAGGAATCGGGATAGGCTTCCTCGGCGCACCGGCGAGATGATTTTTTCGCAGTTGCGGGGTCGACCAGGCAAGGTTCCAGGCGCCCAAACTCCAGCAGCCACACGGCTCTGCGCGCGATTCGCCCACAGGTTCCTCCCAGTTTTGGTCGGACACTAGATGTAGTGGCTGGGTGCCATCTACACCCACAAGGCCTCGTGGACGACAGCCTCCGAATCGTCATAGTTTGCGTATCGCGGGCGCCAGTCGACCGGCTGGGTAGCCCTCATCAAACAAGACCTGCACGGGCCCTCAACGTGGTAGGGGGGACGTGGCGGGCGCCACGGCGGGACGGGGATGAAGAGCTCCGTCGCGTGGGCTGAGTTTGTGTGTCCTTTGGTGTGGCTTTCCCAGTAGCTCCGACGCGTTCTCCCGCGCTCGTTCGCGCGGCCGGGCTGCTGTGTGCCGCGTGCCGTTGCGTTGCGTTGCGTAGATCAGGAGCAACATCCGCGCCGCTTTCGGCCGCTGGCGCGACGAACGTCCAAACGGGGGCAAGACATGCAAATCAAACGGCGGTTCACGACGGCGGGCAAGTCACCCTACGACAAGGTCCCGTTCCGCCGCGCCACGTCCGAGATCAAGAATCCGGATGGCTCGGTTGTGTTCCGCCTGGAGAACTTTTCGGTTCCCGAGCACTGGAGCCAGGTGGCGGCCGACATCCTGGCGCAGAAGTATTTCCGCAAAGCCGGCGTGCCCGCACGCCTGAAGCGCCTGGAGGAGACGCAGGTTCCGTCCTGGCTGTGGCGCTCGGCGGCCGATGAGCGGGCGCTGGGGGAACTGCCCGAGAAGGCCCGCTACACCGGCGAGACCGATGCGCGGCAGGTGTTTGACCGGCTGGCCGGCACGTGGACGTACTGGGGCTGGCAGGGCGGCTACTTCACCAGCGAGGACGATGCACGCGCCTTCTTCGACGAGCACCGCTACATGCTGGCCATGCAGTTCGGCGCACCCAACAGTCCGCAGTGGTTCAATACCGGCCTGCACTGGGCCTACGGCATCGACGGTCCCGGCCAGGGCCACTTCTACGTCGACCACGTTACCGGCGAGCTGACCTCGTCGACGTCGGCCTACGAGCATCCGCAGCCGCACGCCTGCTTCATCCAGTCGATCGAGGACGATCTCGTCAACGAGAACGGCATCATGGATCTGTGGGTGCGCGAGGCGCGCCTGTTCAAGTATGGCTCGGGCACCGGCTCCAACTTCTCCAAGCTGCGCTCGGAGAACGAGAAGCTGTCGGGCGGCGGCAAGTCGTCGGGCCTGATGAGCTTCCTGAAGATCGGCGACCGCGCGGCCGGCGCCATCAAGTCGGGCGGCACCACGCGTCGCGCCGCCAAGATGGTGGTGGTCGACATCGATCACCCCGACATCGAGGCCTACATCGACTGGAAGGTGAAGGAAGAGCAGAAGGTCGCGGCGCTCGTGACGGGCTCCAAGATCTGCCAGAAGCGCCTCAAGGCCATCATGAAGGCCTGCGTCAACTGCGAGGCCGACGGCGATGACTGCTATGACGCAGCGAAAAATCCGGCGCTCAAGCGCGCCATCAAGGACGCGCGCCGTGACCTGGTGCCGGACAATTACATCCGCCGCATCATCCAGTTCGCGCGCCAGGGCTACACCGACCTGGAATTCCCGACCTACGACACCGACTGGGACAGCGAGGCCTACCTCACGGTGGCCGGCCAGAACTCCAACAACTCGGTGCGCGTGACGGACGAGTTCCTGAACGCGGTGGTCGAGGACGGGGACTGGGCTCTGACCGCGCGGCTCGGCGGCAAGGCCGTCAAGACGCTGAAGGCGCGCGAGCTGTGGGATAGGGTCGGCTACGCGGCCTGGGCTTCGGCCGATCCCGGCATCCAGTTCCACACCACCATCAACGACTGGCACACCTGCCCGAAGTCGGGACCGATCCGCGCGTCCAACCCGTGCTCGGAGTACATGTTCCTCGACGACACGGCGTGCAACCTCGCCTCGCTGAACCTGATGATGTTCCGCGATGCCGACAAACGCTTCGACGTCGAGGCCTTCGAGCATGCCTGCCGGCTGTGGACCATCGCGCTCGAGGTGTCGGTGCTGATGGCCCAATTCCCTTCGAAGAAGATCGCCGAGCTCAGCTATCGCTATCGCACCCTGGGGCTGGGCTTTGCCAACATCGGCGGCTGCCTGATGGCCTCGGGCATCCCCTACGACAGCGCCGAGGGCCGCGCCATCTGCGGCGCCATCTCGGCCATCATGACGGGCGTCGCCTATGCCACCTCGGCGGAAATGGCCAAGGAGCTGGGGGCTTTCCCGGGATACGAGCCCAACGCGCAGGACATGCTACGCGTGATCCGCAACCATCGCCGCGCGGCCTACGGTCACAAGGAGGGCTACGAGAAGCTCGCCACGCTGCCCGTGCCGCTCGATGTGGCGCAGTGCCCGGACGACCGGCTGGTGGAAGCGGCCAAGCGCGCCTGGGACAGCGCCATCGCACTCGGCCAGGAGCATGGCTATCGCAACGCGCAGACCACGGTGATCGCGCCGACCGGTACCATCGGCCTGGTGATGGATTGCGACACCACCGGCATCGAGCCCGACTTTGCGCTGGTGAAGTTCAAGAAGCTGGCCGGCGGCGGCTACTTCAAGATCATCAATCAGGCGGTGCCGGAGGCGCTCAGGACGCTGGGCTACGGCGAGGCCGAGATCGCGGAGATGGAAGCCTACGCCGTGGGCCACGGCTCGCTCGCGCAGGCGCCCGCCATCAACCACACCACACTCAAGACGCGCGGCTTCACCGACCAGGCCCTGCAGAAGGTCGAAGCGTCGGTGAAGACGGCGTTCGACATCTCGTTCGTCTTTAATAAGTGGACGCTGGGCGAGGACTTCCTGACCGACACGCTGCAAATCCCGGCGGACGCGGTCAATGCGCCGGGCTTCGACCTGCTCGGCCACCTCGGCTTCTCCAAGAAGGACATCGAAGCCGCCAACGAGCATGTGTGCGGAGCGATGACGCTGGAAGGTGCGCCGCACATCGTCGCTGAGCACCTTGCCGTATTCGATTGCGCCAGCCCCTGCGGACGCAAGGGCAAGCGCTCCCTTTCGGCGGCGAGCCACATCCACATGATGGCGGCCAGCCAGCCGTTCATCTCGGGCGCCATCTCCAAGACCATCAATATGCCCAACGAGGCGACGGTGGAGGACTGCAAGGAGTCCTACATGTTGTCGTGGCGGCTGGCGCTGAAGGCCAACGCGCTCTACCGCGACGGCTCCAAGCTGTCGCAGCCCCTCAACGCCCAGCTGCTGGCCGATGACGAAGATGAAGCTGACGAAGTCGTCGAGCAGATGCTGGCCGACAAGCCGATGGCGGCGCGCGCAGCCGTGGCGGCGGAGCGGATCGTCGAGCGCATCGTGGAGCGGGTGCGTCAGCGCGAGAAGCTGCCCAACCGGCGCAAGAGCTACACGCAGAAGGCCACGGTCGGCGGCCACAAGGTGTATCTCCATACCGGTGAGTACGAGGACGGGCGGCTGGGCGAGATCTTCATCGACATGCACAAGGAAGGCGCCGCCTTCCGCAGCCTGATGAACAACTTCGCCATCGCCATCTCGCTCGGCCTGCAATACGGCGTGCCGCTCGATGAGTACGTGGATGCCTTCACGTTCACGCGCTTCGAACCGGCCGGCCTGGTGCAGGGCAACGACACCATCAAGAACGCCACGTCGATCCTCGACTACATCTTCCGTGAGCTTGCCGTGTCGTATCTCGGCCGACACGATCTGGCCCACGTCGACGTGAGCGAAGTCGCCAACACCGGGCTTGGCTCGTCCGACGAGGCGCTGGAGGAGAATCGCGAGCCGCCGCCGGCAGCCAAGTATCTGTCGCGCGGATTGCTGCGCGGACAGGAAAGCCGGGTGTTCGCGTTGCGCTCGTCCAGCAGTGCGGTGGCGGTGGCAACCGTGCAGGCGGACCCGGACAGCCCGGTCGCCTCGCTGCAGCACGAAGTGGCAACCGCGTTCCAGCCGGCCAAGGCGCGCATGGAAACGGCGGTCGGCGCGCTCACTGCCCTGCACGAAGAGCAGGCGGTGGCGCTCGGCCAGACGGAGGTGCGCGAGCTGGCGCGGCAGCTGCAGGACCAACTCGACGCCCGTGCCAAAGCGAAAATCGGCAAGGCCAACCTGGAGGCCGACCGTCGCGCCGAGGCAAAGGTCAAGGGCTACGAGGGCGAGAACTGCCGCGAGTGCGGCAACTTCACCCTGGTGCGCAACGGCACCTGCCTGAAGTGCGACACGTGCGGCGGCACGAGCGGTTGCAGCTGAGGGAGGGGGCCATGCAAGGTTCATCCAACATCTTCGTCTTTGCCCTCAGGGACACCCTGACCGCGCGCGACCTTGAAACGACCAGCATCCAAGGCCCGATCACCGTCGAGGCCTCGGATGAAGAAGCCGGACGATTGCTGCTCGCACTGAACTTCGGGCTGGCGGCATCAGGCT
>DASTOW010000323.1:0-6058 GCA_035762425.1 Hyphomicrobiaceae bacterium | reverse complement strand
CGGCGACCAACTGCTTGTCTGCGCCACGGCGGTCGTGAAGGCAGCGCGTCGCTTGCATCTGGCAGGTAGGAAGATGGGTGACCCTTGGGCAGAAGGCATCGGCTACCTGGCGGCGGCGCTGGTGTTCATCACGTTCTCAATGCGGACGATGGTACCGCTGCGGCTGGTGGCCATGGCCAGCAACATCGCTTTCATTGGTTATGGCTATGTGGGCGGAATGGCCCCAATCTTCATCTTGCACCTGGGCCTTCTGCCTCTCAATGCCTGGCGATTGCAGCAGGCGCTGCAATTGCTGAGGAGAGTTCGTAGCGCGACGAATGGCGACCTCAGCTTCGATAGTCTTTTGCCGCATGCCAGTTTGCGAAGCTACGAGAATGGGGCAACCATCTTTTGCAAGGGCGATGCAGCTCGCGAGCTATTTCTGATAACCGCGGGCACCGTGCGGTTGACAGAGCTCAACGTCGAAGTAAGCGACGGCGGCATAATCGGGGAGATCGGAGTTTTTTCTCCCCATAAGGCGCGCCTCGCAACCGCCGTCGCGATCACCCCTGTGGACCTGATGGCGATTGCCGAGGACCGTGTCATCGCCCTGTGCAACGACAACCACGAACTTGGGTTCTACCTAATATCGCTGATTACGCAGCGCATGGTTGCGAACTTTGAGAATCTGGAACGGCGGGTGGTCGGCGCGGCGAGGGCAAGGAGCTTCTAGTCAGGGCCGTGCATCGACCGGCGACATGCCATTTCACAAAATGGCGTCAATCCGTTTCTGGCGCAGCGACGATCAGTTCGCACCCGGCGCCTTCCAGCATGCCTCGTATGACTGCCGGCGGCGGACGGTCGGTGACAAGCGTATCGATATCGCGCAGATGCGCCACCCGGCAGGTTGCAACGCGAGCAAACTTCGTGTGGTCGACCAACAGCACACAACGCCGCGCATTTGCGAGCATGGCGCGCGCAACGATGGTTTCATCGTCCTTGTACTCGAGCAGGTTACCGCTGGAATCAATTCCGCCGATACTCATCATGTGCAAGTCGCACCGATAATTCTCGACAGCCGCCGCCGCCGCGGCACCGGCGACCGCGCGGTTGTGGCCCATCCACAAGCCGCCGGTGATCTGGATGGCGATGCCCGGGCAACGTTCGAGCGCCGATGCCGCAGTCGTACTGTTGGTGAAGATGCGCAAGCCGCTAAGAGCTCGCTCAGCGATGGCCTTCGCCAGGGCGTCGATGGTTGTCCCCGGCGTCAAGAACATGGAGCTGCCGGGCCTGACAAGTTCGGCAGCGGCGCGACCGATCGCAGCTTTTTCCTTAGCCGTCTCGACGTGACGCAAATCGTAGTCGGCGTTGGCCGTGCTCAGGTTGGCGCTGGCACCCCCATGGTGGCGTCTGAGCAAACCGCGGTCCGACAGCTCCTGCAGGTCGCGGCGCAGGGTCTGCGGCGTGACCTTGAAGGTGGCCGCCAGCTCTTCGATCGCCGCGTAGCCGCGGCGCGACAGAATATCCAGGATTTCGCTATGGCGCTTGTTCAGGTCGCTCATGGCGGGGTAAGGCCCAAAGTTTTGCCGTGGCGTCAAGCGCCGCGTGCGATTGCGAAAATGCATATTGCGAAAAAGAAAGCTTGCTGCATCATCGGCGGTGATCGAGCAATGGCAAAGCTAGGCTGCGGTAATGAAGGCGCGCAAGATTGTATGCGTCGGCAATCTGGTGCACGACGAGGTTTTCCAGGTCGAATCGTTGCCCGCATCCGGCATCAAGACCGGCGTGCTCGGCTATCAACAGCGCTACGGCGGGCCGGCGGCGACGGCTGCGGTCGCCATCTGCCGGCTTGGCGGAACTGCGGCCTACTGGGGACGCGTCGGATCCGACGCCGCCGGTCAGGCGGCCCTCTGCCAGCTGCGCCAATTCGGCGTCGATTGCAGCGGCGTTGCGGTATTGGCCGACGGGCGCACCTTGCGCGCCATCGTGCTGGTCGACAAGCGCGGCGAGCGCAGCATCGTCTCGGATCGCACCAGCCTATCGACCGACGCGAGCGTCCTGCCATCGGACGACCTGCGCGATGCCGGCGCTGTGCTGGTCGACAGCCGCTGGCCGGCCGGCGCCGACATTGCCCTCGATCGCGCCCGCCGAGCCGGGCTGACCACCGTGCTGGATGCCGACGGCGGCACGTTCGGCGAGAACAAGATCCTGATCGACAAGGCCGATCATGTCGTCTTCTCGAGCGAAGGATTGCGCGATCACGTCGGCGACGGCGAGCCGGAGGCACTGCTGCGGCGCTGCGCGCAAGGTCCGGGGCGGGTGTTTGCCGTGACCCGCGGGGCGGCGGGGAGCCTGTGGCTGATCGGCGGGGAATGCTTTTCGGTTCCCGCCTTCCGGGTCCCGGTGGCAGACACCACGGGATGCGGCGACGTTTTCCATGGAGCCTACGCGCTCGCCCTGAGCGAAGGCCGCATGCCGCTGGACGCCGCGCGCTTTGCCAGCGCCACAGCTGCCATCAAGGCGCAGCGAGGCAACGGTTGGGCCGGCATGGGTGATCGTGCCGCCGTCGAGGCACTGTTGGCATCGGGGTCACCGTAACGCGCGCTGCCGAACATGAGATCGCGCATTGGGCGCGATAGCGAAAATCACGCTTGCGATAGCGAAACATTGGTGTATCAATCGGCAGCAAGCGGTGGGCACGTCCCCGTGCCCAGAGGTACGCGCTCGACTACGGGGGTTCAGCCTATGGCATGCTCGTCGCTTACGGAGCTTGTCGCCGACCTGAAGGCGCTTCGGGTCGATGTTTCGCGGCCTTCGCCTGATTTCTCAGCAAGCCTGCAACCACCGGCCGACATGATTGATCGGTGGGCCGAGACGGCCGCACTGGCTGAGCCGCAGGTGCGAGCGCTGGCCATCTGGGCGATCAGGCAGGCCGCGCTTGCGGCCGACATCGTGCCCTGCTCGGTGCAGGAGCTGTATCTGGCGCGTGCCGCCGGCACATGGTCCGGCAGGACGGTGCCGGCCATGAACCTGCGCGGCTGGACTTACCATACCTGCCGGTCCGTTTTCCGCGCCGCCCGCGATCTGGACGCGAAGCTCTTCATCTTCGAGCAAGCCGTCGGCGAGTGGTTGTACGCCGAGCAGCCTCCCGCCGAGTACACGGCAGGTGTGCTGGCGGCTGCGCTCAGGGAGGGGCATCGCGGCCCGGTGTTCCTCCAGGCAGATCACGATCAGGTCGATGCCAAAGCCCTTAAGAAAGACCGCGACGCGGAGGTCCGGCGGCTTGAGACGATCATGCGCGAGCAGGTCGCGGCTGGCTACTACAGCATCGACATCGACGCCTCGACCGTGGTCGACCTGTCGCTGGCGACGGTGCGGGAGCAGCAGCGCCTAAATGCGGAGCTGACAGCGCATTTCACTCAGTTCATCCGCAGCATCGAGCCGAACGGCGTCACCATCTCGCTTGGCGCTGAAATCGGCGAGGTCGGCCACGACAACACCACGCCGGAAGAACTGCGCGAGTTCATGGCAGTCTACCTTGAGGATCTCGCTGCCAGGGGCAAGAAGCTCATCCCCGTCAGCAAGATCAGCATCAACTCCGGCACCTACCATGGCGGCAAGATGCAGGCCGACGGCAGGCTCGCGCCGGTGACCGTTGACTATGCGCTTTTGCAGACGATCTCGGATATCTGCCGGCAATCCTTCAACATGGGCGGCGCGGTCCAGCACGGCGCTTCGACGTTGCCGGGTGTGCAGCTTGCAAAGTTCCCCGGCACCGGCACGGTCGAGATTCACTTGGCTCTCGGCTTCAACAACCTGATCTTCGACCACCCGAGCCTGCCGCAGGCGCTGAAGGACCAGATCCGCGACTACACCTTTGCCAACCATGCCCACGAGCGGGGTGCGGACGATAACGACACGCAGTTTTTCTACAATTCACGCAAGAAGGCGTGGAAAGTGATGAAGAAGCCGTTCTGGGACATGGGCAGTAAGGCTGAGGAGGAAATCATGACATCGCTGCAAGCGATGTTTCGTGACATGTTCACCTGGATGAATGTTGGCGCAACGAGTGACCTGGTTGCGGCGCACACGACCGTAACCAAGGTCGCCCCACCCCAACCCGAAGTGCTCCGGCGCGTGCTCGCCTGATCCATGCCCCGCACGGCAGACACCATGTTTGGCCTGCGATGCTCAGCATAGCGGTTTGAGGAGAAATCCAGCCAAGGTAGATCGATCGAGCATAACCAACACAAACCATGGGATCACCGTGGACAACCTAGGGAGACGAACGATGACGGTGCAGCGCAGATCACTTTCGCTGACGCTTGCGGCGACAGCCATCGCAGCTGTGCTCGGCCTCTATGGCCCGGCGCAGGCGCAACAGAAGGAGGTTCGCTGGGGCCAGTGGAAGGGCACTGAGGTCGGCGAGAAGTTCATGTCCGAGCTGAAGGCGGCCTTCGAGAAGGACCACCCGGACATCAAGCTGGTACCCGTCGACTCGCCCTTCACCGGCTTCCATGACCGTGCCATCGTCCTGCATCAGGCCAAGAAGCTGCCTGACGTGCTGCTCATCCAAGTCGATTGGGTGGCGGAGTTCTCTGACCTCGGCATGATCGAGCCGCTCGATGAGCGCATTGCCAAGGAGCCGAAAGAGTTCTTTGCCAACATCCCCACGACCTTCCATCAGAAGTGGCGAGGCAAGCAATACTATCTTCCTATCGAGAGCGGCGCCGTCGCTCTGTTCTACAACACCGACCTGTTCAAGGCAGCTGGCCTGTCTGGTCCGCCGAAGTCTTGGGACGAGTTCGCTGAGTACGCGCGCAAGCTGACCAACCCAGACAAGCGCCAGTTTGCCACCACGGGCACGCTTGCAGGCGAGCCGCCCACCAACATGACCTACGAAATTTACCCGCTCTTGTTGCAGGCCGGAGCGAAATTGATCGATACGACCACCAACAAGGCCGTGTTCAATAGTCCCGAAGCGGTCGCCGCCGTTGAATGGTACGTCGACCGCATCAACAAGGACAAGATCTCGGTCCCTGGCGTGCTGAGCAACGGGGAAAAGGAGAAGCGCGCCAATTTTGCCTCCGGCAACATCGCCATGATGTTCGAAGGGCCTTGGGGCATCGCTATCCAGAAGCAGCTCAACCCCAATCTGAATTATGATATCGCGACCCTGCCCGCCGGCAAGACGACCGGCACGATGGTGCGCGGCTCTCTGAATTCGCTCACCAGCCAGGCGCAAGACAAGGATGCGGCCTGGGCCTTCATGCGCTGGATGTCGGGGCCGAAGGGCATCGAGATGTGGGCGAAGGGAACCGGAGGCTTCCCGGCCCGCACAGACGTGTCGAGCCAGGACTGGTTCAAGGAGCGCAAGCTATTCCAGGCCTTCGTCACGCAGATGAGCCTGGACAACGCGCAGTCGCCCTTCCTGGTGATGCCGAATGCCGTGCAGATGAACAAGATCATGACGACTGAAATCCAGAATACGGTACAGGGCAAAAAGAGCGCTAAGCAGGCGCTCGATGACGCCGCGGCGGAGTGGAACAAGATCCTGGCCTCGGCAAAGTAGCACTCCTGAGGAAGCCATGCAGGGGCGCCTGCTGTGCCGGCGCCCCTGGTCATGGCTGGTCATGGGCCCGGGCAGCCGGCCCGTTGCGGCGGGCGATTGCTCCGTATCGATCGGCGAGCCATGCTGTCGCTCAAAAGAAAGTATCGACAGGAACTGCTGGCTGCCTCCTTCCTTTGGCCATCGTTGCTGGTTCTGGCCGCCTTGCTGATCTATCCGCTCGGCGACGTCATCCGGCTCAGCTTCTACGACAGCAATCTGCGCAGTCAGACGTGGGTCGGCCTCGGCAACTACCTCACTTTGCTCAATGACCCGCTGTTTTGGAGGGCGTTCCTGCAGACGGTGATCTTCACCGTGTTTAGCGTCGCATTACACCTCGTCATTGGCCTTGCGCTTGCGTTGCTGCTCAACCAGCACCTCAACGCTACCTTTCGCTCGCTGGCGCGCGGGTTGCTGATCGTGCCCTGGCTTCTCGCTCCCACGGTGGCTGGCATGATCTGGGTGCTGATG
>DASTOW010000322.1:0-9457 GCA_035762425.1 Hyphomicrobiaceae bacterium | reverse complement strand
CTTGCCCATCACCAGCGAGGTCTTGGACACGCCGACGCTCTCCGGCGTCATGATCTCGTAGGTCTGCGTGTGCTTGATCATGCCGTCCTGGTGGATGCCGGACTCGTGCGCGAAGGCGTTCCGGCCGACGATCGCCTTGTTGTACTGCACCGGGAAGGAGGTCGCCGCCGACACCAGCTTGGAGGCGCGGTTGAGCTGCCTGGCGTCGATGCCGACCTGATAGGGCAGCACGTCGCCCCTGGTCTTGATGGCCATCACCACCTCTTCCAGCGCGGCGTTGCCGGCGCGCTCGCCGATGCCGTTGATGGTGCATTCCACCTGGCGCGCCCCGGCCTTCACGCCGGCCAGCGAGTTCGCCACCGCCATGCCGAGGTCGTTGTGGCAGTGGACGGAGAAGATCGCCTTCTCCGAGCCCGGCACCTTCTCCATGATGGTGCGGAACATCTGGAAGTATTCCTCCGGCGTGGCGTAGCCCACCGTATCGGGCAGGTTGATGGTGGAGGCGCCCGCCTTGATCGCCGTCTCCACGCAGCGGGCGAGGTAGTCGATCTCGGTGCGGGTGGCGTCCTCGGCGGACCACTCCACGTCTTCAACCCAGTTGCGCGCGCGGCTGACCTGGAAGTGCACCATCTCCAGCACCTCTTCGGCCGACTTCTGCAGCTTGTACTTGCGGTGCACCGGCGAGGTGGAAATGAAGGTGTGGATGCGCGGACGCTTGGCAGCCTTCACGGCTTCGCCCGCCCGGTCGATGTCCTTCTCGCCCGCCCGCGACAGGCCACACACCACCGACCGCTTGATGCGCTTGGCGATTTCGGAGACCGCCGCGAAGTCGCCCTCCGAGGCGATCGGGAAGCCCGCCTCGATAATGTCGACTCCCATCTCGTCGAGGAAGTCGGCCACCTCCAGCTTCTCCTCGAAGGTCATGGTGGCGCCGGGGCACTGCTCGCCATCCCTGAGCGTGGTGTCGAAGATGTAGACGTGGTCATTGTCGGAGGTGGTCTGCCCGGCCTGTGCTATCCCGGGGATGGTCTTGTCCGGCATGTGTCTGGTCCTTGTCAGCGGCCGCCTCAGGGTAGAGCGCGAGCCCGAAATTTCTAAGTGATGGCTTTGCTTTCAATCCCCTGAGCGACTGTCCGGACGGGCCGGCGCGTCGAGGCTCAGGGGCTAATAAGGAGGAGGGTCAGGAGGCCAAGCGCGGCCGCGCTGGGAAGCGTTCCCAGCCGGGTCGGCGCTGCGATGGAGCCGCGGCTGCTCACCGGTCGATCCTGACGTTGCACGGGTTACCGCCCGTTTTGGCCGCCAATAAGCCAAAATGCGCGGACCAAGGCAAGCCAAATCGCGCCGCCCGGGCGACAAGCCGCCGTCTCCCGCCAATGCACAAGCCGATTGGGCGAGGCAGACCGCCAACACCGGCTTGCGCCCGGTCCGTCAGACAAGCGTCGTCAAACCGAACTGACGCGACAATGGGGAGGACCCGCCGACGGGGGCTGCGCGGAAGGCACCGGCCGACAGGCAGGAACGCGTCATCCTGCTCGACGTCGCCGACTGCCTGGAAGCGAAGTGGGCGCCAGACCCCCGGGTTAGGGCGCGCGATGCCGCCGGCCCATGGCAGGATTGGACAACGCGCGCTGACGCTCCCATGTTTAGGGGATGGCCCCAATAAGGGAGCGCCCGTGCGCCTGTCCGTTCTCGACCAATCGGTTGCCGTGGTGGATCGCCCGCAGAGCGAGGCCATCCGCAACACCATGGCGCTGGCCAGGGCTTGTGAGGGCTGGGGCTATCACCGCTTCTGGGTGTCCGAGCACCATGCCAATGCCACCATCGTCGGCACTGCGCCCGAGATCCTGATTGCCGCCATCGCCGCCACCACCAGCACCATCCGCGTCGGCAGCGCCGGCGTGATGCTGCCGCACTACTCGGCCTTCAAGGTTGCCGAGCAGTTCCGCGTGCTGGAGGCGATTGCCCCCGGTCGCATCGATTTGGGTCTCGGCCGCGCGCCGGGCTCCGACGGCCGCACCGCCTTTGCCCTGAACCCGCTCGCCAACGAGCGCCCGGCTCAGTTCCCCAACGACGTGCGCGACCTGATGGCCTGGGTCACCGGCGGCGAGCTACCGGAGGGCCACCACTTCCGCACCATCAAGGCTTTCCCTGAGGGCGACACGGCACCCGAGATCTGGATGCTCGGCAGCTCCGACTACGGCGCCCAGGTGGCAGCACACTTCGGCCTGCCCTACGCCTTCGCCTGGTTCTTCACCGAAGGCGTGGGCGCCCAGCAGGCGCTCGACCTCTATCGCCGTCTCTATAGCCCGAGCCGGCGCCACCCAGTACCGCACGCAGGCCTGTGCGTGTGGGCGCTCGCGGCAGACAGCGAGGAGGAGGCGCAGCGCCAATTCACCTCGCGCGCCCGCTTCCGCTTGCTGCGCGACCGCGGCATCTTCTCGCCGCTCGAGGCGCCCGAGGCGGCGGCGGCATACCCCTACACGCCAATGGAGCAGGCGCGCATCGCCGAGCTGCGCCGCGAGGCGTTCGTGGGCACCGGCCAGCAAGTCGCCGCCCACATCCAAGAGCTCGCGCAGCGCCTCAATGTGCAGGAGATGGCCGTCGTCACCTGGGCCTACGACGAGGCCGCACGCCACAACAGCTATCGGCTCCTCGCCGAGGCGCTCAGTTGAACCGTCGGCCTTTGCGCGTGCGTGGCCCGTTCCCTGCCCCTCGATGGGAAGTGTTTAGGGGTGGGCCAACCGATCCAAAGCGAGCCAAAGTCGCGCACGAGGCGAGCTGCCCTCGCCTCACGCCGCCCCCTTCACCAGCGCGCCGATCGGGGCCTCGTCGTGCGCCGGCATCGGGCCGCGCCAGCCGATGCTCTTTGCATACATCAGCGCCTGCGAGCGCAAGGTGTAAGTGCTGTCGTCGCCATACGGCTTGCTCGGCACCTCGCGACGCATCAGCATCTCGGTTTTCTTGGCCAGCTCCAGCACGTTGCCGATGTCGAAGCGCTCGGCGTTCTTGTAGCGGATCAGGCGGAACAGCTCATCGAAGGCAAAGGAGGTGGAGCACAGCACGCGCGGCGCCAGCTCAAGGCAGATCGAGGCGATGCCGGAGCCGTCCTGTCCGTTCTCGTAGTAGGGCAGCCACACCACGTCCACGGACCCAGCCGCGGCTTGGAAGTCCGCATGGCCCAGCTCACCCATGAAGAACACCCGGTCGTTGATGTCCTTTTCCATTACCTTCACCTGCACCTTCTGCAGGTATTCGTCCACCTTGCCGTCGGTCTTCAGTGTCTGGGGGTGCTGCCTGCCGAAGATCAGCAGTTTGTAGTGGGGCGGCAGCAGCCGGATTGCCTCCAAAGCATCGAGGTGGCCCTTGTAGGCGCTAATGTAGCCGAACATGCCGATCACCGTATCGTCCTCGGCGATCTCGGCGCTTTGGCGCAGCCTTCGCAGCAAGCTCGGCTGACCGACATGCGGGTGCTGGATTATGCGCAGCGGGTGCACGTCAATGTTGTCGCAGTGGTATAGGGCCTTGATCTGCTCGCGCGCACGTTCCGTATGCACGATGAGGCGACACCCGTGCCGGCCCAGAAACTGGATGGCCTGCTTGTTGATGTGCACGCCCATCTTGCGCAGCTGCCCACCGATCAGGTCCTTCACCCCTTCACGGACCTTGAGCGTCAATACCTTCTTTATGCCCTTGCGAGCATCAGATGCGGCGGAGCTGACGAGGCGCGGGGAGTGCAGCGTCACGGACGTGTTCTTGTTAGCGCTGGCCAACATCTTCAGCCGCCGCACGATGTCGCCGGGATAGGTGCCGTATAGCCCGGCCTCGAACTGGATGTTGACACCGTCCATTTGGCGCAGCTTCTGGCACATCTCCTTGAGGTGATAGTGCGCTGCCGCGCGGAACCTTCGGTCCATCGACTGTGTCAGCGACAGGTTGAGCTCCGCCACCTCGACCTTGATCGGCGTGTATCTCTCGATTGAATCGCGCAGCACCTCCGTGAAGGCGGCATTGCCGCAGCTGTCGGAAAAGCTCGAAACAATCGCCATGCGCATGGGGTTTTTGCTCATGTTCTCGCGCTCGCTGCGTTTTGTGAAAACCATCGGTAGGCGGCTCGTATTCCATCCTCGAGTGGGACGGCCGGCTCGACGCCGAGACGTCGCATACGCGTGTTGTCGACTACGCGGCGCGGAATGCCGGTTGGCTTGGCAGGCAGGTACACGACGCCCGGCAGTCCCGCAGCCGCCGCGACGTGTTCGGCAAGCGTGCGCATACTGACACCCACGCCCGAGGAGATGTTCACCAGCAGTTCCGTCTCGTC
This sequence comes from Hyphomicrobiaceae bacterium, assembly GCA_035762425.1. Classification (GTDB taxonomy): domain Bacteria; phylum Pseudomonadota; class Alphaproteobacteria; order Rhizobiales; family Hyphomicrobiaceae; genus AWTP1-13. The sequence continues at coordinate 5,139 of DASTOW010000322.1, read as the reverse complement.
GCTGGCAAGGCAAGCAAGCACGGCCTGCGCCGCATCGTCTGCATGCAGGAAGTCACGCTCGGCGCTTCCATCGCCCCACACTTCCAGGCGGCCGTTGCTCTGCGCCGCGGCATGCGCCTTGGCGATCAGGGAGGGAATAACGTGGCCGTCTTCGATGTTGAAGCGGTCGTTCTCGCCGTACAGGTTCGTAAAGATGCCATAGGCAAAGCGCAAACCGATGTCTTTGCCGAGCAGGTGCAGATAGCAATAGGCATGCCGCTTGGCCGAGGCGTAGCCAAACTCGCCGGCGTGCGGCAGGCCGTTGAAGAACTCGCTCTCCTGCAAGATTTCCGACTTATAGGGGAATGGATAGGAGGCCACCGTGCCGGCATAGAAGCACTGGCGCACCGGGTGGCGCGCGATGGCCGTGAAGATGTTGTTATTAATAAGCGTGTTCTGGGCGAGAATAGCGGTCTGATTGCCGAGGTTGCCGCCGAGCCCGAACACGACCGCGGCCAGATGCACGACAGTTGCGGGACGGTATTGCGCGAAGTAGCGCTGCGTCGCGTTCGCATGCAAAAGATCGAGTTCGGCCCGCGACGGTGTCAGGATGTCCGGTATCTCCAGTTGCGCCAGCGCTTTGCGGAGCGCCGTGCCGAGCAGGCCGCGCGCACCCGTGACCAGGATCGGCGACTGTTCGACCAGGCGTGCGCGCATCGCACCCTTCCCTGGCGTGGCACTGCCCAGTCTCGTGTACCCGGCCATGCTTTGCGCGGCCCCCCGTGTCTTGGCTAGCCCCCGAAATAGGCGAGCGCCACCTCGGCCGCCGGGCCGTCCATGCGGACCCTGCCGTGCTCCATCCACACGATGCGGCTGCAGTTGGCGAGCAGCAGGTCCTTGGAGTGGCTCGCCAGGATCAGGATCTTGGTCGAGTTGACGATCTCCTGCAGCCGTCGGTTGGATTTGTCCTTGAAGCTCTCATCGCCCGTCGACAGCCATTCGTCGAGCACCAGGATCTCGGGCCTGATCGCGGTCGAGGTCGAGAACGCCAGGCGCAGCTGCATGCCGGAGGAGTAGGTGCGAAACGGCATGTCGAGAAAATCGCCGAGCCCGCTGAACTCGGCAATCTCATCGATACGCTCGCTCAACTCCTGTGCTGGAATGCCCATGATGGCGGCGCGCAGCTTGATGTTCTCCCGGCCCGTTGCCTCCGGATCGATGCCGAGCGACATGTTGATCAGCGACACGCATTCGCCGTCGATCTGCGAGGTACCCTGGGTCGGGTAGTAGATGCCCGACAGGACACGCAGCAGCGTGGTCTTGCCGGCACCGTTGTGTCCGACCAGCCCCAGCCGCTCTCCTTCCCCGAGCGACAGCGTCACATCCTGCAGGCCGCGCACGATTACGTGTCCGTCCCAGCGGCGATCGATGATACCGCCGGTTGCTGCGCTCAGCAGCCGGTTCTTCAGCGACCGCGTCACCGCATTGAAAACGGGAAACTCGACCGACACGTTGCTGAGGCGGATGGAAGCCATGGCTATCCGATCAAAGCCAGTAAGGGATGCGGTGACGATAACGGCCGTAGACGTGCAGCGCGATGGTCCACCCCGCCACGGCCAATAAGATGGACACCATCCAGTTGGCGCTCGTCGGGAAGTCGCCGAACAGCGGCGCGCGCACCAGCATCATCAGATGATAGAGCGGGTTGAAATCGAGAATGAACCGATAGGGTCCCTCGGGCAGCGTCTGCGGCATCCACATCAGCGGCGTCAGATAGAACGTCACCTGCAGGAAGTTCTGCACGATATGCGTGAGGTCGCGATAGCGCACGCACACCACGCTGAGGATCAGCATCATCCACAAGGCGTTGATCGCCATCAGCAGCACGCCGGGGATGGCAAAGACGGCATGCCAGTCCGGCAACCGGCCGACGGCGAGCAGCACCAAGGGCAGGATCAGCAGGTTGTGGGCCAGCACGATGCCGTTGCGGTAGATGGTGCGCAGCACATGCACGAACAATGGAATGCGCACCTGCAGGATCATGCCCTCGGAGTCGGTGAAGCTGGTGCAGCCTTCATTGATGCACGAGGAGATGAAGGTCCAGAAGATCAGGCTGATGCAGATGTAGGGCAGGAACTGCGTTATCGGCACACGAAACAGCGTCCCGAAAATAAGCCCCAGCGCGCCGATGGTGACGCTCATATTGAGCGTCACCCAGAACGCGCCCACCCGCGACCGGCGATAGCGGTGCGCGATATCCTGCCAGCCGAACATGGTGGCCAGATGGTGCGCGCGCGCGGTGGCACGGATGTCAGCAAGGGCGCGGTCGAAGGTCGATGCTGCCTGATCACTCATGCGCTGTTGTGATCGCTCGTTCGCCGCTATCGGCGTTCCCCGTTGTTTTTGCTCGTTACTCCATTCACCGCCAGCCAGCAATGCGCGGGCCTGTGCACAGCGCGCGTATGAACAGATTTGGCGCGATGGCGTGGCAAAATAACTGCGCAATACACGCATAGAGCAGTGGCAAATCGCGAAAACCAAATCAGCGCTGAAGCTGGCGCGCCAGAATACTCAATTCAAATCCAAATATCGGATATCCTATATCGGATATTTTTATTGGGCTCGACCTGCACGGCTATACCTCGATCTTGCCCTCGGCCACCCGCACCGCGTGACCACCGACGCGCACGATGCTGAGCTTGCCCGCCTCGATCTCCAGCGACAGCGCGATCAGGCTCGGCCGACCCATCTCGAAGCCCTGTTCGATGGTGCGCTTGTGCGAACCGTCGGGCAGCGCATCGAACCGGTGCACGACGCCGGCAAACGCCGCCGCCGCCGAGCCCGTTGCTGGATCCTCCGGAATGCCGTTGTGAGGCGCAAACATGCGCGCATGGAAGGCCGACGTCGTGTGCACCGTCTGCCGGCAATACAGGAAGGCGCCTGTTCCCCGCATGGCCTGCCAATGCGAAGACGACGCCCTGGCCTTCTCGATGGCCTCCAGCGATGCAACCGGCACGAATGCGAAGGGATTGCCGGCCGTGTAGCGCGTCGGGCGGTGGTTTTCGAAGCCGATTTCGGCCGGGATCAGGCCCAGGGCAGCCGCCAGCAGATCCGTCGCTGGCGCAACGCCGCTTTCCTCCGGCAGCTTCGGCGCGTCGAACTCCGCGTAGGCCGCCGCTCCCGGTCGCATGCGCACTCCGATCCGCACGATGCCGATCGTCTCTTCGAGCACAACCAGCGCATCGCCCTGCCCGCCGTTGTCATTAGCGGCCGGCGCACGCAGCTCACCAAGCAACGTCGCCGCGCCCACGGTTGGATGACCTGCAAAGGGCAGTTCGGCTTTCGGCGTGAAGATGCGCACGCGGGCCGTGTGCGCGCGATTTTGCGGCTTCAGCACGAACACGGTCTCGGACAGGTTGAACTCCTGTGCGATGGTCTGCATGCGCGCCGTATCCAGCGCATCGGCATCCAGCACCACGGCTAGCGGATTGCCGCCGAACCTTTGGTCCGTGAATACATCGAGAACGTAATAGTCGAGGCGCATCGTTCGGGACCCTGTTCGACAAGCGCGCGCACTCTGGCGGATTTCCGCGATGCATCCAAGTGCCGTCGCAGTTCAAGGGATTTGTATGATTGTTACCTTCAATCAATTTTTTCGACAGCACGGAAAGGGCCTGAGGATAGCCGCTTTATCGCCGCGATGCTGCCACCATCAAGGTCATTCTGGACATCACGCGATTGTATAAGTTTGAACAAACGGGGTGGTCGGTAAGGGCAGGCGCGCAAGACCTGCCGACACGAGGGGTTCGGAGGCGCCGCAGGCTTACACTGCCGTCCGCATCATCAAGGCCCGTCCCGAACGGGGGAGCGCGCTAGACGTGCTAGCCCGAAGGGGTGGTGGAGACTCCCCGCGTCTCCGCCGCCCCTACAAGCGTTTGGTCAACGGCCTGCACTTTCGCATTCCCCACCATGCGGACGGCACCTCCACGAGGACTTGAAGACCTGCTGCGGCTGGATGGCAGTGCACTTGGCGCGCCTGCGCCGTGACTGCGACCCATGCGCTCGCACACCGCATAACGCTAAAACATTAGGAACTTTCCCTTACATCGGTCGGCCATCCGCTCTTGGCTCCCCCTCGGCGCGAACGGCGCCAGTGTTCAGGTGGTCCCACGTTCATGGTTGTTGCAGCAAAGCCAATTAGCACAGCGATGCCGACCTACGATGCGATCGTCATCGGCTCGGGCTACGGCGGCGGTGTAACAGCGTCCCGCCTCGCACGCATGGGACTGCGCGTGGCAGTCCTCGAACAGGGGCGGCGCTGGCGGCCCGGCGATTTTCCCACGACCGCCAAGGCTCGGCGCGGGGCAGCGCGACTGTCGGGCCGCGCCCCGAAGGTCGGCGATCCTGCCGGGCTCTACTATCTCTCGGTCGGCAAGGGGCTCACCGTGTTCGGCGCCTCCGGGCTTGGCGGTGGGTCGCTGATCAACGCCGGCGTGGTGCTTCGCCCCGATCTCGGCAGGCTGCGCAAGTGCGGCTGGCCGGAGGCCGTCGTCAGCGATGGCCTTTTCATCGAGGGACTAGCCCGAGCGGAGCACATGCTGGGGGTCGCACCGGCGCCTGAGCCGGAGCGCTTCGCCAAGTTTGCCGGTATGCGCAAGGCCGCCGAAGCGTCCGATCGAACGGTGCGGCTACCGGCGATGACCATCTCGCACCGACCCGGGCTCAACGCCGCCGGCGTGATGCAGTACGCCTGCCGCTACTGCGGCGATTGCTGGTCAGGCTGCAACGTTGGCGCCAAGAACACCGTCGGCATCACCTACATCGCCGATGCGGCCGATCACGGCGCAACGGTATTCTGCGAAAGCCGGGCCCAGGCGGTCGCCAAGACCGCCAGCGGCTGGGAGGTCGAGGTGAAGGACCTCTCGAAGGCCGGTCCAAGCCAGCGCGTCGAGGCGCCGATCGTGGTCCTCGCCGCCGGTACGTTGGGCACCAACGAATTGCTCTTGCGGGCGCGTGACCGCGGTCTGCCGCTCTCGGCCAAGCTCGGTGAGCAGTTCTCCGCAAACGGCGATGACCTTGTGGTCGCCGATTATCTTCCTGAGCCGGTGCATGCCATTGCTACGGGCTTTCCGCCCCAAGCACCGCGCGGTGCAGCGCTGG
>DASTOW010000321.1:0-2865 GCA_035762425.1 Hyphomicrobiaceae bacterium | reverse complement strand
GGCACTGATCTCCTTGAAGCGCTTTTCCGCCTCGGGCTTGCCCGGATTGAGGTCGGGATGGGTCTCCTTCGCCGCCTTGCGATAGGCCTTGCGGATGTCGTCTTGGCTTGCGTCGGGTGGCACGCCCAACGTCTCGTAGGGATTGGCCATTCGTCTCACGCTCACAAAACACCGGGCCAGACTACGCCACCCTGCTCGTTTGCATCAACGGCCCAGCGGCAGATGCAGCCGCTATATGCGGGACCGCGCATCCGGCGCCGGCGGTGGACGGCCAACGCCGACACGGCACATCCGCATTGGCACCGTTGCACCGTGAGCATCGCCCGTAGGGTGCAAAAGCGCAGCGCATTGCACCGATTTTTGCGCGCCTATCGGCGCAATGCGGCTCTGCCGCTTGCGCCCGACTGGCGCAAGCGGGTTGTGGGCTATTCGGCAGCCGTGTTGAACTCCCCCGGCGCGCGAGAGGTTGACCCACAACGGCCATCTTCGCGACCGACACTTTCATCGCCACGGCGTCTTTGCCCTCCCTCATCGCGCGATCGACGACGGCTGGCCGGGAGAGTCCAGCCATGTTGCCTGCAGCAGCGCCTTATGACCTCGCCATAGTCGGGGCCAGCTTTGCGGGTCTCGTCGCAGCCAGGACAGCGGCAATGCGCGGGCTGAGGGTGGCGGTGCTCGACGCCAAGCAAGACGCCGGCCACCGCGTCTCGACCACCGGCATCCTAGTCAAGGAGGCTGTGGAGGAAGTCGACATACCCCACTCGTTGACGCGCCGCGTCCATGGCGTCCGGCTCTACGCACCCAATCTCACACACGTCGATCTCTTCGCACCTGGATACTTCTTTCTGACGACCGATACCGCCGCCGTCCTGCGGTGGCTGGCCGAGGAGGCGCAGCGCGCCGGTGCGCATCTGCTCTGGCGGAGTCGGTTTACCGGGGCCTCGCGCGAACGAGACCACTTCCGGTTTGCGGACCTCAACATCTGCACCCGTTACATTCTTGGCGCTGACGGAGCACGGTCTGCAGTCGCTCGGCACTTCGGACTCGGACGCAATACCCACTTTCTCACGGGTGTTGAGCACGAGTACGACGGCCTTCCCGAAATCGACGCGCGCTTCCTCCACTGCTTCCTGAACTCCGATCTGGCACCCGGCTATCTTGCGTGGATTGCGCCGGCCCCGGCCGTCATCCAGGTGGGCCTGGCGGTCGGACCGGCTTGGCGCCCCGACCTCGGGCGGTTCCTGAACCATGCGGACGGAATCTTTCACTTCAGCAAGGCGCGCGTGGTCGGGCGCCGCGCAGGCCGCATCCCCTGCGGCGGGCTGGTCCGCCCGTGGGCTGGGGACGGCGTCATGCTGGTTGGGGACGCCGCCGGCATGGTCTCGCCGGCGACGGGGGGTGGGATTCGGCTGGCCTTCCACTTCGGGCGCCGGGCGGGACAGGCGATTGCCGACTATCTGCTGCACATGGGACCGCGCCCTGACGTCGTCCTCTCCTCGGAGCTGCCGGGCTTTCTGCTCAAGCGTGCCATGCGCTTCGGCCTCGATCGGCATGTGCCCAATGCGCTGATCTCGGCGGCGCTTGGTACATCCACCGCACGAGCACTCGCGCAGCAGATATTCTTCCATAAGCGTGGCGCCAAAGGTGTGACCTTTTCCGAATTTGAAAGTCGCCTGGCGACTCTCGCCACGTCAATTGCATCCGGACCGGATGCGCTAGCCAAGCAAGACAAATAGGCGTCCCCACATAGACCCGGCCTGGGACCCACCTGGAGGTTCCATGCCCCCTCTCTATTTCGGTGCGAAGGGATTCTTCCAGCCGCCGCGCTCTGTCCGCTCGGGGAAGGCGCTCGCCAGATAGTCGAGAATCTTGTTGCGGTCCTCGCCCTGTACGTCCGGCATGTTGTGGCGGTCGACCATCCAGGTCAGGCTCTCGTCCCAACGCTCGCGCGACATGCCCTGCGCCGCCACGATCTTGAAGCTGTGGCACGCCGTGCAGAAGTAGAAGGCGTCGTCCCGATTGGGATGGGCCGGATATTGCTCCGGGCCCTCCTCCGCTGGTCGCTGGCGCTTGCCCTGCGCCGAGCCATCGGTCGCTAGCATGGGAACCAGCCCGGCCATGACCGCGAGCGCGATTGCGCCCGCCATCTTTCGCGTACTGCGCAACATCGGCATTCCCGACCTAGCCGATCAGCACCGCAATGCGGTGCATCGGATTGCCGCCGTATCCTTGCGGATTCCAGTCGCCGGCGATGTGCGGCTGCATCGTGCCGCGCGAGTCCGTCGCCCGCGACCATATCTCGTAGTAGCCGTCGCGTGGCAGCTTCACGGTCGCCGTCCAGCGCTGCCAGTCGTAGCGGTTCTTCGGCTGGGCGAGATTGGCACGCTGCCAGCTGGCGCCGAAATTGATCGACAGGTCGACCGCCTTGACCGTGTTGTCGCCCGCCCAGGCTGCCCCGCGCAGCCTCAGTTCCCTGCTCCCAGCCGCAAGCTTGGCGCCATTGGCGGGATTGGTGATGATGGACCGCACGGGCATGGACTCGAGGTCCCTGAAGTTGCTCGGATCAGCCTTGCCGCCGGGCACGATCGGATTGACGGCGACGCGGTAGGATGTGCCGCCCATGCCCTGGCCGTCGTGCACCTTGTCGCGCACCCAGATGCGCGTGAGCCATTTCTCCGAGACCGAGCCCGGCCAGCCGGGGATCACGAGGCGCACCGGGAAGCCGTGCACCGGCGCCAGCGGCTGCCCGTTCATGGCCCACACGATCAGGTTGTTGCTGTCCATCAGCTTCTTGATGGGCACGCCGCGCGACAGGGCTTGGCGGTTGGTGTCGCCCGACAGGTGCGGGTCGGCGCCGAAGTGCCC
>DASTOW010000320.1:0-10035 GCA_035762425.1 Hyphomicrobiaceae bacterium | reverse complement strand
CTGTTCGACGGTCGCATCATCCCCCGGCGTACGACCGCCAACCTCGGGCAGCTGGCCGGGCGCCGGACGCAGCATCGCTGCACCCTGGTCGATCAGGGCGCGGCGCCGATCGAGATAGCGGCTTTCCAGCAGGCCCGCCGGTGCGGGCACGAAATCCGGGTCGCCGATGTAGTGGTCGCGGTCGGCAAAGGCGAGCTTCTGCGCCTCGGCGATCAGGTGCAGGGCCTTGCCGTTCATGGCACTGGTGCCGAGATCGAACGGCTCGAGCAGTTTCAGGGTCTGCGCCACCGCCATGCCCCCGGATGAGGGCGGACCCATGCTGCAGATGCGGTTGTTACGATACAGGGCGCACAGCGGCTCGCGCTCCTTGATGCGGTAGCCGGCAAGATCGGTGAGCGTGATATCGCCGGCATGATTGGGTGCCGTTTGCACGGCTCGCACGATCGTATCGGCGATCGGCCCAGCATAAAACCCATCGGCCCCGCGCTCGGCGATGGCGCGCAATGTCGCCGCGAACTCGGGGTTGCGCAGAAGATAGCCGGACGGGCGGGCGCTGCCGGTCTGGTCGAAGAAATAGCGGCGCGCGGCCGGCGCGAAGCTGTCAGCGCCGTACCAGCGCAACAGGAGGTGCAGGCGCCCGGACACCCGAAAGCCGTCCGAGGCCAGCTTGATGGCCGGCTGGAACAGCCGTACCCACGGCAGCTTGCCCTGCTGTTTGTGCAGGATTTCCAGCGCACGCAGTGTACCCGGCACGCCGATGCTCAGGCCGCCGTAGATGGCGTCTTCCAAGGCGCGCGGCTCGCCTTCCACCAGGAACCGGTCGGGCTTGGAGGCCATCGGTGCCGTCTCGCGGCCGTCGTAGGCCTTGAGTTCCTTGCGATCGGCATTCCAATGCAAGACGAAGGCGCCACCGCCGATGCCGGAGGACTGCGGCTCCACCAGATTGAGTACAAGTTGCACTGCGACCGCGGCATCGCCGGCGCTGCCACCCGCGCGCAGGATCTCGAGGCCGGCTTCCACAGCATAGGGATTGGCGGCAGAAACCATCTGTGACTTGGCAGTGGCAAGCGTGCGCCCCATCCAGCCGGTGGCTGCCTCCGGGGCCGCCTGCAGGTCCTGCGCCTGCACACGTACTGCACATAAAAGTAGGCACAGGACCGCGAACGCCGGCGCTAGGCGAAACCGACCTGCAAGCCTCGGCTGGATCGACATGCGTCGTTGCCTTCCCGTTTGCCTCTGCAGTCCTGCGCGTTTAGCGCTGCTCAGCATCCTGGAGAGGCTATCGCCTCTCCGATGACGGTCTGGCTGCGTGCTGGGAGCCGCCACGCAACCAATGTGGCTCAAATCGCACAGACCGGCACAAACACTCAAGAAAACCCTGCTGATCACGTGGCCGTGGGTTGCCTCCAAGGCCGCTCGTCGCCACACTCCCGCCTGATTTCAATCACCGCGCATGACGCGACGGAAGTGGAGCCTACCAGCTTGAGTTTCCGCAGCGGTCCAGCTTGAATACACAAGTTGCTTTGCAAGGTGGTTGAGTTCGGCGGCCGTAAACGCGCCTTTCACATGAGCGGGCGCAGGATTGCCGGCGAGTTTGAGGCACAAGGCAAAGAAAATCAGGAGTTGCGAGATGATCATCAGACGTGCGTTGCGTCGAGCGGCCCTCGCAGCCGGAGCTGTTGTCGCAGCAGGCTGCTTTGCGGTCCAACCGGCGTCGGCGCAGCTGTTCTGGGATTGGGGTGGCGGCAGCATGGTCGACGGCAGCGGCCGTGAGGTTGTGCGCTTCAGCCCGCAATTTCCCAAGGGCCAAATCATCGTCAGCTTCGGCGATCGCCGGCTGTACTTTATCACACGCCCAGGTGAGGCGATCAGCTACCCGATCGCCATTCCGCGCGAGGAGAGCCGCTGGCAGGGCAACACGACGGTGACCAGCAAGCGCGAAAACCCGTCGTGGACCCCGACCCCGACCATGATCGCTGAAAATCCGCGTCTGCCGCGCTGGGTGCCGGGTGGGCATCCGATGAACCCGCTCGGGGTGCGCGCGCTCTACCTGGGCTCGAGCACCTACCGCATCCACGGCACCGACGCGCCGTGGACGATCGGCTCGGCCGTCTCCAAGGGCTGCATCCGCATGTATAACCAGGACGTGCTGGATCTCTATCCGCGCGCCTCCGTGGGCGCCAAGGTGATTGTCACCTGGAACAAGTTCAGCGCGGTTGCGAGCAGCAGCGGCGGCAGCAGCTGGTTTGGTAGCGACGACGAGGAAGCATCCGACCGGCCCGCCAGCCGCCGTCCGGTCAAAAAGGTCAGCCGGACCCAGACGCAATAGCGATAGCTGATCTGCGCATGGAAAATGCCAAAGGGCGGCCCTCGAGCCGCCCTTTGTCGTTGGCCCTTTAGGCTCAAGCCTGCGGTGCGAGGCAGCTCTTTAGGTCGTCGGCCAGCCGGCGCATCATCGCGAAATAGAGATCCGGCCCCGGCTCCAGCGCCAGGGCCTCGGCATCAAGCGTGCCGGTGCGAACGCTGGTGCCCTCGACCAGATTCTGCACCAGGCGGGTGTCGTGCCGCGGCTCAGCAAACACGCACATCGCCTCCAGCGAAACGACCTTCTTGCGCAAGTCCGAGAGCCGCTTGGCGCTGGGCGGCACGTCGGGGCTGATGGAAATGGAGCCGACGGCGTTCAGGTCATAGCGATCCTCCAGATACTGGAAGGCGTCGTGGAACACGATGTAGGGCTTGCCGGCGACCGGCTTCAGTTTGCTGACCAGCTCCTGGTCGAGTGCATCGAGGTCGGCATTTAGCTTCTGCGCGTTGGCTTTGAAGGCGGCGGCATGCGCCGGATACTTGGCGCTCAGCGCCTGCTCGATGCTGGCCACCATGGCCTTGGCGTTGTCGGGGTCGAGCCAGGCGTGGCCATCGGGCGCATCGGTCTGCTTGCCTTGATCATGGTCATGCTTGTGCCCGCCCTTGCTGGCCGCGTGGCCATGCGCTTCGAAGGTATTGCCGGTGCGCCTGGGCAGCAGCTTCATTCCAGGGGCATCCTGCAGGGTCACCAAGGTGACGCGCTTTGGCAGCGCGCGCACCACTTTGGCGGTGAACGGCTCGACCGCCTCAGACATGCGCAAGAACAGATCGGCGTCATTCAGTGCCTTGGCGTCCGATGGCTTCAAGGTGTAGGCGTGCGGTGACGCTGCGCCTTTCACCAGCAACTCAGGCGCGCCGATGCCGGCCATGACACCGGCCACCAGCGCATGCAGCGGCTTGATTGAGACGACAACCTTGGTCTGTGCCGCAGCCGGCCGCGGCGCAGCGCACACCGCCAGGGTGCTGGCCAGAATTGCAATCAGCCAAGTGCCAGTGCGCATGCATGACCCTCTGCTCTTGGTTGTGCAGGCGGCTTTGCCGCACCTGAGGTGCCACGCCAGCCGGCCGCAGTCATCGCACAGTAATGTTATACTATAGCGCAAACAAGGCAGACGACCCCCAACGCTGGAGTGCAAATTGCCGCCTTGCCCATATGTCGCTTTAATCTCACCATCATTTCGGGTGTGCGAACGTCGTCGGCCGGTACGGACGGCGCGATAGCTGGGCTTGCTGCCGGACACGGGGCGCGCGCGCTGCGAGAAAGTCCCAATGGCTACAGGAGATTGCGCATGCGGTTGGCATGGCGGAGCGTTGGCGCCCTGATCGGTGCGGCGGTGCTCTGCGGGCTGGGCGGCTGGCAGGCACAGGCGCATCCGCACGTGTGGATAACGGCCGAAACCACCGTCCTCTACGAGAACGGCACATTCACCGGGCTCAAGCACCGGTGGACCTTCGATGAGTTCTACTCGGCCATGGAGGTCGAGGGCCTGGACAAGAACAAGGACGGCAAGTTCGACCGCGAGGAGTTGTCCGAGCTAGCCAACTTTTACGTCAGCGGCCTGAAGGAGTTTTCCTACTTCACCTTCCCGGCACTGGCCGGCCAGAAGCTGGCGCTCGCCGAGCCCACCGATATCTGGCTCGAGCACAAGGACAACGTGCTGTCCCTGCATTTTACCCTGCCGTTCGCAAATCCGGTGCTGACCGACGCCAAGGGCCTGGCGTTCTCCGTGTACGATCCGAGCTGGTTCATCGCGCTCGACGTCAGCAAGCCTGACAGCATGCGGCTCGCGGAAGGGACGCCCAAGACCTGCAAGATTGCGGTCGGCGATCACGCCAAGGATCGGGCCAACGACGCCGCGCTGAACGAGGCCTTTGCGGCCCAGCTCGGCGGCATGGCGATGGGCCAGGCTAAAGCGGTATCGGTCAGCTGCACAACCTCATGACAATCCCGCGCGCGCTCAGAATTCTCGCCCTGGTGATGGCTGCCCTGGTGTTGCCAGCCACGGCTCAGGCGCAACAGACCGAGCCGCGCAAGAGCCCCTTCGGCGCAGAGAAGAGTCTGGTCCAACCGCGCGCGGCAGAACCGGGAAGCAATGCCGGGCTGTTGCAGCGGGCCGGCTCCTGGCTGCTGGAGAAGCAGGCCCAGCTCAATCGCGAGCTGGCGACGGCCGTGCGCGGCCTCAAGAGCGCCGATCCCTTCAGTGCCACGCTGACGCTCGCCTTCCTCAGCTTTGCCTACGGCGTGCTGCACGCGGCAGGGCCGGGCCACGGCAAGGCGGTGATCTCCTCCTACGTGCTAGCCGATGGACGCACCGTGCGTCGCGGCATTCTGCTGGCGTTTCTCGCCGCCCTGATCCAGGCGCTGTCGGCGCTGGTATTGGTTGGCGTTCTGGTACTGGTTCTGCGCAGCACGGGCATGCAGATACGCCTCATGGAAGCCTGGCTCGAGACCATCAGCTGGGGTCTGGTGGCGTTGGTTGGTGCGTGGCTCGTCTATTACCAGCTGCGTGGCGCATTCGCAGGGCAACCGGCGCATGCGCGCGGGCACGGCCAGGCACACGGTCATGATCATGGCCACCCTCATGATCACATGCATGATCATCACGGGCACCATCATCGCGCTCATGACCATGCACACGTGCAGCATCACAACCACGCGCATCAGCATGGGCGCGGCGACGCCTGCGAGATGTGCGCGCACCTGCCGGATCCCAATCAGCTGAAGGGTGACTGGTCTTGGAAGCGGGCGCTGGCGCTGGCCTTCGCCGTTGGCGTACGGCCATGCACTGGCGCAATTTTGGTGTTGGTGTTTGCAATCGGTCAGGGACTGATGTGGGCCGGCGTGCTGTCCACCTTCGCCATGGCAATCGGTACGGCCATCACCGTGTCAGCGCTGGCGGCCTCGGCAGTTGGCTTCCGAGAGCTGGCAACCCGGCTTGCAGGCGGGGCGGCTTCGCCCTGGACCGGGCGCATTCAGCTCGCCGCCGGATTGGGCGGCGCATCGCTGGTGCTGATCCTTGGTGCCGTGTTCTTCGTCGGCTCGCTCGGCACCATCAAGCCGTTCTAATTTTTGCCGAGCTGGGCTCAGGCGGGCTGATTTTCACCGAGCTGGGCTCAGGCAGGCCGATTTTCACCGAGCTGAGCTAAGGTCGGATTGGCGCGAGCTACTCCGCCGCTTCCTGGGCAACCGTCGGCGTGTCGCCTGCGACTGTGGTGCGCCGGACATCGCGTGGCTGCGTTTCGTCGTAGCGCCGCCCGCGATGCATGGTCTGGCGGTTGTCCCACATGACAAGATCATGCAGCTTCCACTTGTGCACGTAAACGAAGCGCGGCTGCGTGGCGTGCTCGGTGAGATCGCGCAGCAGGATGCGCGCATATGGCATCGGCATGCCGATGATTGCACCGGCGTGCGAGGACAGATAGAGCGATTTGCGCCCGCTCACCGGATGCATGCGAACGAGCCGCTGGCGCACCGGCCTGAACATGGCCTTCTCCTGGTCCGAGTAATCAAGGAAGCCGAGCGAGCCGCGCGAGTACATGAGCGAGTGCTCACAGATGAGGTCCTCAATCTCACGCCTGGTGTCGGCATCAAGTGCATCGTAGGCGGCGCGCATATCGGCGAACTGCGTGTCGCCGCCCACCGGGTTCACAACGCGTGCGGAGAGCAGCGAGTACTTGGCGGGGATGGCGCGAAACGAACTATCCGAGTGCCACAGCATGTTGCCGAGGTTGAACATGCGCTGACGGCTGTCCATAGGCAGCGGCTTGCCGTCCTTGCCCAGGTTGGAGACGTCGTTCATACCGCTGTCGAGACGTCGGTCCTGCGCTTTGGTGATGTTGCCGCCGTGCGCGTCCTCGAGGGCGCCGAAATTGCGCGAGAACGTCTGCTGCTGCTCGTCGGTGATGTTCTGGTCGCGAAACACCAGCACGGCATACGCGTCCATGCCGGCCTCGATGGCGGCGACATCCCCCGGGGCAACGGGCTTGGTGATGTCGATGCCCGACACCTCGCCGGCAAAGCCAGGCTCAATCTGACGAATGGTCAGGGACATTGCGCGCTCCTTGGGTGCCGCCCGCGCGGCGGCCGCCATTATGCAGTGTTAACGACGAGCCTAGGTGAGCCGGCTTGAATTGGGAAGCAGCACGGCAGCCAACCACGCACCGCAGACCTTGCCGAGCCCGCTGCAGTTTACGCTTTTTTCATCATCTGGTTTCGCCTGTGCGGGGCCACCCCTACCCTGGCCATCGCATCGAGCGCTTGTTCAGGGGGACCTCCCGTGCGTGCCTTGCTCGCCGTTGCCTGTGTGTGTGGGCTGTTGCTGTCTGCACAGCTCAACATGAGCCGCGCCGACGTCGCCCCCAAGGCGCGCGCCACCGGCATGGAGCTGCTCGTCTTCGAGCACCCCGATTGCATTTATTGCGCCGTGTTCCGCCGCGACGTGGCGCCGAGCTACCAAAGTTCGGCGACAGCCGCCGAGGCGCCGCTGCGCTTTGTCGACATCGCCAAGAGCGACATCGCCGCGCTGCGCCTGAAGGAGGGCATCGACACGGTGCCGACCGCGGTCCTGATGAAGAACGGCGAGGAAATCGGGCGCATCTGCGGCTACTGGGGCCGCGAGGGGTTCTTCAAGATGCTGGCCCACATCCGATCCGCAGCCGAATAGGCGCCAGCACCGACGGTGCCCGGCGTCAGGTTGCGGGAAGGCCTGCCATCCTGTTTGATGGTGCCTGGGGCGGCACCCTGGCCGGGTGCCTGCGCGGAGGGAGGGCCTCATGGATCGGCGCGATTTCCTGAAAGTCGGCAGTGCCGCGGCCGTTGCGGTCGGTGGCGCAAGCTCCACCTCTGCGCAAACGGCGCCGGCGATCCTGCCGGGAGCCACCGAACTGCGGCTTGCCAGCCCCGCACTGGTGGACGTGCCAGGCTTCGGGCCGGATCGCCTGGCAAGGCGCATCGAACTCGCCACCGGTGGCCGCTATCACATCACTGCTGCACCCGATGCGATGGCAGCCGATCTGGTGTTCGGCGACGTCAACCGCCACCGCAACCAGCACCCCGCGTTCGCCTATTTCGCCGGCCTGCCGCTCGGGATTGGCCTCGATCCGGTAAGGCAGCAGACGTGGCTTGCTATCGGCGGTGGCCAGATGCTGTGGGATGATTTGGCCGGCGGGTTCGGGTTCAAGTCGCTGGTGGCGGGGCATACCGGACCGAGTGGCGGCATCTGGACCGCCCGCCGCCTGGAGACTGCATCCGACCTGTCGGGCGCACGCGTGCATGTGGAGGGCCTGGCAGCGGAGGTAATGCGGGCATTCGGGGCCGCGCCGGTGCATCTGGCCCACGGCGATCTGCGCAGCGGTCTGGCCGAAGGCCGCATCGACGCGGCAGACCTGCTTGCGCCGTTGCTGCTGGCCGCGCCCGACCTGCAGCCGCTCGCCGAACGCCTGTACACCCCCGGCCTCAATGCCGGTGGCGCCCTGCTGTCGCTCGACGTGCGCCTCGCTACCTGGAACCGCCTTGGTTCGGCTGACCAGGCCATCTTCGAGGCCTGCGCGGCCGAAGCCTGTGCCCAGTCGCTGGTCGAGGTGCAGGGTCATCAGATGATGACCGCCCAGCTCGCCACAACCGCCAAGTGGCCGCTCAAGTCGCCTCTCGGACCACAGTTGCGTTCAGCCCTTGAGCGGACGGCTCACGACGTACTCGGCCACGTGGCCGGTCACGACCTCGACGCACAGCGCATTCACGACAGCTATCAGGCGTTCCGCGGCATGCTGGGCCAACCCATCGCCTGACCTCCCAAGCCTGACGCCCGTATGGCGTGAGCTATGCTAATGGCGCATTGCTGCAGCGCAGCATGGCCACTACTTTGGTCGAAGCGAAACGACTATTTACCTTCGCGGGAGGTCACTCCTCCAACAAACCGCGGACAGACAAGGCCTTGCTCCACAAGGCGGTCTCCCGCGGGGTTAGCGGCCGCCACCGACCGCGCATGAGGGGGTATTCGCACACAGGGATGGCACAACGTCGAAACGACGAGGCCAATCATGAGCACCCTGACCACCACGACCAATGCCGCACTTATTGCCGCCACCGCCACGGCGAAGCCGGCTCGCAAGCCGTTCTGGCGCGCGTTCTTCGCTTCGATTGCTGCCGCGCGTGAGCGGCGCGCCGAGCGCGAAGTCGCCGCTTACATCGCCCGCCATGGCGGCCAGCTGACCGACGAGATGGAGCGCGAGATCATGCGCCACCTGAACGGTCAGAGCCGGGCCGTCGGCCGTTGACAAGGACCATCGGGGCCGCGCGCTGAGCGCGGCCTCGCTGATCGCGCGCCCCCCTTATCGTGCGCGCTAGGCTCGGTTGCGAGCGATCAGCCCGTAGATGATGCCGAGGCCGAGCCCAAAGCCGGCAAGGATCAGAAAGCCCGGCAGCAGCACCATCGGATTGGCGCCGTTGAAGCCCGCAAACAGCGGTTGCGCCGGATAGCCGAAGACGTACTGCCGGATCAGCGGCAGGAAGATCCAGTTGCTGAAGATCACCACCAGCACGCCGAAGATCAGGCCCTTGAGCCAGCTCATGCCCCCCGGCACCCACCGGTAGAGCAGGGCGAACACCACGCCCCACATTCCGCCCCAGAACATGTTGTTGAACAGCACCGGGACCTTGGGAACCAACCCGTAGCCCAGCGGCTGCAGGTTCCAGGGCACGCTGCGTGTCATACCGTAGATACCGAGAACGTAGACGATGGTCTGGTGCACAAGCACCACAGAAATGGCACCCGCAATGAGACCGAGCGCGGCGCGGCCCAATGATGTCGACATGACGTTTCCCCCGTTAGGCGCCAGTTTGTGACGGCGCCCGCGTGCCCGCGACTCGACTGTCTCACAAAAATAGGGCGGGAACGGATCACGCTCGCGTGAGGGCAGAACGGGCGGCTGAGGCGGTTGTGGTGCAGTAGTTTTCGCTTGCCGTGGCGGCACACCCGGCCCATATACGTGCCGTCAATCTGCGTCAAAGTGCCTGTCAAGGGCCGGCTTTTTGCTTGCCCGGGGGTGCGTTCGTCCATCGCTGATGATGAGGCCAAGGCCAACCAAGGAGACTGCATGGCCAAGGAAGAGATGCTGGAGTTCGAAGGCGTGGTGGCCGAGGTGCTGCCCGATGCCCGCTGCCGCGTGAAGCTCGACAACGGCCACGAGGTGGTCGCCTACACGTCCGGCCGCATGAAGAAGAACCGCATCCGCATCCTGGCTGGCGACAAGGTCACCGTGGAGATGACGCCCTACGACCTCGACAAGGGCCGCATCAACTTCCGCCACAAGGACACCCGCGCCCCGTCCCCGGCCGGCGGCCAGCAGCGCCGCCCCCCGCAGCGCCGGTTCCGCTAGCATTCGCGGTCATTGCAGCGATTGCAGGGATGCCACCACCGCCGCCACCAGCGTCGTGGGATCGTGCGGCTTGCGGACGACAGGCACGCCGGCCAGGCCTTCCGGGATCATGGCTGTATCACCATAGCCGGTAGCGAACACGAACGGGATGCGCTGACGGCGCAATTCCTCGGCCACCGAAATTGAGGTTCCCTGCCCGAGATTGACATCGAGCACAGCCACGTCCGGTGGGTTGCTCGACAGGATG
The DNA here is from genome assembly GCA_035762425.1 of Hyphomicrobiaceae bacterium. Taxonomy (GTDB): domain Bacteria; phylum Pseudomonadota; class Alphaproteobacteria; order Rhizobiales; family Hyphomicrobiaceae; genus AWTP1-13. Next base: position 47 of record DASTOW010000320.1, on the reverse strand, counting down.
CGCAGGGCCTCCGATGACGTGGCCGCGGTATCGATGGCCTTGACCCC
>DASTOW010000319.1:0-26864 GCA_035762425.1 Hyphomicrobiaceae bacterium | reverse complement strand
GGAAGTTCGCCTCGTCGATGGCGAGATCGGCGTCGAACGGCAGCAGTACCGCTGGGATCACACCGTGCGGAATATAGTTCTTGTGCCGGGGCATTGCTCACCTCGCTGGCCAGAATCTTGCTTTTCCACTTTGGCGTCGTGAGCCGGCCCGGGTCAAGACTCACGGCCGGCGTCACAGCTGTGCGCGGCGCGCATCCGCTGGCCGCACTGCTCGCGCGGCGTGCATCACATTTGCTGGTCACTGGCGACCGGGCATTGCAGTCCCCGCGCATGGTGAACACGGCCGCAATTCTCCCCCTCCCGCTTGCGGGAACGGTCGGGTCAGGGGCAGCGGCAAGCTCCTGTCTCGAGCACCGGCCTGCTCGCTCCCCCTCCCCCACGATGAAGGCGGGCAAGGCAACGCACAGACGCGGCCCGCCGCGCCCATAGGTTGCCCCCTCGCCGTAGCGCCAGTGACGGGCGCTTGTTGCAGTGCAGCCCATACGCTACGATTATGCGAAAGTTGCTGCCTTAATAAGAAAGGCGCCGGCTGGTTGGCTGGAGCCGGACCGCACCTTGTCAAGCCGTCGGTCCGATGCCAACCGGAACAGTGCGCACACGTATCTTCGTCGCCGGCCGTGCCGGCGACCGGTTGTCCGTCGCCCATGGGAGGGTCTGTAATGTCTGAGAGTAAGTCCAAGAGCTGGTCGGAAGAGTTCTGGTACAGCGGCAAGCTCACGCGCCGCCGTCTGATTGGCTGGAGCGCGACGGGTGCCGGCGCCATCGGCGCCACCATGCTGGTGCCCGCACCATGGCGCGCCGCTTTTGGCCAGGCCAAGCCCTACAAGATCGGGTCGCTGCAGCCCCTTTCGGGTGCAGCGGCGGCCGGCGGCAAGACCGCGCTGGTCGGCATCCAGATGGCCGCGGACCGCATCAACAAGTCGGGCGGCATTCTCGGCCGGCCGGTCGAGTTGGTCGTCGAGGACTATGAGTCCAAGCCCGACGTAGGTCGGCGCAAAGCCGAAAAGCTCGCGGTCGAGGACAAGGTCGACGCGGAGGTCGGCGGCTTCCTGTCCAACGTGTGTCTGGCCTGCATGCCGGTGTGGGAGGAGCACAAGATCGTCAACATGATCAGCGTGTGCCTCGACACGACCATCACTGGCAGCAAGTGCAATCGCTATACCTTCCGCCCGTTCGACTATGCACCGGCCCAGGCTGTCGCGTTCGCGCCCTATCTGGTCGGCAAGATGGGCAAGAAGTGGCACATCGCCTATGCCGACTACTCCTGGGGCCAGTCGACCAAGGACGCCTACGCCGACGAGATCAAGAAGGCGGGCGGCGAGATTGTCGGCACAACCGGCATCCCGCTCGGCACGGCCGACATGACGCCGTTCCTGTCCAAGATCACCGGCGATTTCGACGGCTTCTTCGGCATCTTCTTCGGCAAGGATGGCGTCACCATCGGCAACCAGGCCTTCGATCTCGGCCTGACCAAGAAGTACAAGTGGGCGGGTGACGGGGCGATCGCCGAGTCGACCAACATTCCGGCGCTGGGCAGCAAGATCGAGGGCTTTGTTGGCATCAACCGGTACATTCCGGTGTTGAGTGGGCCTCTCGACACGCCTGCGCACAAAAAATTCTTCGACGAGGCTGTGGTGCGCCTCAAGGCCATCGATCCGTCGGGGCCGCTGCCCGACCGCTATGTGCAGTCGAACTACGAAGCTCTCAATTGCCTCAAGCTCGGCATCGAGAAGTCCGGCTTCAAGGGCCGCGAGGACTCCATGAAGCTCATCGAGGCCCTGGAGGGGCTGGAGATGAAGGAAGGCGACGACTTCCCGCAGGGCGACAAGGTGCTGCGCAAGGAGGACCATCAGGCCTTCCTGCGCGAGTTCATCTTCGAGATCAAAGGCGGCAAGCACGCGATCGTAGATGTGGTCGCGAAGGAGAAGACTCTGTTTCCGTCGGCCTGCAAGTTCGCCTAAGTGACCTCAGACGCTCTCGTGCGCTCCTCGGCCCAGCAGGGCCGGGGAGATGCCTCCGCCCCTATACTGCGCACGGAAGGCCTGACCATCCGCTTCGGTGGTCTGACCGCGCTTAACAACGTCAACTTCGAGGTCCAGCGCGGCGAGATCCGCGCGGTGATCGGCCCGAACGGCGCCGGCAAGAGCACGTTCTTCAACTGCCTCACTGGTGTGCTGCGCCCAACGGCCGGCCGCGTCATCTTCAATGGTGAGGATATTGCCGGCCTGCTGCCCAACCGCATCTCGCAGAAGGGCATCGCCCGCTCCTATCAAATCACCAACATCCTTCCCAACGCCACCACGCTCGAGAACGTGCGCGTTGCCGCCCAGTCACGGCGGCACGGCTGGAGCATGTTCAGGCACCATCGCGACTACCACGACCTCATCGACAAGGCCGAGGCCGTCCTGCAGGCAGTGGGCCTGCTCGACAAGGCCGATGAGCTCGCCGCCAATCTCTCGCACGGCCAGCAGCGCAACCTCGAAATCGGCATCGCGCTCGCCACCGAGCCGCAGCTCCTTTGCCTTGACGAGCCGACCGCCGGCATGAGCGCCGCTGAAACGCACGACACCATGCAGCTCGTGCGCCGCATCGCCAAAGACCTCACCATCCTGATTGTCGAGCACGACATGCACGTGGTGATGGAGCTGGCCCAGCGCATCACCGTGCTGCACTACGGCGAGGTGCTGGCCGAAGGTCCGCCAGCCGAGATCCAGCAGAATCCGCGGGTGCAAGAGGTTTATCTCAAGACATGAGGCCGCCGGAGACAGCGATGCAACCCCTCGTCACCGTCGAGGACATCCACACCTTCTACGGCAAGAGCCACATCCTCAATGGTGTCTCGCTGCAGGTGGGCGCCGGCGAGGTGGTCGGGCTGCTGGGCCGCAACGGCGTCGGCAAGAGCACCACGCTCAAGACCATCATGGGACTCGTCAACCCGAGCCAGGGCAGGATCATGTTCGAAGGCAAGCCGGTCTCCGGCATGCCGTCGCACAAGCTTGCCCGCCTCGGCATCGGCTACGTGCCGGAGGACCGCCGCATCTTCAAACTGCTGACGGTGATGGAGAACCTGCGCACCGGTCTCGATCGCGACGGCGTCGCCGAAGAGAAGAAGAAGCAGCTCCTCGACAAGGCTTTCACCTATTTCCCGCGCCTCAGCGAGCGTCGCGCCCAGGCCGGCGGCACGCTGTCGGGCGGCGAGCAGCAGATGCTGGCTATCGCCCGCGCCATGATGCTGGAGCCCAAGATCATCCTGCTAGACGAGCCGACCGAAGGATTGATGCCGCGCATGGTCTCGCAGATCCGCGAGATCATCGATGTCCTGCACAAGGAGGGCGTGGCCATCCTGCTGGTCGAGCAGAACGTGCCGCTGACCCTGGAATCGAGCCAGCGCGTCTACTTCATGGAGAAGGGCGCAGTCCGCCACCAGGCGGCGGCCTCGCAGTTGACCGTCAACGATCCTGTCATTCACCAGTACCTCGGAGTTTAGAGCCGTGGATATCCCGTGGGACATCATCATTATTCAGACCGTCAACGGCCTGGTGTCCGGCATGATCCTGGCGCTGGTGGCTTCCGGCCTTACGTTGATCTTCGGCATCATGGACGTCGTCAACTTCGCACACGGCGAACTGTTCATGCTCGGCGCCTACATGGGTGTGGTTGTGCTGGCCACCACCGGCAGCTTCTGGCTCGCCCTGATCCTCGCCATCCTGATCGTCGCGTTGCTCGGTGCCGCCATGCAGGTGGTCACGCTGCGACCGCTGCTCGGCCGTGATCCGCTCAATACCATCCTCGCCACCTTCGGCGTATCGCTCGTGCTGCAGAACTATGCGCTGTGGCAGTTCGGGCCGGTGGCGCGCAAGATCCAGGAGCCACTCAGCGGGCAGTTCTCGCTCTTCTATCTGCAATATCCCTGGTATCGCATCGTCATTGCTCTGCTGTCGGCCGCCATTATCGGCGGGCTCTACCTGTTCTTGAAGTACGGCCGCTACGGCATCTGGATCCGCGCCACCACGCAGGACCGCGTGATGGCCCAAGCGATGGGCATTCCCGTGCCGTGGGTGCACACCGGTGTGTTCGCCATCGGTGCCGGAATGGCGGCAGCGAGCGGCGTGCTGTTCGGCCCGCTGGTCGGCGTCAACCACGCCATGGGCCTCGACTGGGTCCTGAAAGCGTTCATCGTCGTGGTGGTCGGCGGCATGGGCAATCTCGGCGGCTCGATCCTGGCGGCCATCTTCATCAGCCTGCTCGAGGCTTACGCGTCGATCTGGGTCAGCCCGTCACAGGCCATCATCGTGTCCTCGGTCGTGCTGATCCTCACTCTTCTGTTCCGGCCCACCGGCCTCTTCGTCCCGACACCCAAATGAGCAAGCGTAGCGCCTCCGTCTACTGGATCGGCTTTGCCGTCATCGTCACGCTGCTGGTGGTGGCGCCGCTGGTGCTGCCGGAGTTCTGGCGCCGCTTCCTGACCGAGATCCTGATCTGGGGGCTGCTTGCCATGTCCTCCGATCTGCTGATCGGCTACACGGGCATGGTGTCGTTCGGACACTCGGCGTTCTTCGGGCTCGGCATGTACGGCGCGGCAGCGGCGATCCTGACGGTCAAGCCGCCCAATCTGTGGCTGGCGCTGCTCTATGGGCTGGCGGGCTCTGCCGCCGTGGCCTTGTTCGTCGCATACTTCTCCACGCGCCTGCGCGACATCTATTTCGCCATCACAACGCTGATCTTCTCGCAGATCTTCTACGTAATCATCTTCACCTGGACCGAGGTGACGGGCGGCGAGAACGGACTGTCCTTCTCGCGTCCACAGCTTGGCATTCCCGGCATCTACACGACGCCGTTCACATCCACCACGCTGCACTGGTTCGTGCTGTTCTTCGTGGTTGCCTCCTATCTGATCCTGCGGCGCATCACGCAGTCTCCGTTCGGCATGGTGCTGCAGTCGATCCGCGAGAACGAGGCGCGCACGCGTGCGATTGGCTATCCGGTCGAGCGCTACAAGATGGTGGCCGTCATGCTGTCCGGCCTGTTCGCCGGGCTGGCGGGCGTGCTGTATGCGGTGCAGAACCGCTTCGCCGCACCTGACTTTGTCTATTTCCTGATCTCGGGCGAAGTGGTCATCTTCAACGTCATGGGCGGCATCGGCACGCTGCTCGGCCCGATCCTGGGCGCCGGCTTCTTCCTCGGCCTGCGCGAATTCTTCTCACGCCTGTTCCCGTGGCTGGCGACCACCTTCAACATGCCGCAGATCGAGCACTTCCCCTACCTGATCCCGCTCGGCGTAATCTTCATCCTGATGGTGATCTTCCTGCCACAGGGACTGCTTGGCTTCGCCAAGCGCTGGCTCAACAGCAGCTGACCCTTACACCGGCCGCCGTCGCCAGCGGCGGTCCCACGCGCGCCGCCAGGGGCTCCAGCGCGGTGTCCAGAACAGACTGATCACGACGTGCCACAGGCTGTACAGCATCAGCCAGCCGAGTACGCGGATCGGCATTACGCCGAGCGCGAACAGCAGGCGGTGCGTGCGCTGCCACACGCCTGTGCCGAACTTGAGCGAGATGCGCTTGACCCAGGCCCGCACCATCTCGGGGCCCAGCGCATATTCGGCCACGCGCAGCGCGATGAAGGCGATCAGGAGGACGGGGGCGAGCACCCACAGCATCAGCCACAGCAGGTAGGTCACCACCCACCACAGCAGGCTCCAGACGATCCAAATTACTTGGACCAGCAACCACCACAGCGTTTCCATGCGCCCTCCTGCGCACGCTTATAGCCGGCGGCAGCGAATTCGTTGCGGATTCGAATGCAACTTGGCGCTTGGCTTGTGTGCAGCGTAGCACAGCCCAGGCTGGATGATGGCCACAGGGTGGCGGGATCATGTCATTTCGCGGATCAGGGCGATTTGCGCTGGACACCGCCGCGGCAAGCAGGAAAAATTATTGTCTGCGGGATAGGCATTGCGGGAGAAAGTCGGATCCGAGTTCCATGGTCAGATCGGCAATCTTCAGTTGGGCGCTCGTCCTGCTGCTCGCGGGTTTCACTGCCCACCTCCTGCAATTTCCCGGTTTTGGCGAAGCCGCCATCGATTTGGCCATCATCATCGCCCTGACTGGCCTGTTCGTGCACGTGCTGTGGGCCCTGTTTGATGTTGTACGGCATAACCGCCGAACCGAGCCGTGACGCTGCCCTAGTCGCAGGGGCAAAACCTCGCTCTGCAAGCCGCTAACAGCTGGAGTTTGCCTGCATGCGCGCTGCTGACGCGGCCAGGCGTGGGCTGGCTCTCTACACGCTTGGGTTCGCCGGTCTCTACCTTGTCCTGGCGGTGCCGGTCCTGTTGCGGGTGCCTTTGGCCTGGCTGCTCGCATCAGTCGCCTTGGCTCTCGCACTCGCCGCCTTGAGCGCCGTCGACCTGCGCGACTATCGGCTGCCGGATGTGGTGACCCTGCCGCTGGTCGCCGTGGGCGTGCTGGCGTCGTGGTGGCTTGGGCTTGCATCGCCATGGTGGGCGATTGCCTCGGCCGTGGTCGGCTTTGCGCTGCTGGCCGGCGTTGCCCTGCTCTATAGCCGCGTACGCGGCCGCGAAGGTCTGGGACTGGGCGATGCCAAGCTGTTCGCGGCATCCGGTGCCTGGCTCGGCCTTGAAGGCCTGCCGGCGGTGCTGCTGGTCGCCTGCGGTGCGGCCATCGTGGCGCTGCTGCTGATGGCCCTGCGCTCGCAGCCCTTGCTGGCGACCACCCGCATCCCGTTCGGCCCGTTCCTGGCGTTCGGCACGTGGGTCGTCTGGGTCTATGGCGCGGCGTGAGTTGTGGCGCCCTGCTCGGGCCGCTTACAATAGGCGCGCCCCTGTCAGGATGAGCGGCGATGTCTGCTGCAGCTTCGGTCGACGACGAACATGCGCAGCTGCTGGCCCGGTTCGAGCAGCTGCCGCGGCTGGTCAACGATGATGCCGATCTCGTGCGGCGCGGGGCGTGGGTGGATCTGCAGTTCCAGGTCGGGCTGGACGTGGTGCCCTATCACCTGACCGTGGCAGGCGGCCGCATCGCCAGCCTCGACCGGGGGCCGATCCTGATGGCTTCCTCGCGCTTTCAGATCCAGGCGACCGGCGAAGCCTGGCGCAGGTTCTGGCAGCCGGTGCCGGAGCCCGGCTGGCACGATCTGTTGGCGCTGACCAAGCGCGGCGCCGCGCGCCTCGACGGCGACCTGCAGCCCCTGCTCGCAAACCTGCAGTATTTCAAGGACGTGCTGGCGGCGCCGCGCCGCCTGGCGCGCGCGGGCCACTGATGCCGGCCAAGCTCGAGCCCATCGTCGGCCGCTACATGACGCTTGTGCTCGGCGGGCGTGAGCACCGGCTCTATTTCGAGGAGGCTGGTGCCGGCATCCCCCTGGTCTGCCTGCACACGGCCGGCGCCGACGGCCGGCAATTCCGCCACCTCATGTTGGACGCCGCGATCACCAGCCACTACCGCGTGCTGGCGTTCGACATGCCCTGGCACGGCAAGTCGCTGCCACCGGAGGGTTGGCAGCGCGAGGACTACCAGCTTACCACCGCCGCCTACACTGAGATGGTCGTGGCATTCGGCGACGCACTCGAGCTGCAGCGGCCGGTGGTGATGGGCTGTTCGATTGGCGGGCGCATCGTGCTCAATCTCGCCATCGAGCACGCGCGCCGCTTCCGCGCGCTGATCGGGCTCGAGGCCGCCGACTTTCAGCAGCCATGGTACGATACCGCCTGGCTCAACCGGCCCGATGTGCACGGCGGCGAGGTGTGTGCGGCGCTGGTGTCGGGATTGATGGCGCCGCAGGCGCCCGATGTGTCGCGGCACGAGACGCTGTGGATGTACAAGCAGAGCGGTCCCGGCGTGTTCAAGGGCGACCTCTATTTCTATCGTGTCGACGGTGACCTGCGGCCAAGCGTCGGCGCCATCGATACCAAGCTGTGCCCGTTGTATCTGCTCACCGGCGAGTACGACTTCTCGTGCACGCCCGACGACACGCTGCGGACCGCCAAATCCATCGCCGGCGCCGAGGTGACGGTGATGAAGGAGTGCGGGCACTTCCCGATGAGCGAGAACCCAGCCCAGTTCCGTCGCTACATCCTGCCGGTCTTGGACAAGATTCGCGGTGCCGGCGCGACCTGACCCGCGCAAGTTCCATGGTCCCGGGTAAGGATCGGGAAGCCAAGCTCCCTGATACTCGACATTCTCGACTATTCTTTGCAGAAATAATTAGTTGGGATTACCTCACCCTGCGCCTAGCGTTGCCAGGTCGCCGTCCGCTCCATGCAACCAATCCATGCAGCGCGGGCGGCACCGCGGTGATTTCGGCAAGCAACTTGCGCCGCGACATCAAACGCTAAGGTGCCACGAGGTGTCTTCGTGGACTCCGGCTTCAATGGAGGTGCCCATGACACGTGTCGATACGCAGGTCCATGCCACGCTGCGCTGCCGTCAGGCAGCGGCTGCGTGCTGTTGCTGTTGCTGTTGCCGCTGATCGCTCGCAAGCCCAAGCACCCAACACATCGCACAGCACAAGGACGTCGGCAGCGCCGACCCAGGGGATACCCATGTCCGAAGGATATACGATCGATGCAGGCGACGAGACCGCCGGGATCGTCGTGCGCTACGAAGGCGAGCGCGGTTTCCGGTTCCATTCCGCGAGCCGGGCTTTCGATGCGCTCGATGGCCACGTGTTCGTCACTCCAGCGGCTGCGCAACGCGCCGCGCGCCAGTTTATCCGGGCCCGCGCGTCACGCGCGGGCCCGCGCACGGACGCAGGTGTGCGATGAGCGCGCCATCAGGATGGCTGCAGCGGCTGCTCGACTGGGCCGTCGGCACGGCGCGCGACCCTCATGTCCGGCACGCGCGCGCGGACGCGACGGCGCGTCTCGTCCCGGTGCATGGTCCACCGACCGAGGCTTGCACGCCTCACGCGCAACGCGACCGTGAGCGGGAGATGGAGTTGCGCGTTCTGATGTCGACCTGGATGTAGGCAACGGCTGGCCGGCAAGCGCAGGCAACGCGCTCCATCGCATGCGCCAGACGGCCGCCGTTGCCAACGTTTCCAGCCAGGCCGGGTCCTCGCCACCCAACCTTGTTGCGGTCGGTACGGTCAAGGCCAGGCCAGCACAGGCCAGCACAGGCCAGCACAGACCAGACCAGACCAGCACGGGCCAGACCAGCATAGCTGGGCAGCTGCCGCGCATGCGCCGCGCACCGTTTCACATGAAACGTTTGTCCGCTGCGCGCATTGTTTGGAACCGCTGCAACCGGGCGTAGCAGACGGGCATCGCTGGTCCGCTAGCGCATCGCCGACGCTTGTTTCGCCGCGACAAGGCCCGGGTTTTCCCTATAGTCGGCCCCAATTGGGCAGCGTGGGGAGTAGGCCATGGCCGAGACGACGACGACACATTCTTCGCCGTACAGCATCGGCAGGGTAATCGACTATATCCTGGGCCGCAACACGCTGATCGGCATCGCTTCTTTCATGCTGCTGATCATTTCCGGCTATGCCACCTGGCATGGCATGCGCGATTTCATCATCGGCGTATCGGCAACCGCCAACCAGAGCCAGCAGCTGCCCGGCGGCATGTCGTTCTCCAACGACTTCCTGGTCGTCGCCGTGGTTGTCGCCCTCACCTTCCTGATGTGGCTGACCCTGCGCGAGACGTTCGGGGCGCAGCGCGACCTACGCACCCGCATCATCACGTTTCCGCTCTACGTATTTCTCGCGATTTGGTCGATCGGCTTCGGCTATGGCTTCTGGTGGAGCCTGATTTCTGGGGAGGAGGCGACGCGCACGGGCCTCGCCGGCCTGCAGGAGGACGCCCGCGATGCCGCCCAGGTGGTTGCGGCCAGGCTCGATGCTGTGCGCGGCCAGCTCGACAGCGTTGTGACCTGGTCCGACAGCCAGATGACGCGTGAGGAGACCAGCGGCGGCAGCTGCGGCACCGCGTCAGGCGCCGGTCGTGGGCCTCTTTACAACGCGCGCCGCAGCGTGCGCGACTCCATCACCACTCTGCGCGATGGCATGACCAAGACCTGGCTCGAGCCGGTGCAGGCGGACATTGAGCAGCTGCGTCAAGCGGCCGCCGGCCTCGGCGGAGCCACGGTGGAAGAGCGTCAGCGCGCGTTCGAGGCGCGAGCCTCCGAGATTCGTGGCCGAGCGCGCAACATCGCCGCCCGCAGCAACCAGCTTGGCAAGTCGACGGCGGGCGAAATGCGCGCATTGGCCAGCACGGTCGCCATTGCGCCGGGGGCCGCGGGCTTCTCGTGCTACGACCCGACGCTGGCCGAGCGTCTGCGGGCGGCGGCAGGCCAGGCCGAGCAACCGGCAGAACTGAAGCTGCGTGAGGCGGTCTTCAATGAAGGTCCGGCCGGCGTTGCCAACGCCGTCAAGAACCTGTGGCGCAACATCGGCGCCTACACCAGCAGTCTCTTCTCCTACCTGTTCACGCGCGGTGATACCGGCGTGGTCGGTCGCACCGATACGGGCGAGCCGATCACCGGCCGCGACCTGATCGCGCTGCTCGCCACCATCGGCATCGACCTGGGGCTGCTGGCGCTGGCAATCGTCAACCCGCCGCGGGAGCCGCCCTCGATCCGCCCGTCAGGGTCCCTGACCCGGCAAATCAACGCGGCGATCGATACGGCCATTGCGCGTGCCAACGTCACGCGCGACTGGATCCAGGGTCACTTCATCCATCACAAGCGCGCGTCGTATCTGGTGATACCCAATCTGTACGCGGCCGATCCCAACGATGAGCGGGAGAAGTCGCGGGCCCTGGCCATGAATCAGCTGGCTGGCGTGCTGAGCGACCTTGGACTGGTGCGCTGGCCGCGGAAGGGCACGTGGTTCAAAAGGAGCGAGCTCGATGAGTTGAAGGAAGACGAGGTGCACGCCAGCACCACGGACATTTCCGAGATCCGCAAGAAGTGGGTCGAGGATCACAAGAGTGATGCCAAGGTCCTTGAAGGCTACAGCCAGACGGCCATCCGCAATCACGGACTGTTCTCGAAGGCCCTGCGCGCATTGGAAATCGCCGAATGGAGCACCAAGGCCCGCCAGGACATCGAAGTCTTCACCCTCGTCGAGGCCGAAGGGCTGACGCCGCTTCTGATGGTCCTCAACGAGCGCCCTGACCTGCACTACCCCGAAGGCAACAAGACGCCCGCCAAGGCCAACGCATAACGGCCCTCACCCAGCAGCGCCGCCGCTCGCGGCGGCCGCGACCGGCCGGGGCAGCGGGGCGGCTGCGGCTTGCGGCAGCGTGAACTGAATGGTTGCACCCGGCCCCGCGTTGGCGGACGCCCAGATGCGTCCGCCGTGCGCCTGGATGATGGAGCGGCAGATCGATAGCCCCATGCCCATGCCGTCGGGCTTGGTGGTGAAGAACGCATCGAACAGTTTGTTTGCCTTGTCCGGCTCGATACCGACGCCGGTGTCCTCAACCGCAACCAGCACCTTGTCGCCTTCGCAGGCCTGGGTGCGGATCTTCACTTCGCGCGGCCGGCCAGCCACCTCCTGCATGGCGTCGATCGCATTGACGACCAGGTTGATGATGACCTGTTGCAGTTGAATACGGTCGGCGAGAACTTCGGCAAGCTGCGGCGCCAGCTGCAGGCGCAGCAGCACTCGCTGGCTGATGGCCTGGCTGCGCACCAGCGGCACCGTTTCCTCAATCACCTCATTAAGGTCCAGCCGCACCGTCTCCGGCGCGACCTTCTTCGACAGCGTGCGAATCCGGCGGATGACGTTGCTGGCACGCTCGACGCTGGCTGCAATGCGATCCACCAGCGGGCGCGCCTCCGCCACTTTGGGCGGGTCTTCCGCCAGGTATTGCTGGGCAGCTTCGGCGTTGATGGTGATGCTGCCGAGCGGCTGGTTGACCTCATGGGCAATCGAGGCACTCATCTCGCCCAGCATCGTGACGCGCGACACGTGTGCCAGCTCCGCCTGCACCTCCTCGAGCTCGGCTTGTGCGCGCTTGCGCTCGGTGATGTCCGTGTTGGTCTCCAGGACCGCCGCCGGCTGGCCGTGCTCGTTGCGCTGCAGGGACCATCGGCTCGATACGGTCAGAAGCGTGCCGTCACGCTTGGCGTGCACGAGGTCGCCTTCCCACCGGCCAGCCTGCACCAGCTCGGCCGTGATCTGTTCCGGCGATACGGGAAACACCGTCTGCAATAGCTTGTGGCTTACGTTGCCGATGGCTTCGTCCCTGCTCCAGCCGTACAGCTCCTCGGCTGCGCGGTTCCAATAGGTGATGACGTCGTCCATGCTGCGCACGAAGATGGCGTCATGGGTCAGATCGAGAAGGCTTGCCTGCTCGCGCAGGACCGAGTGCGCCGACTGGTTCATCAGTGCCAGAAGGGTCGCAATGGCGATCGCCGACAAGCTGACCAGGCAGCGCATGAGGGCGGCGTCGACCCTAATCTGGTGCGTCAACAGATAGCTCAGCACCGTCAGTGCCGCGCACGCCGAGGACACGATGAGGACATCGCGGCGGCTCAGGAAGACAGCGGCGATCAGCACCACGACGACGTAGACGACCGCGATGGCGATCTCGAGCGTGCTGATGGTATCGAACAGGAAGATGCCGATCGCAATTGCGCCCGCCGCAAGCGGCAGCATCGGCGATGCTGTGATCTGCGAGCGCGCGAGCTTCTGCCCTGGCCGCGCCGCATCGGCAGGAGACTTACGCCACGCCACAGCGACCGCTTTCCGAAGCCAGGCTGGTTCACTCATCGAGGCCTCGCTGGGCGGCACGCGCGAAGGACTATCCACACGTAGTTATAGCGCCATAGCTGCGAACGCCGGGCCCCAGCGCGACATTCAAATTTAAGAGAGTTTGCCCACCGACCGGATCTGATACGCGCTCAGCGTGCAGAGGCGCTGTATTGCCGCACCGGACCGTGCGCCGCAGCCGCGCTCATGCCCCTCAAGATTGAGCGGCTGCCTCGTCCACCACGCTGTTGCGCAGCGTGCCGATGCCGTCCACCTCCACCTCGACGACGTCACCCGGTGCGAGCCAGCGTGGCGGATCGAAGCGGGCGCCGGCTCCCGTCGGCGTGCCGGTCACGATCACGTCGCCGGGCTTGAGGGTCGCGAACGTGGAGAGATAGGCGATCAGGTCGGCAAACGGGAAGATAAGGCGCGCGGTGCTGTCGTGCTGGCGCACCTCGCCGTTGACGCGCGTGGTCAGCGTTAGCGGCGCCTTCAGGTCGATGGCGTCGCTGGTTACGATCCACGGGCCGAGGCTGCCTGAGCGGTCGAAGTTCTTGCCCTGCGTGACGTTGAACTTGCCGTGCCGCAGCCAGTCGCGCACGCTGCCCTCGTTGCACAGCGTTAGGCCGAAGATGTGCGCATGTGCCTGCTGGCGCGGGATGTGCCTGCCACCCCGTCCGATCACCAGCGCGATCTCGCCCTCGTAGTCGAGCTGCTTTGATACGCGCGGGCGCTCGATCGGCTGCCCGTGCCCGACCAGCGAGGCGGGAGCGCGGCAGAACAGGCTCGGGTACTGCGGTGCCGCCGAGCTGTCCTTGTATTCGTCGTTGCGCTCGGCGTAGTTGACGCCGATGCACCAGATTTTCTCGGGCGCCGGAATGGGCGGCAGCAGGGCGACCGAGTTCAGCGCATAGTCGGCCCTCGCACTGTCGATGGCGCGGCGCGCCTCGGCCAGGCCGTCCGCCGCAATCAAGGCGCGCAGCTCAGGAAACTGCGGCAGGCGTCGGCTCAGGTCGACGATGCCGCCGTCCACGACCGCGCCGTAGCCCTCGCCCTGTCCCACCCGATAGCTCGCCAGCCGCACCGCGTTCTCCCTGCCCGTTCGGCCCCATGCAGCAAGCCTATCTCAATTCGGCTGCAACCCATAGGTGTGCCCGCGGGGTCGGCGGCGCCTGATCGCGAAAATTTCCAACAGCGATTGAACCTTCTCGGCACGCCCAGCGACCAACCGCAGGTGCCGGCGCCGACGGCGTTGCGGCACACCCTACCGAGGAGATCAGGCTATGAAGCGTTTGTTTGCCCTGGCTGCGATGACGATTGCCAGTGGGATGTCGTTGAGTGTCGGGCTGTCGGGCCAGGCTCAGGCCGCGGGGTGCTATTACGGCGTCTACCAGGTCGGCGTCGGCATGATCGGCATCGACGGAAACGGGCATGCCGCGAAGAAAGACTGGGCCTGCAACCGAGCTCGCCGGGAGTGCAACCGTCTTTTACAGCGCGCCCGCCAACAGGCGAGGCTTCCGCGCGGTGGTCCTCGCGATTTCACCTGCAAGCGCTACGGATAGCAAAGCGTGCCAGACGTCACCGGCCCGCGCTGGCGCGCGGGCTCTCGCTGCCGGCCATGGCGCTCCGCGCCTTGGCCAACGACTGCGACTGTTCGGCCCAGCTGCACCGATCACGGCCATGACAGGGCGCCCTTCTTCGGCTATGTGCAGCCTTGATGCTGCACATCAATGACCTCACCTACCGCATCGAGGGGCGCACGATCTTCGACAAGGCCACGGTCGGCATTCCGGCCGGGCACAAGGTCGGCTTCGTCGGCCGCAACGGCTCGGGCAAAACCACGCTGCTCAAGCTGATCGCCGGTGAGCTGCATGCCGACGATGGCGGCATCCGCATGCCGCGTGCGACCCGCATCGGTTGGGTGACGCAGGAGGCGCCAGGCGGGCCTGACAGTCTCATCGCATTCGTGCTGGCCGCAGACCAGGAGCGCCATCGCCTCCTGCACGAGGCCGAGTTGGCGCATGAGCCCGAGCGCATCGCGTTGATCCATGAGCGCCTCGCCGACATCGGCGCGCACGCCGCGCCGTCGCGCGCCGCCCGTATCCTGGCGGGTCTGGGCTTCGACGAGGCGGCGCAGCAGCGGCCATGTGCAGAGTACTCCGGCGGCTGGCGCATGCGGGTGGCGCTGGCCGCCATGCTGTTTACCGAGCCCGACCTGCTGCTGCTCGACGAGCCCACCAACTATCTCGACCTTGAGGGCACGCTGTGGCTCGAGGAATACCTGGCCGATTATCCGCACACCGTGCTGATCGTCAGCCATGACCGCGAACTGCTCAACCGTTCGGTCGGCTCCATCCTGCACCTCGCGCAAGGCAAGCTTACACTCTACAGCGGCGGCTACGACCGCTTCGAGGAGGCACGGCGCGAGAAGCAGCGGCTCGATCTGAAGCTCAAGAAGAAGCAGGACGACGAGCGCCGCCACATCGAGGCGTTCATTACCCGCTTCAAAGCAAAAGCCTCCAAGGCCGCGCAGGCGCAGAGCCGCGTCAAGGCGCTGGCGCGCATGCAGCCGATCGCCGAGCAGATCGAGGAGCGCGTCGTACCGTTCTCGTTTCCCAGCCCGGCCAAAGCCTTCGCCAGCCCGCTGATCCGCTTGGAGGGGGCCGCCGTCGGTTATGTCGAGGCGCAGCCGGTGCTGCAGGGCCTCGACCTGCGCCTCGATGCCGACGACCGCGTCGGCTTGTTGGGCGCCAACGGCAACGGCAAGAGCACCTTTGCCAAGCTGATCGCTGGCCGCCTGGCGCCGATGAACGGCCGCCGCTTCGGCTCCGACAAGATCGAAGTCGGCTATTTCGCACAACATCAGATGGACGATCTACCAGCCGGTAAGTCGCCCTACCAGCACATGCTGGACCTGATGCCCGAGGCGACCGAGGCGCAGCGCCGCGCGCGACTGGGCGCACTGGGCTTTGGCGTCGACAAGGCCGACACCAAGGCGGAGAACCTGTCCGGAGGCGAGAAGGCGCGGCTGCTGTTCGCGCTCGCCACCTTCGGAGGCCGGCACTTGCTGATCCTGGACGAGCCGACCAACCATCTCGACGTCGATGCGCGCGAAGCGCTGGTGCGCGCACTCAACGATTACGAGGGCGCCGTCATCCTGATCAGCCACGACCGGCACTTGATCGAGGCCTGTGCCGACCGGCTGTGGATCGTGCGCAACGGCACCGTGCGCAGCTACGACGGCGATATGCACCAATACCGCGCCGAGTGCCTCGCCGAACGTGGCGGCGAGGACGGTGAGCGGGCCAAGGCGAAGTCCACCGGCGCAGCCAGGCCGACGCAGCAGGCGGCGCGTCGCCAGGCGGCCGAGCAGCGCGCGCTGCTCGCACCTCTCAAGAAGAGCGTGACAAAGGCAGAAGTTGAGATCGAGCGCTTGAGCAAGAGGATCGCCAGCCTCGAAAGCGAGCTCGCCGACGGCACGCTTTACTCAGGCGATGCCGCGCGCGCCCAGGTGCTCGCACGCGAGCGCGGCGAGCTCATCCGCGCTCGCGATGCTGCCGAGGCCGCCTGGCTCGAAGCCAGCGAAGCCTACGAGGCGGCGGCGAGCGTCAAGGCGGAGGCCACATGAGTTCCGATCAGTGGATCTGCGCGAGATAGCACGTAGCCACCCGGCACTGGGCGAGGCGCCATTCGACCGGCCGGCCGTCGATGGTGCGCAAGACGCGATCCAGCACAATCACCGGCGAGCCTGCCGGGATTTGCAAAGCCTCCGCCGCGGCTTCGGACGCCGCGCCGATGGACAGCTTCTCCTCCGCCCTGCCGAGCAGTAGGCCGTATTGATGGGCCAGAAGCACGATGCGGGTCGAGCTCTCGCTCAGGGCGGGGAACAGCACGGCAGGCAGCGAAACCTCCTCGTACATGAGCGCGCTGTCGCCGTCGAAGCGAACTCGCCGGATGTGCCACACGGCATCGCCGCTCGTGAGCTGCAGACGCTGTGCTTCCGTGGCAGTGGCAGATGCCTGCGTTATCTCTGAGGCCACTACGCGTCCAGCCATCGGTTTGCCGTTGGCACCGCGAATGCTGCAGAAGCGGTCGGCGAAGCCTTCCGCCACAGGATCGTTGATGAACGTGCCGCGGCCCTGCCGGCGTGTGATCAGGTGCTCGTTTTCCAGAAGGGACAGCGCCTTGCGCATGGTGCCCGCACTCACGCCGAACTCGCGCGCCAGATCGCCTTCGTTGGGAATTATGGCGCCGGGCTTCCAATCACCCTTGGCAATGCGCTCGGCTAGCAGATCACGTAGCTGCTGATAGATCGGCTTCATCGCAAGCTGTACGCGTGACATCGAATAGGCTCCCGCATTCGACCAGGATCGGCGATCCCCGCGTGGAGGCACGATCTTGAGCTTTCCATGACGTGTTGTGTTGGCCAACGTGATTGGGCCGAGCAATGGCCACGGCTGCAACAGCCGGGGATATCTGCGAAAATGTTAGTTTGGCGGTTCGACACACGACACTGCTTCCCGCGAACACTGTCTCAGTCGGCCAAATACTAATCATCGTTAACAGCGCGACAAACGTACGACGTTGTCGAGCGATGTCAACGCCTCCGTTTGAATTCGTACAGTCACGGACGCGGGCGAAGCCGTCTTATCAAAGATCGTTCACGGATGGATTTTGCAAAACTTGCGCGCGTTTCGGCCTGTCGAGGCGGCCCAGACCGTGCCCGGGAAAAATGCGAATCGTGCAGCTAGTTGAACAGCCAGTGGGATCGTGCTGTCACGGCAGGCGAACTGGCAAACCTCGAGACGATATTGGCAAGTGGCATGGCCCTAGCGTTCGCGCGCGAGGTAGATGCCGTTCGAACTTTTTTCCAGCGCCTTGCGGTCGAGGATGGTGATCCTGCCTCGCTGCGTCGCGATCAGCCCGGCTCCTTCTAGTTCGTGCAGGGCGATTGTCACGCCCGGGCGTTGCGTGCCGAGCGTAACGGCGAGGAACTCATGCGTGAGGCAAAGCTCGTTGGTGTCGAGGCGATCGGCCGCCATCAGCAGCCAGCGCGCCAGCCGCTCCTCGATCTTGCCCAGGCCATTGGCGAGCGCCGCCTGCGCAATCTGGATGAGGAACGCATGCGCATAGGCAAGCAGTGATCGGTGCAGCGTGCGGCTCTGCTCATCGAGCTCGCGCAACTTCGCCGCGCTGATGCGCAAGCCCTTGCCGGCGATCTGCATGAAGGTGTCGTGCGACGCCCGGTCGGCGCCCATCGCTGACGCTAGCCCGGTCATGCCTTCGCGGCCAATCATGCCGATCTGGATCTGCTTGGTGTTGCCGGCTCCAACCAGCGAGGCAATGCCAGCTTCGATGAAGTATATGTCATCGACGCGCTTGCCGCGGGTCGTGAGCTGCCGTCTCGCCGCAAGGTCGACGGACGTCAGATGCGGCTGCAGCAGCTGAAAATCTTGGCGCGACAGTTGCGATAAAATGCCGTTGCCGCTCGCAATGGGAGGCTGGGTTTTAGCCACGTACCGGGACCGGAAATTCAGGCGCTGGGCGCGCGGGACCTGCAGTCCGATGCGCCCGGATTGTCGGCTGTCGTAGCATTGGCTTGGCTTTGCGGACAGAGCGAAAAGTGTCTGATTCAATACACTAAAGTTCAATTCGTCGGCATCGGCGCAGATGATTGTGGTAACTGTGTCCTGAACCGTTTTCAGCAGCGCGGCTACGGTGCATAAGGCCGCCGTGGCTCTCGATTCACCAAGCGCTGCTTGCAGAGAATGCGAAGACGGCCTCCGCCCGGCGCGCGAGGTCTTGCGCCGCGTGTTTGGACATGCCGACTTCCGCGGCTTGCAGGCTGCTGTGATCGGCGAAGTGCTGGCCGGGCGCAGCACGCTCGCTGTCCTGCCGACCGGCGGCGGCAAGAGCCTTTGCTATCAGATCCCGGCCATTGTGCGACCGGGCCTCGGGCTGGTCGTATCGCCTCTGATCGCCCTGATGAGCGATCAGGTGGCGGCCCTGCAGCAGTCGGGGGTGGCAGCCGAGCGGCTTGACTCCAACATCAAGCCGGAGCTGCGCGGTGACATCTGGCGCCGCGCCGAAGCCGGGGCGTTGGACCTGCTCTATCTGTCGCCCGAGGGCCTCATGCAGCCGTGGATGCTCGAGCGATTGGCGCGCCTGCCGCTCGCGCTTGTGGCAATCGACGAGGCGCACTGCGTAAGCCAGTGGGGACACGACTTCCGTCCCGAATACCGCATGCTCGGCCGCCTCGCCGAGGTTTTCCCCGAGGTGCCGCGCCTGGCTGTCACGGCCACCGCCGACGCCCGCACCCGCGACGACATTCGTTCCGAGCTTAAGCTCGGCCGCGTGCGTCAGTTCGTCGACAGCTTCGCCCGCCCCGAGCTGGCGCTGGCGGCGGAGCGCAAGCACGGCCAGGGTCACGCCCGGGTCTTGGACCTAGTTGCGCAGCGGCCGGGCCGGTCGGGGGTCGTCTACGCCGGCTCGCGCGATGGTGTCGACAAGCTCGCCGAACGGCTGGTTGCCAAGGGCGTTCCGGCCCTCGCCTACCACGCCGGCCTCGACAAGGATGTGCGCGCCCATCGGCTCGAACAGTTCCTGGAGGCCGATGCAGCCGTAATGGTGGCGACCATCGCCTTCGGCATGGGCGTCGACAAGCCGGACGTGCGCTACGTCATCCATGCCGATCCGCCAGCCGCTATCGAAGCCTACTGGCAGGAGATCGGCCGGGCCGGCCGCGACGGCGCTCCCGCCGAAGGCATCACGCTCTACTCGTCCTCCGACCTCGCCTGGGCCTTGCGCCGCATCGATACGCGCGACCTCGACGGTAGCGTCAAGGCCCTGCAGGTGCGCAAGGTGCGTCAGCTCTATGCCATGTTGGACGGCACGGGTTGCCGGCCGGCCGCCGTACGCCGCTACTTCGGCGAGACGCACGTGGCCTCATGCGGCCAGTGCGACCTCTGCCTCAATCCCCCGCAAGGGATCGATGCCACCGAGGCTGCTCAGAAGGCGCTCTCGGCAGTGCATCGCCTGGGCGGCCGGTTCGGGCGCGGCCGCATCGTCGATCACCTGACCGCCAAGACCAAGGATGCGTCGGACAGCGAGACGCGCCTTTCCACCTGGGGGATCGGTCGCGACGTGAGCCCGGCCGCCTGGCGCGACCTGATCGACCAGCTTCTGTTCGAGGGCCTGCTGCGCGAAGACCCCAACGAGGGTCGGCCCCTGATCGATCTCGGCGAGTCCGACCAGGTCAAAGCCGTCTATCGCGGCGAGCGTCGTGTTGCGGTGCGCCATGCCGTCCCAACCGCGGATCGGCCGGATCGGCCGGGCCGTCCGCGCAAGCGGCACAGCGGCGAGAGACTTGGCATCGAGGCGGCTGATTCGCCCCTGTTCGAGGCCCTGCGCACCTGGCGCCGCGAGCGCGCCGCCGAGCAGCACGTGCCGCCCTATGTCATCTTCCACGACGCCACCCTGTCAGCCATCGCCCGGGAGCGTCCAGCCAGCCCCGAGGCCTTGGCCAATGTCAGCGGCGTCGGCCAGAGCAAGCTGAAGCGTTACGGGGCCGATGTGCTGAAAGTGGTGCGTGACACCACGTCGGATGGCAGACTGGGCTGAAGCTGGACAAAATCACCTGCGCCTTGAATGATCTGGGTTGGCGAGTCGAGTCGACCGCAAGCTATGTATCGACGGGGTTTGTGCGCAGATTGAGCCAAAAGGGATGGCCATGCTCCTCAGGCCGCTTGCCGCAACTATTTTATCTCTTGCCCTCATTGCCGCCTTTGCCGCTCCGGGCTGGAGCCAAGCCAAGTCCAAGAAGCCGATCGCAGCCATCGGCTTCGATGCCGGGCCCGCGGACGGCGAAGGGCCCGACCCGCTAGCGCCAAAGGAGGGTCCGAAGAAGGCGCCCACCGCGCCGGGTGCTCCCAGCAGATCAGCCGAGTCGAAGCCTGCCGAAGAGGCTCATCCGGTTATTGTGCTGGTGCGCCAGCGTCTCGCCACGCCGCTTGCCAAGGGCAGCGCCGGCGAACGTGAGGACTACGCCGCGCTGGCCTCGTTCTATGCCGAAGGCAACGGGCAACCGGTGTGGACCAGCCGCAGCGGCCTCACTCAGCGTGCCAAGGATGGCATCGCCGAGCTGCGCAAGGCTGACGACTGGGGTCTGCGCGCCGCCGACTACGAGGTGCCGGTCCTCGACAGCGCCGCCTCGTTCGAGATGCTGGCCGACGCCGAGATCAGGATCAGCCTCGCCGTCATGAAGTACGGACGACACGCACGCGGCGGACGGCTAGACCCGGGCTCGGTGAGCAGGCTGTTCGACCAGGACCCGCCCGTCTACGACCCCAGGTCTCTGATGGCGGCGCTCGCAGTCGCTGATCCGGTCGATGCCTACCTGCGTCGGCTGCATCCGCAGCATGCGCAGTTCGAGCGGCTGCGTCAGGCCATGCTGGCAGCGCGCGGCGTCAAGCCCGAGGTCAATCCTGCGCATGTGCGTGTTCCGTCCGGGCCCCAACTCAAGCCAGGCCAGCCGCACCCTGACGTCGCCGTACTGCGCCAGCGCCTGAGCGTTGCCGCTCCGGCGGGCGGTCCGGCAGACATCTTCGATGATGCGCTCGCGGATGCGGTCAAGGCTTTTCAGCAGCAGAACGGACACAAGCCAACCGGCATCGTCACGTCGGCAACGCGCAGCGCCTTGAACAGCGCATTGCGTCCGTCCGGCGCCGACCCGACCTCCAGACTAATCATCAACATGGAACGCTGGCGCTGGATGCCGGAAAACCTCGGCCCGTTCTACGTGTGGGATAGCGTGCCCGAGCAGATGACCAAGGTCTATGACAACGGCAAGTTGGTGCTGGCCGAGCGGATCGTGGTCGGCAAGCCCGAGACGCCCACGCCGATGTTCTCGTCCGACATGCTGTTCGTGATCTTCCATCCCTCCTGGGGCGTGCCGCCCGGCATGAAGGCCAACGAGCTGCTGCCGCAGCTGCGCGATGCAGGTGGCGGATTTTTTGGTCTGTTCGGCGGTGGCGCAAGCGCGGTGCTCGAGGCGCACGGGTTGCGAGTGACGCGCGGCGGCCAGCCCGTCAATCCGAACTCCGTCAACTGGTCGTCGGCCAACATCCATCAATACGAGTTCGTGCAGCCGCCGGGCCCCAAGAATGTGCTCGGCATGGTCAAGTTCCGCTTCCCCAACAAGCACAACGTCTACATGCACGACACGCCGGAGCGGCATCTGTTTGGGGGCGGCCTGCGCACGTTCAGTCATGGCTGCATGCGCGTGCAGAACCCCGTGCGCTTCGCCGAGGTGCTGCTGGCGCGTGACAAAGGCTGGGACTCGGACGCCGTGGCCGGCTATGCGCGGCGCGGCGGCGAGATCAAGCTGACCACGCCCATCCCCGTGCACGTCACCTACTTCACGACGACCGTGGACGAGGATGGCAAGGTGCAGAACTGGCCCGACATCTACGCCCTGGATGGGCGCCTGGCGTCGGCGCTCGGCGCTGGATCTGTGGTAACCGGCGCGGTCACGGCCTCCAGTGCGAGTGATGCGGGCGAACCGGTTGTGCGGCCCAAGGCGCGCGTCAAGAAGAAGGCACCGTCGGAGCAGTCGTCCGATCTGTTCTCGGGCCTGTTCGGCAACTAAAGCCGGTGCGCTGCACACGCAAGCGCGACGCAAGTCGCATGTCATGGCCGGGCTTGTCCGACCATTCTACGCGTTTGCTTGCGGGGGACCTGATCCTCGGCACAAGAGGCCTGCTGGCCGGCGTCGCGCCGGCAGCGTTGCGATCAGTCGATTGCGGCCAGCCTGGCGGTCGTTTCCCACAGCCGCGCGGCATTCTCGTCGTCTTCCGCCAGCGGGTTGGGACGCGACAGCTTGTCCTTATAGAAGTAGCGGCCAGTGACTCCGGCATATTCGTGCGCCGATGCCAGACGCACGAGCCGACCGGCACCCGTCTGGGGCGAACTTCCAAACAGATGAATGATCGCGAATGCCAGCGGGATCAGCCCGCCGGATTGGTAGCCGAAGTTGGTCGCCACTTCTCCAGGGTGCAGGCAATTGGCGGTGATTTGCTTGCCGGCCCAGCGGCGGGCGAGCTCGCGCGTGAACATCACGCAACACAGCTTCGCGTGCGCATAGGCGTAGAAGGCGTCGTACCTGTGCTCGAGCCTGAGGTCGTCGAGATGCAGCGTGGCGAGATGGTTCAGGCAGCCCGCGGTATTGATGACGCGCGCCGGCGCCGCCGCAAACAGGCTTTGGCGCAGGCCGTGAGTCAGGACGAAGGGGGCGATGTGATTGAGCGCAAACGTACGTTCAAAGCCGTCGGGCGTGATCTCGCGCCGTGCGAACATCGCTCCGGCATTGTTGAGTAGGACGTCGATGCGCGGCTCCGCCGCGGCGATGTCTGCTGCGACCTGTCTCACCTCGCCAAGCCGAAGCAGGTCGGCATAGTGGATCGAATGCCTGGCCTGCGGGAAACGGCGGCGCAGGCTGGCAAGCATTGCCTCTCCGCGCTGCGCATCGCGGGCGATCATGACGACGCGCGCGCCCATAGCGGCCAAGGCCTCGGCCGCTGCCCGGCCAATGCCGGAGGTGGCGCCGGTGATGACGCAGGTTTTTCCCAGCATGCTTGGCGCAGGCTCCCAGCGTTTGGCTGCTAACTCCGCCGGGGCGAAGTAGCTGGAGTAATCTTGCCAAGCTGGCAGGGACAAACGCGCAAACACACCACTCATGTGCAATCCCCCGATTGATGACCGGAGTTCCCCTCGAACTCCGACACCAAGGTGGCAATGGAACTTGGCGGGTTTGCGCAGGCTTTTGGGCGAGGCCTGGGCCTCTGTGCGGCGGATCGCGGCTAGACGGAGAGCGTGGCCGAATTGATATTCTCGCCTGACGCACAACTTGGCTTAGCGTCGACGCTCCGCGCACCAACCAATGGGATAGGCTAGATCAATAGCAGGCAGGCCATCAGTGTGCGGACATGGTCTGGTTATTCTCCAAAGCGGGCGAACCTGCACGCCGAGCTATCGCATCCATCCCGTTGCGAGCGCACTCGCCCACGCAGGCCGATTGGCGGCTCTGGCAATCTCGGCCGCGGCCAGGTTGTCGTAGGGTACGTAACGAAAGACCACGCTCCAGCGGCCATCTTGCTTGTCGAGAACCGCATAGCAGGCGTCGGGTGTGCCCGCTTGCACGACGTGGTGCACAGGCACATCGTCGTCGTAGCCCGGACAACCGACGCTGCCCGGATTCACGACCAAGCGGCCATCCCGCAATCTGACTACGCGGGCAATGTGCGTGTGGCCGCATAATATCAGCGGCAGGTCGATGCCCTCGGCTGCGGCCTCGATATCTTCAATCGGAGCCAAATGGACCAGGCCGTCGCCGCTCACCTGCTCCATCCAGTAGGTGGTGTCGCTTGCCGGCGTGCCGTGGCAAAGGAATATCTCGTCTCGGAACACCAAGGTCGGTGGGAGGGCCGATAGCCATTGGCGGTGCGCTGCCTCCAGCTCGGCATGCGCGGCCTTGTCCGAAAGACCCATCTCGGCAGGCGCCTGCTCGATCAGCCAGCGGTCGTGATTGCCGCGGATCGATGGAAAATCGCGCGCCATCAGCAGGTCGGCGGTTCGCCTGGCCTCCAGCGGGCCGCTCAGGTGATCGCCGAGATTGACCACGATGTCGATGTCCAGGCGCCGGATGTCGGCCAGCACGGCCTCGAGCGCCAGGCAGTTTCCGTGAACGTCGGCGATTGCGGCGAGGCGCATCGATCCTCCTCCCATGCTTTGGCGCCGGCGGGCCTCCGCACTGCGGCAATGCATGGGAGCACAGCGCGCACGATTTTGCATCCCGGCCGCGGGACGCCCGCGGCGCGTGTTGGGTTGCGGGGCGCGTCAGCCTAACTGCTGGCAGCGCTTGCGAGCGCTTCTGCGCTCCTGCCAGTGCCGGCCAGCTGATCGAGAGCCCGTTCAAAGCCGCTGCGGCTGGCGGTGGGAATCGGCAGGAACGGCTTGTTGAAGCGCCGGCACAGCACCTTGGCGAGCTTGCAGGCGCCGTGGCTGACGCAGTCAATCGGGCAGACCACCGCATCGCATCCGCCCACCAGCTCTTCGATGCGGTGCGTGCTGTCCTCCATGCCGCCGTCGTGCACGAGCAGGATGGCCTCGCGCGCTTCCGCCGCGGACTTTAGATGCGGCAGCATGCTCTTGCGCCCGCCCAGGTAGAGGATGCGGCGTCCATCCAGATTGATCGGTACCGCCCCCTGCCTGCCCGGCACATCGGCGAGAAGCTCTGGCCGTTCCCGCCACTGCTCGCGCCGCATGGCCTGCACGACAGCTCGCAGGCGTGCGCACTCGGTCTCCGCCTGCCTAGCGCGGGCGCGCGCCGCCGCCAGCACGCGGTCGCGCTTGTCGGATGTGTCCTTGCGCGACGGAGCAGCCCGCGAGGATGCGCTTTCAAGGGCAACCGCGCGCACGCTGGTTGCGCGCGCCTGCAGTTGCGCCCGGGCCGCGTCGCGTTCGCTCAGGGCCTCGCTGCAAGCGGCCTCGGCACGGCGCACACGCGCTTCGATCTTGCTGGCGCGGCGCTGCATCTCGGCGATCTGAGTGGCCATCTCGCGCACGCCGCGGCCATGCAGATGCGAAAGCATGTGCACTTCGCCAAACACCTGCTTCATCGCGTCGGGCGGGATGTGCGTGTGCGAGATGATCGCCCAATACGCGGCACCTACCTGACCCGAGTCGCGCAGCTTCTCCCAGACCGCGCGGAGCTCTGCCTCGGTCTCGGTGCGCGAAACGAGCCGCACGGCCCCGGCGTAGCGTTTGTCGAGCAGCTTATGTAGGGCCTTGGAGAGGGGGTTGGCGCAGGTCGCCATTTTTACGCAGTGGGCGTGGATCTCGTAGCTGCTCGGCGCACCTTGCAGGGCGACGCCGCACTTGCGGATAGCCCCAAGCAGATCGTCCTCACCCAGGCAGGTGCCGAGCACCGAGCACTGCATGCTGTTACCGACCTCCCACAGCATGCGGCGCTTGCCGGCCCGCTGCGCAGGCAGCCACGCCGAGGATGCAGGGTCGGGCGCAACCTTTGGCAGTTTGTTGTCGATCATGTTCGCATCCGCCACGATGCAGCAGGCGGCGGTATATTCTTGACGATTAAAATCAAGAAATAGCATGCGAGAGCCCGAGTCAAGCCGCACGGACCCAGGAGCATGGTTACTTGATGCGGAACCGGATGGGGATATTGAGGGTGAGCGTCTCGCCCTGCACCCCGACTGGGATGGCCGGCAGCGGCGCTGCGCGCTTGAGGATCTCCAGCGCCTCGTCGTCCAGGAGCTCAGAGCCCGAGCTGCCGACGATCTGCGAGGACAGCAGCCGGCCGCCCCGATCGATCAGGATGCGCACCTGGACGACCCCCTGCTTGTCCTGCGAGCGCGCCGCCGAAGGATAGCGTTTGTGCCGATTGATCTGCAGCATCACGGCATTTTGCCAGGACACGATGCTGCGTGCAGTGCTGGCCGAGGTGCCAGCCTCGGGTGCCGCCGATTTGGCAGACAGCTCCGCATCGATGTGCCGCGGCGCCGCTGCCTTGCTCGCCGCAGTCGCCTCCTGCGCGACGCGCACCTGCGGGCTCGTCTCCTCCTTCACCTCTTCCTTCGGCTTCTCTTCGACCGGCGTCGGCTTGGGCAGCGCGACCTCAGGCTCGGCCGGCGAGGGCAGGTCGTCTTTGGGTGCCTCCTCCTCGACTTTCTGGACCTGCCGGTCGGAGGCGGCTTGCGTCGCCTCGCGCTCTTCCGACAGCTTGCCGAGCGGCGCTGTCATATCGGACTCGAGCGCGGTCGCAACTGCCGCGATTTCCACGACGATGGCACCGGGAGCTTCCTCGACCAGCTCATCCAGCCAATGCAGCATGGCGATGCCGCCGCCGCCGATGTGAATGGCGCTGATCAGCGTCGCCGCTCCGACCCAGCGCAGCAGCCAGCGACGGCGCGGCTCGGTCAGATCGACGCTCGGGATCATTGTGGCTTGTCCGGAAGGGGCGCGGGCTCGCCCAGCTTCAGGGCATCCGCCCGCGCAGCCGCAGGTCCGCCGCCAACGCCCTCCAGTCCGACCAGCGCGATCTTCACGTAGCCGGCGGTCCGCAGCATGTTGAG
>DASTOW010000318.1:0-5137 GCA_035762425.1 Hyphomicrobiaceae bacterium | reverse complement strand
GAGCAGGAAAACGTTTGGCGAACATATTCCCCAAGATTTCCCCCAGCTGAGTGGGGGAGTTCGTGGAGTGTTCACCTCTGAGGCGTGGGGGAGAAGGGAGAGTGCGCCGCTCTAACCCTTGGCCAGATCCGGAATTACTGGTGCTGCCGGACAGGATTGAACTGTCGACCTCTCCCTTACCAAGGGAGTGCTCTACCACTGAGCTACGGCAGCAAGGCGCCGTGCGGGCCCCGATAGGCGGGCCGGCCGCGCATGCGGTGGCGGATATGCCATAGGCTGGCCGGGGCGGCAAGGTTTGCGCTCTTGAGCGGGCCAGGTCCGGTTCCACCTGCAAGCCTTGTGCGCCCCCGGCGACGCACCTATTGTCGCTGCAAAGGGCAGGCGGTCGCCGGCGGGCCGCCTCGGACAAGAGCAAATCCATGTCGAACGGGGAGAAATCCGAGCAGAAACCCCGCTCGCAGGCCGAAATCCGCCAAGAGCGGCTGGCCGCCGAGCTACGCTCCAACCTGCAAAAGCGCAAGCAGCAGGCGCGTGGCCGTGTTGCTGCCGCACGTCAGGTGGACAAACAGAACAGTAGCGATTAGCGGGCAATCTACCGCAAGCCGCGTCGCGCCCGACCCAAGCCGGCCACAAGAGTTACGAGGGACCTCACCTATGGATCGCATCACCGTCACCGGCGGCAAGCCGCTCAAGGGTCAGATCCCCATCTCCGGCGCCAAGAACGCCGCCCTGCCCCTGATGATCGCCAGCCTGCTGACCGCCGACCGGCTTACCCTCAAGAACGTCCCGAACCTTGCCGACGTCAACCTGCTGGCGCGCATCCTGCGCAACCATGGCCTCGACCACACCATCGACGGCAAGCGCGCCGACCCCTCGCCGCACATGGGCGAGACATTCCATCTCTCCGCCCGCGATATCGTCGATACCACCGCACCCTATGAGTTGGTCAGTCGTATGCGCGCCAGCTTCTGGGTGCTGGGCCCGCTGCTCGCCCGCTGCGGCACGGCGCGCGTATCGCTGCCAGGCGGCTGCGCCATCGGCACGCGACCAGTTGACCTGCACCTGATGGGACTGAAGGATCTCGGCGCCGAGATCGACATCGACGGCGGCTACGTCATCGCCAAGGCGCCCCAGGGCCTCAAGGGCGCGCGCGTCAGCTTTCCCAAGGTGTCGGTGGGCGCCACCCACAACGTGCTGATGGCAGCCTCCCTGGCCAAGGGAGAGACGGTGATTGAGAACGCCGCCCGCGAGCCTGAGATCGGCGACGTCGCCGAATGCCTCGTCAAGATGGGCGCCAAGATCGAAGGCATCGGCACCTCGACCCTGCGCATCCAGGGCGCGAGCCGGCTGGAGGGTGCCACCCACACCGTGCTCCCCGACCGCATCGAGACCGGTACCTACGCATTCGCCGTGGCGGCGGCCGGCGGCGATGTCGAGCTGGTCGGCGCGCGCGGCGCACTGCTGGAATCGGCGCTGGCGGCGCTCAAGCAGACCGGCGCCCAGGTCACCGAGACCCCCACCGGCATCCGCATCGCCCGCAACGGACATGGCATTGCCCCCGTCACCATCGAGACGCAGCCGTTCCCAGGCTTCCCGACCGACCTGCAAGCCCAGCTGATGGCGCTGATGACGCGCGCCGGCGGCACCAGCGTGATACGCGAGACCATCTTCGAGAACCGCTTCATGCACGTGCAGGAGCTGGCCCGCCTCGGCGCCGACATCAAGCTGCAGGGTGACACTGCAACCGTGAAAGGCGTCAAGCAGCTGCGCGGCGCCCAGGTTATGGCAACCGACTTGCGTGCCTCGGTGTCCCTGGTGATCGCGGGCCTCATGGCCGAAGGGCAGACCACCATCAACCGCGTCTATCACCTCGACCGCGGCTTCGAGCGGCTGGAGCAAAAGCTCTCACGCTGTGGCGCCGAGGTCGAGCGCATCGTCAGCGGTTAGGTCTAGCGCCTAGCATGGCCGGGCTCGTCCCCGGCCTTCCTCCCGTCAGCTCGCCTCAGGCGCGTGAGGCCGCCTGGAGCCTGGGGACAAGCCCTAGGATGACGGGTAGGCAGCGCACCTGTGCAATTTTCCAGCCTTGGCGACTGGGCTGCAGTGTCTACACTGACGGCAAACACAATTGCGGAGGTAAGCGCCGATGAAACTCAAGCTGCATCACATCAACTTCTGCAGCACCAACGTTGCCGCATTGGACGAATTCTATCGCGACGTGCTCGACCTCGAGCCCGAGCCCGGCATGGCCAATGGTCGCGTCATGACGCAGGGCTACTCCGGCGATGTCGCCTTCGTCACCGACGGCACCACCCAGCTGCACCTGGCCGAGAAGGACCTCGGCGTCACCTTCCGCACCGGCCAAGCCATCAATCCGGTCGAGCGCGGCCACATCGCCTTCCGCACCGATGATATCGAGGCCGTGAAGAAGCGCCTGAAGGACAAGGGCGTCCCCTTCTCCGACTACGGGAGCTGGGCCATGAACGGCTGGCACCAGATCTTCTTCCATGACCCCGATGGCAACATCATCGAGGTGCACCAGGTGCACACGTGACACGCATCTAGCTGCGGCCCAGTCGCCGGACATCCCTAGGAAATTGAACTGATAGGCTGGCCCCAAGCGCCTGGCCCCGGCTCGAGCCTTCTTTTGCTAGTCCCAACCGACGCGCTTCCAGGTGGCAGCTCAAATTTTTTGCACGGAGTTCAAAATTATATTGAACTTTGTTCAAAGCATTGCTATATGAAAGATGTGAACGATGTTCATTCACTGGTAGATGGAGAGAACGCACCCATGCTGACCCTGTTCACCACCCTGGCGCGCGGCACAGTCGCCGAAGTCGAGGAGGCGATTTTCGAAGCCAACGCCATCCGCATTCTCGAACAGCAACTGCGTGACGCCGCAGCAGCCCTCGAGCACTCGCGCCGCGAGCTGGCCTGTGCCATGGCCCACCAAGCGTCGGAGGAACGGGCCGTAGCGGCCCTGTCCCAGCGCATCGCCGAGCTTGACCTGAGTGGCCGCAAGGCCATCGCCGGCGGCCGCGACGATCTCGCCGAGGAAGCGGCCATCGAGATTGCCGCCACCGAGGACGAGCGCAACGATCGCAGCGCGGCCGCCGCGCGCGGCCAGGCTGAGATCAAGCGCGTTAGGCAACTCGTCGACGACGGCCGCAAGCGCCTGCTGGAGTTGCGGCGCGGTGTGGAGTTGGCGAAGGCCCAGGACGCGCTGCGCCGCGCTGGGGCCAACGGCCGCCGCGCCATCGCCGCCGGCAAAGGCGCCCTGCGCGACGCCGAAACGACGCTCGCCAGAATCCGGCAGACGCAGGCCACAGAACAGGACGTTGGCGCCGCGCTCGAAGACCTGGAGCGGGCATCCTTGGGCCGCGATCTCGACGAGCGCCTGGCCAAGGCCGGCTTCGGCGCCACGCAGAAGACCAAGCCGGCCGATGTGCTGGCGCGCCTGCGCGCGAGCCCAGCGCCGGACACCGTGCAACCGATACGCAGCTAGCACAGACGCCGATCCGCACCGCGTAACTCAAACCCGAATGCATAGGAGATGCTGCAATGACCACCAACACGCATATGACGACCTCGGGGCTCAACACCGCCGCCTGGGTCAGCTTCACCTACATCCAGTTCGCCTTCGCGTTGGCCATGTCGGCAATCGGCGTCTGGGCACTGCCGGTCGATCTCGTCACCAAGGGCTACCTTGTGATGGCGGTGGTGTTCACGGTCGGCTCGACCTTCACGCTGGCCAAGACCGTCCGCGACGAACACGAAGCCAAGCGCATGGCCAACCGTCTCGAGGAGGCACGCGCCGAAAAGCTGCTCATGGAAGTTGGCCGCGCCGGCTAGGTGACGCCGCTTTGGCAAGAGTGAATTGCGGAACCCTTCCTGAGACCAGCCGTTGACGGGCGCAGGCGGACGACCCTTCCCCAAGGGCCGTCCGCTGAGTCGTTCCGAGGACTGCTCAGGGAGAGAGAAAATGCGCACAACCATCAAGACGTTGGCCTTGGCCGGCCTGTTTGCGGCAGCCGCCTCCGTTGCCGGCGCGGCGCCGTCCAATGTCGGCCAGATGGTCGACGGCGTCAGCAACGGCGTCACGCAAGCGCACGGCGGCCATCGTTCGTGTGAGCGCGGACCGGGCGGCTGGCACCGCCACAACCGCTACGGCGAGCGCCGACACTGCCGAACCTGGGATGGCCGAGGTCGCCGTCCCGATGCGTGCGTGAAGTTCGGCCCAGTGTGGTACTGCGACTACTAGAGTGTGGTACTGCGACTACTAAAAATGCTTGGGCTTGGGGCGTCTCGCCCCAGGCTCGTTTCGCGCCCATGCACTTTGACCAAAATACTTTGTGTCCCCCTCGTCTTCGCTTGACATATTGCGCCGCAGCATGACATAAGCCGGCATCGCCAACCGGCGATTCCCGGCGCTCCAGCCGCGTGAGGGGACTTGTTGCGGGCGCATTGCCCAACGTTCGTCCCTCCTGTTGAGCGCCTTCAGATCGTCCCACACGACAGCCCAGGCCACGCGGGGCGTCCACTTAGAACCGCCGCTCGCGTCGTGCGTGCCGACCCGGCTTTGCCGGCGCACCCTGACCACGGCTTGCATTGAAAGACCATCCAACTTGACGACCTTTTCCAACTTCAATCTCCACCCGGCCATTCTCAAGTCGCTAGAGCAGGAAGGCTACGCCACGCCGACGCCGATCCAGGCGCAGGCCATTCCGAGCGTGCTCGCCGGCCGCGACCTGCTTGGCATCGCCCAGACCGGCACCGGCAAGACCGCCGCGTTCGCTCTGCCGATCCTGCATCGCCTCGCTGCCACGAAGCGCGATCCGCTTCGGCGCGGCTGCCGCGTGCTGGTGCTGAGCCCGACGCGCGAGCTCGCCAGCCAGATCTGCGATAGCTTCCGCACCTATGGCCGCCATCTCGGCATCCGCGCAGCCGCCGTGTTCGGCGGTGTCGGCCACCGGCCGCAGATCGACGCGATGGCGCGCGGCCTCGACGTGCTGGTCGCTACACCCGGCCGCCTGCTCGACCATCTCGATGAGCGCAACGTGATGCTGGACGGCGTCGAGACGTTCGTGCTCGACGAGGCCGACCAGATGCTCGACATGGGGTTCGAGCGCGAGCTCAACGC
>DASTOW010000317.1:0-29716 GCA_035762425.1 Hyphomicrobiaceae bacterium | reverse complement strand
GTGCTGCGCGTCATCGTGGGCCTGCGTCCGGGTACGGACCAAGAGCGCGAGGGCCTGGATCTCGTCGATCACGGCGAGCGCGCGTACAACTACTGATACCTGATTTGCGACGGGGCCCGTGCTCCATCGGAGCCCCGTCGCAAACTTGAGCACGCCGTTTTCCCCGGTACGTGCTCAGCTACGCCCGGAGTGAAAACTCCGGGCGTCTTTTATTGTCGGTTTGCACGGGGCAGCACGTCGACCAGCGAGCCGGGCCGCAGATGGGCGAGCAGCCTGAGCAGGTGATCGCGCCGCAGGGCGAGGCAGCCCTCGGTCGGCAGATAGCCTGGCCGGGCAACGTGCATGAAGATGGCGCTACCGGCTCCGCGTAGGCGCGGCCTGTGATTGTGCCCCAGCACGACCACCACATCGTACAACGCATCCTCGCGCCACAATCGCTCGGCACTCGCCGCATAGGGATGCCGGACGGGACGGTTGTAGCTGCGGTCGTTGGGGGCGTCGCACCAGCCGTCGGTGCGGCCGCTGCGTTGCACCGGCAGGGCGGTGCGCGGGCGCCGCAGGCGGTCGCCACGGAACTGTACGCGCAGGACCGGCCAGCGTCCGATCGGGGTGGCGCCGTCGCCTTCCCGCTTGCGCACACGGCAGCCACTGCGGCCAAGTGCACAGGGCAGGCGCATTGGGCCGAGATGTACGTACCCCGTCGTGGCTGCGGCAGACCGTGCGACAACCGTGACGGTCGCCACGTCTCGCTTGCGCTGATATCTACGCTTCATAAACCTCAACCTTCAGCAGGCGCGAGCACCCTGTTTCCATAGCAATTCTGGTGCTAGACTGCGCTTTAGCCGGCAACATCCACAATATCCGCGGAGCAGATGGCATGAGCACAGCGCGAAAGCTGCTCATCGTCGACGATGACGAGGACCTGCGCGAGTCGCTGAGGGACCAGCTGGCGCTGCATGACGAGTTCGACGTCCTGACGGCAGGCACTGCATCCAGAGGCATCGACATCGTCAAGGCCGAGCACCTGGACCTCGTCCTGCTGGACGTCGGCCTGCCCGACATGGACGGCCGCGAGGCGTGCAAGCTGCTGCGCAAGACCGGGTTCAAGAGCCCGATCGTCATGCTGACCGGCAACGACTCCGACGCGGATATGATCTTGGGCCTCGACTCCGGCGCCAACGACTACATTACCAAGCCGTTCAAGTTCGCGGTGCTGCTCGCCCGCATCCGCGCGCAGCTGCGCCAGCACGAGCAGAGCGAGGACGCGGTTTTCGCGATCGGGCCCTATTCATTCAAGCCGGCTTCCAAGCTGCTGGTCGACGAAAAAGGCTCCAAGATCCGCCTGACTGAAAAAGAGACCTCGATCCTCAAGTATCTGTACCGGGCCGGCGAGAAAGTCGTGACGCGCGACGTGCTGCTGCAGGAAGTGTGGGGCTACAATTCCGGGATCACAACGCACACGCTGGAAACCCATATCTACCGGCTGCGCCAGAAGATCGAGAAGGACCCCTCGCACGCCGAGCTGTTGGTGACGGAGACGGGCGGCTACAAGCTGGTGCCCTAAGCGCGCGCTGGCGTTGCTGAAAGTGCTTGGCTTGCAACCCGCGTGCATGCCTTGTCCCCGAAGAGATAGAGCAGGTTTCACGCTTCGCCCGCGTAGGCGAGGCGATGAATGGCGAGCGGTTCTGCGGTGATCGACAGGCTGCGCACAGCTTGTCCACGCGCGCGCCGGCGCGACTGGATTTCGCCATCCGAATCGCAGACTCCTCCAGCAAGCGTTCGTTTTCGTTGGAGGTTGCTTATGTCCATCGACCAGACTGTGGCCCTGCTGCAGCGCATCCCGATCTTCGCCAGGCTGAGCCCTGCGCAGATCACCGAAATTGCCAAGGTGGCCGAGCCGACCAAGTTCCGCTCGGGGCATCGCATCATCGAGGCTGGCGCATCCGGCGAAGCCGCCTATCTGCTCGTCTGCGGAGATGCGGAGCGTGCGGCGGCAGCCGGGCAATTGCTGCCGCCCGGATCGCTGATCGGCGAACTCGCCATGCTGATCGATTGCGCCTACCCGGTGACCATCGTCGCCAAGGGGCGCGTGCTGTGTCTGCAGATCACGCGACCGGCCATGCATGGCCTGATGCTGTCGGACCCGTCGCTGGCCGAAGCACTCTCGCAGCACATCAGCGAGCGGCTGCGCAAGGCCGCCAACGGACTAATGCGCATCGATAGATTGCTGGCCAAGAACGATGCCGCGGCAGCCACGTGCGCGCGCTTCCCTGTTTGGCACTCGGCTCACTTGTCGGCTCACTCGGGCGATGGCGTTGCGCCGCAGGTCCAGCGCATGCAGTAGGTTACGCCCGCAGCCAAAGAAAAGCGCCCAACCCCGGGGGAGGAGTTGGGCGCAAGAAGCGCGTCATGCGCATGGTGCCGGGAGGGAAGCCGGCACCGCAAGCAATGTCTTCGGCTAGACGGGGGGCACTACCGATGAAGAGTGACATCGCTCGCTACAACCAACAAATAATACTTGCACCGACCATTTCAATGGGCGAGCAGGGGGGTATCACGAAATTGTTACGGATTGTTTCAGTTTTCCCCAGTTTTTAGGATTGCTCAGATTCCGAACAGGCACAGTCGGTGAGTCGGGGTGCAGCACCAACCGTGGTTAACGCAGCCTTTCGAGAGCAATGGCCGGGGGCTTGAACATGTTGGGGTCGAGGTCATCGGCCTTGGTGAGCTCGGACAGCTCCACGCGCGTATCGAGGCCCTGGGAATCGGTGGTGATCCACTCCCGCAGCTCCAATGCGGGCTTCTTGCCCAGGAAGATCTTGATCCGCCCGGGCGCGTCGGGGCTCTTGTCCTGAAGGGCCACCAAGATCACATCGTCGACGTCCTTGACCTCGAGAATGCGCGCATCCCTGACCAGATCCACGTCTTTGCGCAACAAGACCCTGAACGGTGTTTGATCCAACCCGACGCGATCGTCGGTTTTGATGTCGGCGTCCTGAATGACCAGGTAGTCGCCGTCGGACAGGATCATGAGACGGCTGGGGGGCGAGTAGTCGAAGCGAAACTTGCCCGGCCGCTTGACGTAGAACTTGCCGCGAACGCGCTTGTTGTCGGCGCTCGTCTGAACGAAATTGCCTTTCATATCAGGCATCTGGTTGAAATAGGTATTGACGCGCTCGATGATCGCGAGCTGCTTCTTGTCAAGCTCCTCGCCGCTCGCCAAAGGCTCCTTATTGACCGTCTGGGTCCAGGTGCCGGCGCCAACCGGATTGGTCGGCAGGCCCTTTTTGGCGTCCTGAGCCATGACCGAGGCCGAAGCCATCCCAAGCGCCGCAAGTAGAACCAGCTGCGCCGCGATGCGTGCGTTCATCGGAATTCCCCCAGACAGCGCCCTGCAGGCACTGGTTGTCACCGGTATGCCTCGTTTGTCCCAACATTGAGACGAGATTGTGGGCGGATACTAGCCGGGACGGATCTGTGGACAAGCGCGGCGCAGCCACTTGGTCGGGGAAATGCGCCCAATCAGCGAGCGCGCGGCGCCGGCATGTCGCGACTGAGAATCTGGCGCCTGCCCTGGTGCCCGGGCGCGCTCAATAGGCCGTCCTGCTCCATGCGCTCGATCAGGTCGGCTGCCCGGTTGTAGCCCACGCCCAAGCGCCGCTGCAGGTAGCTGGTGGAGGCCTTCTGATCGGCGCGCACCACGGCGACAGCGCGCTCGTAGAGATCGTCGGCGCCGGATCGTGACGGGCCGGCTGCTGCATCCGCCGAACCGTCGCCGGCGTCGGTGATACCGTCGATGTAGCGAGGCTCGCCCTGCTCGCGCAGGTAGGCGGCGATGCTTTCCACCTCTTCGTCGGAGACGAACGGCCCATGCACGCGCAGGGTGCGCCCGGTGCCGGCCGAGAACAGCATGTCGCCCTGGCCTAGCAGCTGCTCGGCGCCCTGCTCGTTCAGGATCGTGCGGCTGTCGACCTTGGAGGCAACCTTGAAGCTGATGCGGGTCGGGAAGTTCGCCTTGATCGTGCCGGTGATGACATCGACGGAGGGGCGCTGCGTCGACATGATGAGGTGGATGCCGGCCGCGCGCGCCATTTGCGCCAAACGCTGCACCGCGGCCTCGATCTCCTTGCCGGCGACGATCATCAGATCAGCGAACTCGTCCACCACCACGATGATGTATGGCATGGGCTCCAGCCCGCCGGGGTGACGTCCGCTGCGCACGCGGCCATTGAACACGTCGATGTTGCGCACCGAGATGCTCGACATGCGCCGATAGCGTTCCTCCATCTCGCCGACCACCCAGTTGAGCGCGGCAACGGCCTTGCGGGCGTCGGTGACGACAGGCGCGAGCAGGTGCGGGATGCCGTTGTAGACGGACAGCTCCAGCATCTTCGGATCGATCATGATGAAACGGCACTGCTCGGGCGACAGCCGGTGCAGCAGCGACAGGATCATGGCGTTGACGCCGACCGACTTGCCCGAGCCGGTGGTGCCGGCAACCAGCAGATGCGGCATGCGCGCCAGGTCGGTGAAGACGGGCGTGCCGTCGATGCTCTTGCCGAGCACCAGCGGCAGGATGGCATCCGTCTGCCGAAAGGCATCAGACTCAAACAGCTCGCGCAGGAAGACGGTCTCGCGGCGCGCATTGGGCAACTCGATGCCGATGGCGTTGCGGCCCGGCACAACCGCCACCCGCGCAGACTCGGCACTCATCGAGCGGGCGATGTCGTCGGCGAGCGCGATCACGCGCGAGGACTTGATGCCCCGCGCCGGCTCGAACTCAAATAGCGTCACGACCGGGCCGGGGTGGATGCCCTTCACTTCCCCGCGCACGCCGAAGTCGGCGAGCACGTCCTGTAGCGTGGCCGCCTGCTGGCGCGTCGCCTGGTCGAGCTCCGCATCCGGCCTCAACGCAGGCGGACGGCGCAGGATGCTGTGCGGAGGCCGCTTGTAGGCCGACTGTGCGCCGGCAAGCGTCGGCTCCTCGACATGCTCGACGGCAGCCGCAACGACATCGCTGCATTGCGGGGCGAACCGCTCGGCGATGGCCCGGCTCTCGCGCTCCGTGCTGCGATCGAAGGAAGCGTCGCGCATCGTTTCGTCCGGATCGAGCAGCACGACCGGAGCGGTCGGGCGCCGCGGCTCACGCGCCAGCGTCGGCTCCAAGGTCGGTTCGAACGTGGGCTCGATGTGGAAGGAGGGCATGCGGTAGGAGGAGACTGTGGCCAGCAGCGGCTCGCGGCGCGCAGCGGCAAAGTCGGCCAGCATGCGCCAGCCGCTGCTCAGGCCCTGCCGACCGAGCCGGCGGCCTTGCGACCACATCTGCGCTACGTCACGCTGGGTCAAGCCTATGCTCATGCCGAGCATGAACACGCCGCCGGCAAAGCAGAGCAGGCCGGCCATGGCCCAGGCCCAATCCGCATAGACCCACAGCAGCGGGGTGGCGGCGAGGTCGATGCTGAGGTCGCCGAGGATGCCACCGTAGTTGTGGTGCAGCGGCCAGTTGGCTGTTTGCGGCAGCGAGGCGAAGGCGCTGGCCAGCAAGATGACGGCGATCGGTGCGGCCGCCAGCTTGACGCGAACGTTTTTGATGGTCTCGCCGTTGAGCAGATGCAGGCCCCAGAACACCGGGGGCAGGAAGACAAAGACGCTGCCGAGACCAACCATCTGCATCAGCAGGTCGGACAGGATGGCGCCGATCGGGCCGAGCAGGTTGTGGGTGGCACCGCTGGTGATGTGCGCGAGGCTGGGGTCGGCGGCGGACCAGGTGAGCAGGCTCAATGCCCCGGCGGCACAGCCCGCCAGCATGATCGCGCCCGATACTCTGCAAAGCCACCCTCTGAGCCAACCCGTAAGGGAGGCCGACAGCGAGGGGGCGACACCTCGATACGCCATGTGCACAAAAGCGGTTACGCGGAAACCTTAACGACACGCTCCAGCGCTTCCCGGATGGTTGCCACGTCGTGCACAAGCGCGACGCGGACGTAGCCATCGCCCGGATTTATGCCCTGGCGATCGCTCTGGGCCAGGAAGGCGCCGGGTATGACCTTGACACCTGCCTTTTGCCAAATGGTTAACGCCGCCCGCTCGCCGTTGCCGAGGTGGCGCATGTCGAGCCAGAGGAAGAAGCCGCCGCCTGGCCGCTGATAGCCGAAGCGCCCGGCCAGCACTTGATCACACACGTCGAACTTGGCGCGGTAGGCCCGGCGGATTGCCTCCACATGCGCCTCGTCCGACCACACGGCCGCCGACGCGTGCTGCACGACGCCCGGCATCTGCGGGGCGGTCTGGTTGCGGATCTCGGCCAGCGTCTCGAGCAGGTCGCCGTCGCCGACAATGAAGCCGGAGCGCAGCCCGGGAAGGTTGGAGCGCTTGGACAGCGAATTGAAGACGAGCAGGTTCTTGAAGCGCTCCGGCGTGGCGGCCGCAACTTCAAGACCGCCGGTCGGCGGCGCGCCGGTGTAGATCTCCGAATAGCACTCGTCGAAGAACAGAATGAAATCGTGGCGGCGCGCCAATGCGAGGGCGCGATGGATGTAATCGGGAGTGGCGACCGCACCTTGCGGGTTGGAGGGTGAGCACAGATAGAACCCGGCCGTGCGACGCAGGATGTCGGGCTCGCGCTCGAGCGCGTCGAGATCGGGCAGGTGGCCGGTGGCGGCCGTAGCGTTGAGGTAGAACGGCTCGCAACCGGTGCCGTACGCACCGCCGACATAGGCCTGATAGTAGGGGTTGGTGATCAGCATGACCGGCTGACCGTCGAAGGTCTTGCGACCGACGGCGGGTAGCGCCGCAAAGTACAAGCCCTCGCGCGAGCCGTTGATGGGCAGAATCTCGCGGCTTGCATCGATGGCGCCGGCGAGGCCATAGCGACGGCCGATCCAGGCGGCGATCGCGTCGCGCAGCTCGTCGGAACCGCGGATCTTGGGATAGCTGCCAAGGTCGACCTTGGCTTCGGCGAGCTTGTCCGTGACGAAGGCCGGCATCGTCTCGCGCGGATCGCCGACGGTCAGCTCGATCGGTTTGGCATGACCGGGCGCAACAGTCTCGAACAGGCGCCGCGCCCGGGTGAAGGGCGACATGATGGCGCCCTGGGTCAGAGCTTGCAGGCCAGAAAGGGCAGGCATGGCAGTCCTCGAATTGCGCGTGCGCGTGCGTATCATCTCTGCCGGAGCGCGGCACGCCGAAGGGATGCTCCCAGCATGACGCAGGCTCGAGACGACCGCTACACGCGGCCCAAGCGCACGTCTTCTTCCGGGTTGGCACCGATCTTGTGCACGGCGAGGTCGGCACCCCGGCGCTCGTCCTGGGCACTGAGCCGCAAGCCCATCACCATGTCGACCGCGCCATAGATCACAAAGCCTGCCAGCACACCGTACGCCGCCCCCATCAGGCTGCCGACCAGCTGCGAGGCAAACGTCACGCCGCCCACGCCGCCCAGCGCCGTGAGGCCGAAGATGCCGCAGGCGATACCGCCCCACAGTCCGCACAGTCCGTGCAGGGGCCAGACGCCCAGCACGTCGTCGATTTTCCAGGTGTTGCTGGCGAGCTGGAACACGAACACGAAGATGACCCCGGCCACGCCGCCCACCAGCAGCGACCCGATCGGATGCATCACGTCCGAGCCGGCGCACACGGCAACCAGTCCGGCCAGCGCCCCGTTGTGGATGAAGCCCGGATCGCCGTCCCCGGCCACCAGGGCAGCAATGATGCCGCCGCACATGGCCATCAGCGAGTTCATCGCCACGAGGCCGCTGACGGTCTTGAGCGATTGCGCGCTCATCACGTTGAAGCCGAACCAGCCGATGCACAGCAGCCAGGAGCCCATGGCGAGCCAGGGGATCGAGGAGGGCGGAATGCCGATCACGCGGTTCGGCTCATAGCGGCCAAGCCGCGGGCCGAGGACGCGGACGGCGGCAAAGCCCATCCAGCCGCCAACTGCATGCACGACGATCGATCCGGCGAAGTCGTGGAACTCGGCGCCCAGCTGGGCTTTGAAGAAGGTCTCCTGCAGGCCGAAGTTCTTGTTCCAGACGATGCCTTCGAAGAACGGGTAGAAGAGCCCGACGATCAAAGCGGTGGCAACGCACTGCGGGAGGAACTTGGCGCGCTCGGCTATGCCGCCCGAGATGATGGCCGGCACCGCCGCCGCGAACGTGCACAGGAAGAAGAAGCGCACCAGGGTCAGGCCCTGCGCGTCGTAGCCCTCGGCGCCGCCGCTGATCGCCGGGGCGCTCAGGAAGAAGGTGACGCCGTAGGCAATGGTATAGCCGACGAAGAAGTAGGCAACGGTGGAGATGGCGAAGTCGACCAGGATCTTGCAGAGCGCGTTAACCTGGTTCTTGTGCCGCACGGTGCCGGCTTCCAAAAAGGCAAAGCCGCCGTGCATGGCAAAGACCAGCACGGCACCCACCAGCAGGAACAGCACATCGGCGCCGACCTGAAGCCCGGCCAAGCTTTTCTGGACGTCGTCCATCCCCATCCCCCCGGTGAGCTGCTGCGGTCGTAGGCGACCATCATGACAGCCTGTGCCGCTGCCTAGAACATAGGCAAAGCTCGCCAATCGGTGTCAAGAGAAGATGGCAGCCGGCGGCCACATCATCCGAAGCAAAGAAGCAAATCCGTCGCCGGCGCAGCCGGCGGTCTCGGCAGCAGGCGAACCGACGTGATCTGCCATCAAGCTGCAGGGCGCGCACAACCGGGGGTCCTTACCCCTGCGCGGCTCACGGGCACGGCCCTCGGCAATTGCGGGCGGGCCAATGGCTGCCGATCGCCCGGTGCGAGCTCCAGGGCCGGGCTCGCCGTCCGGGACCGCAAAAAGGCAATGCATGCTTGCCGCGCGGCCCAGGCGATCGAGCAACGGCTTCACCGAACCCGGCGCGGGTTCATGTAGAGGTCGGTTTCCTGCTTCTCGAGCTTGGGCGTGAATTTGCCTTTAGCGATGTCGCGCACGAGGGAACGCATGTGCCGCCGCGCGTCATGGTTGAAGATAATCATGCCGCAGAACATTTTGAGCACGATGAGCAGGCGCGGATCGGCGTGCTCCGACTTGACCCGGCCCTTCCAGTAGCCGCCGATCGAGAACACGCGCCCGTCCAGCCAGCCGATCTTCTGGTTGTGGTGATTGTAGAGCGTGTAGTCGCCGCCGAGATCGATGAAATCGCGGCGCAGCCGATAGAAGGTCGGCTTGCCGTCCTCAAGCAGGAAGAAAGAGAAATTCTCCGGCAGCAGCGGCCACTTGTTGGCCGACCGTTCCAGGTAGACCATCTGCTCGTGGTCGCCGGTGTTGAGCGAGAACACGGTGACCGGCAGGCCGCGCGCTCCGAGCGTCAGCTGCAGGCTGCGACCGATCATGAGATCCATGGTGGCGCGCCAGTTGAGGGTCTCGTTGAACAGCTTGAACACCAGGCGCTTGTCCATGCCGGTGTTCTTGCGCCAGAGGTCCTCGCGGTAGCCGAGCAGGCCGGTGCGCTCGCCGTTCTCCTTCACCTCCGCGTAGATATCCATGTCAGTGGTGAACTGGCGCGACTTCGCCCGGTTGCGGCTGTGCTTGTAGATGCCAAACTCGGTCCAGTTCAGATCCGTGATCCAGATGTCGACCACGAACTCGGCATATTCGGCCTTGGTGCGGCGGGACCGCTTGCCCTTGGTTTGCGGGCCCTCGGTTTGCGGGCCCTTGGTTTGCGAGGCTGCGTTGGCAGGCTTGGCGGTGCGTTGCAGCACCTCGGCACGCGCTTCCTTGGCGGCCTCGGCCGCCGCTGCGTCTGCTTCAAGCTCCGCCGTCCTGCTTCCGTCTGCCATGCTGCCGCCTCCTGCAGAAGCGCCCGACGCAGCACAGCGGCGCGAATCAGTCTGGCGACGTTAGCATTGCCGCCGGCCCAGGAAATGGGCCGCCGCACAGGCCTTCAAAAAAGCTGTGAGTGCAGGGACTTGGCGCGCCCATGGGCGCTACGTGCGCGTGCCGAATATCTCCGAGCCGACGCGAACATGGGTGGCGCCGAAGGCGATCGCCGTTGCGAAGTCGGCGCTCATGCCCATGCTGAGGCCGCCCAGGCCGACGTCGCCGGCGAGCTTGGCCAGGAACGCGAAATGGATCGCCGCTTCCTCATCGACGGGGGGTATGCACATCAGGCCGGCGATGTCGAGCTTCAGCTCCTCGCGGCACAGTCGTACGAACGCGGCAGCCTCGCGCGGCATGATGCCGGCCTTCTGCGGCTCCTCGCCGGTGTTGACCTGCACGAACAGCTTGAGCCGCTTGCCCTGCCTCGCCATCTCGGCGGCAATCGCTTCGGCGATCTTGGGCCGGTCGATCGTGTGAATGGCATCGAATAGCTCGACGGCTTCCCTAGTCTTGTTGGATTGCAGCGGGCCGATCAGGTGCAGATCGATGCCGGGGTAGCGGTCGCGCAAGCCTGGCCACTTGGCCTTGGCCTCCTGCACGCGGTTCTCGCCGAACATGCGGTGGCCGGCATCGAGCACGGGTGTGATGTCGTCGGCGCCGAACGTCTTGGTGACGGCGATGAGATGCACCAAGGCCTGATCGCGCTTTGCCGCGCGCGTGGCGGCCTCGATGCGAGCGCGGACGGAGGCGAGGTTGGCGGCGGCTGTCATGTGGATGTACCGGGATAGCGCTCGAACTCGTGGCCCTCGGAGCCTAGCAGCTGCATGTATTTGCGATGGATGAAGAGCTTGTCGCGACCGACTTTCTCTTCTTCGAGAACGCCGATGGCCGCCAGCTGCTTCAGGTATCGTGACGCCGCGACGCGCTTGGCGATGCCGCGGTCGGCGAGATGGCTGATGCGGGTGTAGGGCTGGGCGAAGATGGTTTCGATCAGCTCCCATGAGTAGATGCTGTCGGCGTTGGCGCGAACATAAGCGGCAGTGTTCTCCATGAGATCGCGGATGGCGTGGATGCGCGCGTTGGTCCACTTCGCCGTGCTTTCGACCGCGGTCAGCATGTAGAGCACCCAAGGCTCCCACTCGCCACGTTGCGTCACGCCCTGCAGCAGCGCGTAGTACTGGCCTTTGGTGCGGACGATGTGGCGGCTCAGATAAAGCGTCGGGATTTCCAGCAGGCCCGCCTGGATGAGCGCCAGGATGTTGAGAATGCGGCCCGTGCGTCCGTTGCCGTCGATGAAGGGGTGGATCGCCTCGAACTGGTAGTGCAGGACCGCCATCCGTACCAACGGATCCAGGTCGTCGGCTGTGTTGGCGAATTGCTCCCAGTTGGCGAGCAGCTCGCGCAGCCGCTCGGCGCCTTCGGGGGGAGTGTAGATCACCTCGCCGGTGAACGAGTTGCGCAGCGTCGTGCCGGGCGTCGTGCGGATATCGAGATCGACGCCCTTGATCTGGCTGCACACCTCGGCGGCCGTGCGCGCGGTTAGCGGCCGCGTCTGCAACGATTGGATGCCGCTGTAGATGGCTGCGCGATAACGCACCGCCTCTTTGGCGGCCGCATCGTTGCCGTCGTCGGCATGGCTCGCCTCGCGGAACAGCGCATCATTGGTGGTGACGATGTTCTCGATCTCCGAGCTGTCCTTGGCTTCCAGCAGGGGGATCGTATTGATGAGAACCGACTGGTCGGGGATGAGCTGACCTGCAAGGCGCAGTTCGGCAACTGCAATGCGCGACGGCATCGAGGCTTTGAGAATGGCCTTCGAGTCGAGTTCGGCGGCCGGCGGCAGGGCTGGCAGATCATTGTAAGGTTTGTTCGGATCGCAAGGCATGCATATGTTCATGAGAATCGGTTCGGTGAACATATAGTGCAACACATGCGCCGTCGATGCGCATGTGGGCTGGGATATGTTCATGGTTTTACGAATTGTGAATACATT
The DNA here is from genome assembly GCA_035762425.1 of Hyphomicrobiaceae bacterium. Lineage (GTDB taxonomy): Bacteria > Pseudomonadota > Alphaproteobacteria > Rhizobiales > Hyphomicrobiaceae > AWTP1-13. Next base: position 17,882 of record DASTOW010000317.1, on the reverse strand, counting down.
GTCGGGGCGGGTGCAGGCCGTGCGCGTATTTGCAGCGATATGTTCACAAAACACCGAATCGTGGACATATTGTTCCCGATATGTCTACATTGTGGACACCAAGCTGGCCTCATGCCCGCGCAACCGCGCAAGGTCGACACATCCGCATTAGCTGCAGGGCCCAGCCCATCCTTGACCGGTCCCGGCCCCATCGGTCATTAACCGCTCCGCGACCGAATTCCGAGAGCCCCTGACGATGGCAAGCGAACGCTACAACGCGCCCGTGCGCGAGAAGCACTGGCAGAAGGTGTGGGACGACCAGGGTACGTTCCAAACCAACGACAAGAGCAAGAAGCCCAAGCGCTACCAGCTCGAGATGTTCCCCTACCCCTCGGGGCGCATCCACATGGGGCATGTGCGCTGCTACACGCTGGGCGACGTGATGGCCCGCTACAAGCGGGCCAAGGGCTTCAACGTGCTCCACCCCATGGGCTGGGACGCATTTGGCCTGCCCGCCGAGAACGCCGCCATGGAGCGCAAGGTTCACCCCCGCAAGTGGACCTACGAGAACATCGACACCATGCGCGGCCAGCTCAAGGCCATGGGCCTGTCGATCGACTGGTCCCGGGAGTTCGCCACCTGCAATCCTGAGTATTATCAGCACCAGCAGCGGCTGTTCCTGGACTTCTTCAAGAAGAAGTTGGCGTACCGCAAGACGGCCAAGGTCAACTGGGACCCGGTCGAGAACACCGTGCTCGCCAACGAGCAGGTGATCGACGGGCGCGGCTGGCGCTCGGGCGCGGTGGTGGAGCAGCGCGACCTGACCCAGTGGTTCTTCAAGATCACCGAGTACGCCGAGGAGCTGCTGCAGGCATTGGACACGCTGCAGGCCACCTGGCCGGACTTCGTGTGCACCCAGCAGCGAAACTGGATCGGCAAGTCGACCGGAGCGAACATGAAGTTCGCCCTGGAAGGCGGCAAGCTGCCGAAAAAACTGCAGACCCTGGAAGTCTTCACCACGCGGCACGATACGATCTTCGGCGCCTCCTTCATGGCGATCTCGGCCGAGCATCCGTTGGCAGCGCACCTCGCGCAGAAGAACAAGGAGCTCGCCGAATTCATCGAGGAGTGTCGCAAGATCGGCACCAGCGAGGAGGCCTTGGCGAAGGCCGAGAAGAAGGGTTTCGATACGGGCATCGTCGCCGTGCATCCCTTCAAGGACGGCGTGCAGCTGCCGGTCTACGTGGCCAACTTCATCGTCATGGGCTACGGCACCGGCGCCATCTTCGGCTGCCCGGGCCACGACCAGCGCGACCTCGATTTCGCCCGCAAATATGCGCGTCCCGTGGTGCCGGTGGTGCTGCCGCCAGGGGCCCAAGCCGATGCGTTCAGCATCGGTGCCGAGGCCTATGTCGGCGAAGGCACCATGATCAATTCCGAGTTCCTGAACGGACTCACCATCGAAGCCGCCAAGGACAAGATCGCTGGCCTGCTGGAAGAGCGCGGCATCGGCGAACGCAAGGTCAACTACCGCATGCGCGACTGGCTGCTGTCACGCCAGCGCTACTGGGGCTGCCCGATCCCGGTCATCCACTGCCCGACCGACGGCATCGTGCCGGTGCCCATCGAGGCGCTTCCGGTGCAGCTGCCGGAGGACGTCACGTTCGACAAGCCCGGCAACCCGCTCGACCACCACCCGACCTGGAAGCACGTGAAGTGCCCCAAGTGCGGGGAGCCCGCCGTGCGCGAAACCGACACCATGGACACCTTTGTCGACAGCTCCTGGTACCAGTTCCGCTACACTGCCCCCAACGCCGCCACGCCGACCGACAAGAAGGCGCTGAAATACTGGGCGCCCATCGACCAGTACATCGGCGGCAAGGAGCACGCGGTGCTGCACCTGCTGTACGCTCGCTTTTTCACGCGCGGCATGAAGGCAACCAAGCACGTCGATTTCGACGAGCCGTTCACTTCGATGTTCACGCAGGGCATCGTCGTGCACGAGACCTATCGCAGCGAGAACGGCGACTGGCTCACTCCCGACGAGGTGAAGATCGAAGGCGACGGTCCGAACCGGCGGGCCACCTCCATCGCCACCGGTCGCCCGGTCGAGATCGGCGACATCGAGAAGATGTCCAAGTCGCGCAAGAACGTGGTCGATCCCGACGACATCATCGCCCACTACGGCGCGGATACGGCCCGGCTGTTCATCGTGTCGGACAGCCCGCCCGACCGCGACATCATCTGGACCGACGCTGGGGTGGCGGGCGCCTCCCGCCAAGTGCAGCGCATCTCGCGCCTGATCGACGAGGTCGCCGAGAAACAGCCGGGCAAGCTCGGCCCCAAACCGGCCACATTCGGACCGGAGGCGCACGCCTTGCGGCGCGCCGCCCACAAGACGCTGCACAGCGTCGGCCAGAACATCGAGGGCCTGCGCTACAACGTTGCCGTGGCTCAGCTTTATGAGCTGACCCACGCCCTGTCGGCGGCCCAAAGTCAGCGCGGGGAAGGCCTGGACTGGGCGATCCGCGAGGCGGCCGAAATGCTCGTGCAGATGATAGGGCCCATGCTGCCCCATCTGGCGGAGGACTGCTGGGAGCGGCTCGGATACAACACCCTGCTCGCAGATCAGTCGTGGCCGCAGACCGAGCCGGCTTTGCTCGTTGACGATCGGATTACCATTGCCGTACAGGTAAATGGTAAGAGACGGGATGAGCTTACGATCGCTCGCACCGCCTCCAAAGAGGAGATCGAGGCAGCTGCTCTCAAACTCGAGACGGTTGCACGGGCTTTGGACGGACGGTCGGCTACGAGAGTGATCGTCGTGCCGCAAAGGATCGTGAATGTCGTCGGCTGAGGCTGGCAAGGCTCGGATGAGCCGCCGGAGTTTAGTGCGAGGACTTTCCCTGCTGCTGGCCGCGGCGCCGGCTCTATCGGGTTGCGCCGACGGCTTTAGGCCACTGTACGGCGTCGGTTCGGCAGGAGCCGGAGCCGGCACCCAGAAGCGGTTGGCCAAGGTCGATTTTGCGCCCGTTCCCGGCCGGGTGGGTCAGCGCATTCGCAACGAGCTGGTATTCCAGAGCAACGGCGGTGGTGGCGGCAGTGCCGAGGCGCCCAGGCAGCGCCTTGAGATCGCGCTCAAGGAATCGCTGGTATCCACCCTCGTCCGGGTCGACGGCGAAGCGGCCGGCCAGATCTATTCGATCGAGGCGTCGTTCCGGCTGATCGACATCAACAACAAGCAGATCTTGTTCCAGGGCACCAGCGTCGCCCGAGCCGGCTTCGAGCGCTTCTCGTCCGTTTATTCGAACGTGCGCGCCCGCGAGGACGCCGAGAACCGGGCCGCCCAGACGGTCGCCGAGGACATCAAGACCCGCCTTGTGACGTATCTGTCGCGCGAGGCTTGATACCCACGCTCATCATGTTGGAAGTCTGGTGGGCGCCAGGTGGCGGGACCGCATGGTCGCTATCAAGACACATCAGGCCGATGCCTTCCTGAAGGGCTTCGACCGGCCTGGCGCCACGACGCCGTCGGCCGTGCTCTTGTACGGCACCGACGCAGGTCTGGTCGCTGAGCGGGCCTTGGCGCTCGCAAAGCGTCTCGCCGCGCGCGAGAACCCGCCGGGCGAAATCCTAAGGCTGGACGACACGAGCCTGGAGGATGATCCAGGCCGGATCGCCATCGAGCTGCAAACCGCGCCGATGTTCGGCGGCCGCAAGATTGTGCGGGCGACAACGGGCCGGCGCATCACCGCAGCGACGCTGAAGCCGCTGGTCGAGAGCGGGGCGCTGGAAGGCTTCCTGATCGTGGAAGCCGGCAACCTGCGTCCCGATGACGCCCTGCGCGCGCTGTTCGAGAAGGCTCCGCTCGCGGCAGCCGTCGCCTGCTTTCCCGACGAGGCGCGTGATCTGGAAGGCATGATCCGCGAGGTGCTGGCCGGAGCCAAGCTGCAGATCACCCCGGATGCGAGGACGCTGCTGGTGGCGCGACTTGGCGCCGACCGCGGCCTGTCGCGCGCCGAGGTGGAGAAGCTCGCCCTGTATGCGCTCGGCAAGGACACCATCGAGGAGGGCGACGTGGAGGCGGCGGTCGGCGACGCCGCCGAGCTGGCGCTCGACCGGATCGTGATGGCTGCCGCCTCGGGCCGCACGGCTGCAGCCGTCAGCGAGTGCGACCGCAGCATTGCAGGCGGCGAGGACGCCCAGGCGGTGATCCTGGCCCTGCAGCGGCATTTCCTGCGCCTGCACCGCACGCGCAGCGCGCTCGACGCCGGCCGGACCATGGATGACGCGCTGCGCCAGCTCAAGCCTGCGCCCCATTTCAAGCAGAAGGATGCCTTCGCACGGCAGTGTCGCGACTGGAGCCTGGTCAAGCTCAACGCGGCGCTGGCAGCGATCGCCGAAACGGCTAAGCGCGCGCGCCTGGCATCCGCCCTCGACAGCGTGCTGGCCGAACACCTGCTGATGGACCTGGGGGCACTGGCGAAAGGCCCTGCGCCCCAAGCGGCGCGACCGTTGCCGCCGGCAAGTTGACCAACCGCCTGGCGCCGGGCCAAGTAGGCGCCCATCCAGACGGGGCAGGAGCCATTCCATGCAACATCACGACGTCGTCGGCATCGGCAATGCGATCGTCGATATCATCGGCCGCTGTGACGATGCGTTCCTGGGGCAGCACCAGCGCACCAAGGGATCGATGCAGCTGGTCGATCGGGAGACCGTTGCCAAGCTTTACGACGCCATGGGACCGGCCGTGGAAATCTCGGGCGGATCGGTCGCCAACACGATGGCCGGCATCGCCTCGTTCGGCGGCAAGGCCGGCTTCATCGGCAAGGTCGCGCAGGACCAGTTCGGTACGGTGTTCGCCCACGACATCCGCGCCGCCGGCGTCACCTTCACCACGCCCGCCGCAGCGGCCGGAAGCGACCCGACCGCCTGCTGCCTGATCCTGGTGACGCCCGACGGCCAGCGCACCATGAACACCTTCCTGGGCGTGAGCCCGCAGCTGGGTGGCGGCGAAATCGACGCCGAGCTGATCCGCTCGGCGCGCATTGTCTATCTGGAAGGCTACCTGTTCGATCGGCCGGAGGCAAAGTCGGCTTTCCGGCAGGCGGCGGCGATTGCCGGAAAGGCCGGACGGCAGGTAGCGCTCAGCCTGTCGGACTCGTTCTGCGTGGAACGGCATCGCGCCGAGTTCATCAGCCTGATCCACGCGCAGGTCGACATCCTGTTTGCCAACGAGGCGGAAATCACCTCGCTGTACCAGACGAACTCGTTTGAGGAAGCGGCCAAGCGCGCGGCCGCCGACACCAAGCTCGCCGCCATCACGCGCTCGGAAAAAGGCAGCGTCATCCTGGGCGGGGGAACGCGCATCGACATCGAGGCGGCGCCGGTTGCCAAGGTGGTGGACACGACCGGCGCGGGCGATCTCTACGCGGCGGGATTCCTGTTCGGGGTGGCGCGCGAGTTGGGCCTGGAGACGGCGGGGCGCCTCGGCAGCCTGGCGGCTGCCGAGATCATCTCGCACCTGGGTGCTCGACCCGAGGTGCAGCTCGCCGAGCTGGGGCGCAAGCATGGCCTGCTGCCTTAGCGGCAACCGTTCGCCCAAGCCGTATCGCCTTTCACGCAGCATAATTGCTGTGCGATCGCCTTGCTCGCTGATCGTGCTGGCCGTTGGTTGGCTGACAGCTCCGGCGATGGCGCTGGAGGCATCGGACATACAGGCGCGCCTGTGTGGCAGCTTCGAAGGGACATTCCGTTGGGACGCAGCTCCGATCGCGCAGGTCGTATCGATTAGGCTGGAGCCGGTAACTATCGATGGCGCCGGTGCTGTTTGGGCGGTCGGCAAAGGCGATTACATCATCGGCGGCGTCAAGACCACCAGCATCGACGTGACGTGGGTGATCGAGGCTCAGTCGCTGCGCTTTGAGATGTGGGAGCACAACCCGGTTGGCGGCTCGACCTCCTTTGTCACCGACGGCTCGCACGTTGGAACGATCGCGTCGGATTTGCGAACGATCGAAGCAACCTGGACGACGAAAGGCTCCGGTCGGCGCGGACAGCTCCGCCTCGCCGCATCCTGCTTGCCAACGTCGTAGCGCGACCTGGCAAGCGGAGCTAGATCCGGCGCAGGGCGACGCTTTCGACGCTGTGGTCGTTGGCTTTGCGCAGGATCAGGCGCGCGCGCTGGCGGGTGGGGAGAATGTTCTCCTCGAGGTTCTTCTTGTTGATGGTGCGCCAGATGTTCAGCGCCGTGGCGCGCGCGTCATCGGGCGTCAGGTGCGTATAGCGATGGAAGTAGGCGGCGGGATCGCGGAAGGCGGTCTGGCGCAAGCGCATGAAGCGCGTCAAGTACCAGTGCTCGATCACATCGGCGTCGGCATCCATGTAGATCGAGAAATTGAAGAAGTCGGACACAAACGGAATGGCCTCGCCGTCCTTCGGCATGCGGGCCGGCTGCAGCACGTTGAGGCCCTCCACGATCAGGATATCCGGACGATCGACGACGACGCTCTGGCCCGGGATGATGTCGTACTGGAAATGCGAGTAGACCGGCGCCTCGACGTTGGCCTTGCCCGACTTCACCTCGTGCAGAAAGTTGAGCAGGCGCGCGGTGTCGAAGCTTTCGGGGAACCCCTTGCGGTGCATGATGCCGCGGCGCTCCAGCTCCTCATTGGGATGCAGGAAGCCGTCGGTGGTGATGAGGTCGACGCTCGGGTGATCGGGCCAGCGCGCCAGCAAGGCTCGCAAAGCGCGTGCGGCGGTGCTCTTGCCGGCAGCCACCGAGCCGGCGATGCCGAGGATGTAGGGCACGCGACCGTCCTTGCGGCCGAGAAAGCGGTTGGTGACGGCATGCAGCTCCTGGGCGGCTGCAACGTGCAGGTTGAGGAGGCGCGAGAGCGGCAGGTAGATCTGCTCCACCTCGCGCATCGACAGTTCCTCGATCACGCCGGACAGCTGCTCAAGATCGCGCGGCACCAGCGTCATCGGCGTGTCGGCGCGCAGCTTGGCCCACTCCTCGCGCGAGAACACGCGGTAGGGCGAGAATTGGATGTTGGAGCGGCTGGGCGTCGTCGACGCCGCCGCTGTCACCAGCTCATCGCGAGGGTTCATGGCGCTTTGCCTTGTCGGGCGGCCTTCTCGGCTAGTCCTGACGTGCCGATGCGGCCCTCCAGTTCGGTCAGCACATCGCCGAGTGGTACGCGCCGGACCTCGAGCACAACCAGCAGGTGATACAGGAGATCGGCGGCTTCCCGCTTGAGGGCGCCGCTATCGCTGCCAAGCGCCGCGATAACCGTCTCCACCGCCTCCTCGCCGAGCTTCTTGGCGCACGTCTCGGCGCCGCCGTCGAGCAGCGCCTTGGTGTAGGACTTGGCCGCCGACTCCTGGCGCCGCGCAGCAATGATGGCCGCGAGCCGCGGCAGCACGGTATCGGTCATGGCATCATGGGATCCTGTAGGCCGGGCGGTAGGCCGCCCCACCCCACTCCAACAACCGCCGCCGCCCCCCGTCAAGCGATCCTGCCCAATCCGGTGCCAGTCCTCGCATGCAGAAAGGTTAGCGATCGCCGCCTTCGCGCCGGGGTGGCCGGCGTAGCTGCACGTACAAGGCGCCCTCGCCACCGTGGCGCACGCCGGCCGCCGTGTAGCCGACCACCACCGCGCGCAGCTCCGGCTCGTCGAGCCAGGCGGGAACGTTGCGGCGAAGTACACCGCGGCGGGGCTGACCCAGCGAGTCGGGCATATAGTCACCCGTTTGCGCCTCGCCGCCCTTGCCGGTGATGACCAGCACGGTCTTGAGGCCGCGCGCGTGCGCCTCGACCAGGAAGGTGCGCAGGCGCATATGCGCATCGCTCTGGCGCAGGCCGTGCAGATCGATGCGCGCCTCGATCTCGACCTTGCCGGAGGCGATGCGGCGCAGGTGGCGGCGGTCGAGGTCGCGGCGCAGGGGCGGCGGGGGCAGCGGCCGGGGCGGAGCGGCCTGCGCACGCGGGCCAGCTTCGGGCGCGCGCTTTACGGTTGGTACGGCCGGTGGGTCTGACTGGCGAGATTGGGCGGGCGCCGTCTCCGTCACACGCGGCTTGGTCTTGACCGGAGCAAGAGCGCGCGTCGCGTGATCCCAAAGTGCTGCTTCATCCGAGGTGATGGCACGGCGGCCCCTGCCGGACTTGCCAGACCGGTTCATGGCCGGCTCACGGAGTGGCTTGCGCCGCCTGGGCCTTGGCCAGCGTCTCATTGGGTAGGAGGACGATGAACTTGCCGGCGTGCTTCGTCACACCGGCCACCTTGCCCGCCGCATCACCCGAGCCGAAATAGATGTCGCCCCGCTCGGGCCCCTTGATGGCGGAGCCGACGTCCTGCGCGACCATCAGGCGGTTGAACGCGCCCGACTTCACGACGTGAGTCATTTTTGCGGCCGTGACGAAGATCGGCGTTCCAAGCGCATGATGACCAGGATCGACCGCCAGACTGCGGCCCGCGGTCAACGGCGCGTTCTGGGCACCCAGCGGTCCGCGCGCGTCATTGGGTAGCTCGCGGAAGAACACGTAGGACGCATTCTGCCACATCACCATCTTGCCGCGCTCAGGGTCGGCACGCAGCCACTTGGCGAGCGCCCCCATCGACACCTTGTCGGCGGCGAGCAAACCTTTCTCGATCAGGTAGCGACCGATCGACGAGTAGGGGTGGCCGTTCTTGCCGTCGTAGTGCACGCGAATGACGGTGCCGTCGGTCAGCTTCACGCGGCCCGATCCCTGGATCTGCATGAAGAAGACATCGACCGGATCGGCGAAGTAGAGCAGCTCCAGTCCCTTGTCCTTGAGGGCTCCCTGCTCGATCTGGGCGCGCGTTGCGAACGGCTCGACGCCCTTGTCCGTCTTGCGGGCATGGGTCAGCGCCGAACCGACGGCGCCGCGCTGCGCCTCATCGACCAGATTGATGAGGTCGGGCGGGCGCTTGTAGATGGGTGTCTGGAAGCCGCCCTGCGCCGTGCGCGAACCCTCCATGATCGGCTCGTAATAGCCGGTCAGCATGCCCTGCGGGCCTTTGTGGGTTATCGTGTGGGGCGTGAAATTGGCCTCGAAGAATAGCCGCGCCGCCTCCTTGGTTACCTTGCCCGGGATGCGAGCTGAGACCTCGCAGACGCTGACCAGCGCCGGGTGCGGCGGGGCCGACTTGGGCAGCCCGGCCGCAGCGGGCCGCTCGCGGGCGGCTGCCGCCGCCTGGATGCGCTCGCACGATTTGCGGAACGTCTCAAAGGCGGCCAAATGATCGTCCGCACCCCACTCGGGCAAGTCGGCGAACGTAATTGGCTTATAAGTCAGGCTGTTACTTTTCATGGCCCCCGGCGACCTGCCTGGCGAGTTCGCTGCTGCCGTGCTGGCACGAGGTCCCCACAGCCCAGTCGCCAGCACCAACGCAACGGCGCAGACCAATGCAACGCGTGACCGCAAGACGCACTCCCCCGATTCCATTCCCCCGAAGGCCCCGAGAGACTTCCCCCATCAATTCGCCGCCTGTGTGGCGATCAACCTCCAATTTGGGTTGCGAGACGCAACCTCCCGCGCGAATGTCCAGATATCTGTTACTTCCTTGATACGCTTGGGATCCCCCGCGGTCACCTCGCCGGCCTTGTCGCGCGTAGCCGAGATCAATTCGCTCACAAATTTGACCGATAGCTGGGCGATGCCGTTTTTGAGTTCGGCCTCCACGATATCGGCTGACTTGATACCCACAAAGCTCTGGTCGATCTGCTCGCCGCGGCTTTCACGCTCGGCGATGGCGCCGGAAAAGCCGTCGTAGACGTCACGGCTGAGCAAGTCTTTCAGGGTCTTGCGGTTGCCTTCGGCAAAGGCGGTAACGATGATCTCGTAGGCAGCCTTGGCGCCCTTGAGGAACCCGTCGGGATCGAAACTGAGGTCGGCGCGAACAACGTCCACCAACCCCTTGGCAAGCCCGGAGTTTCCGGCCGCCAAGCCCTTGACCCGCTCTTCCACGTCCGTGCGCACGGCCGGTTCGGCAGGCCTCGGCTCCAACTCCTCGCGATCGCGCCGAGGCAGGGTCACGACCTTGTCCTGAGCTGGAACTTTGGCGCGCTGGCTAGCTTCCTGCTGGGCCTTGTAGCGCTCGTATCGCGCCTGCTCATGGCCCGTGCGACGGCCGAGCACGCTGCGCAGCTTCAAGAAGATGACGACCGCCAAAACCAGAAACAAGAGGGTTGTAACGTCGATTCTGCCATCCATCGCCGTGCTTTCGAGCCAGTGCCTCAACCTGCATGATGTAGGTTGCCACGCCAGCAAGAACCAGCCCCCGTTTACGCGAGCTTAATGTATGTCGCGTCCAGGTTCGCCGCCGCCGTTCCGGCAAATCTTAGGGCATTGCAAAGCGCAAGCCAACCGCTATGGCTTGCATGGACCCAATGCAACGGCGGAAAGATCGTCCCCATGAAGCGCCTGGGCATCGGCCTGGGGCTGCTGGCCCTGCCACTGCTTGAAATCGCCCTATTGATCCGGGCCGGGCAGAAGCTTGGCCTGTGGCCAGTGATGGCCATCATCGTCGGCACCGGCATCCTCGGCATGGGCGTTCTCGTGCGCCAGCGCTTTGCCGTCGTGACCGGCGTGATGGACGCTGTCAACGAGGGCAAGACCCCGCTGCAGCCTGTACTGAACGGCGCCTTCCTGGTGCTGGCCGGCGGCCTGTTGTTCTCGCCCGGATTGCTGTGCGATGCGGCCGGACTGCTGCTGCTCATCCCGCCCGTCCGGCGGCTGGTGGCGCATTGGACCATGCACCGGCTCATGCACGATGCCGAGGCCCGTGTTGCAACCTTTGCAGACGGCCGCCTCGCACCGGGCGAGCGGCACGGCGGCCCGATCATCGAGGGCCAATTCGAGCGGCTCGGCGAGCGGGGCGCCGATCGCAACTACGACAGCGACCTTAAACGCTGAATGTCGAAGGCGTTGCGGCCGGCAACGCCAACATGCTAGCCACCCCGCACAACCGCATCCGGGATGCGCTGGGATTCTCAAAGGGGACGTGATCGATGGCCGAAGGCGACAACAACAATGCGGGCTCCGCGGGCGGCCAACAGGTCGGCGAAGGCGGCCCCCAGACGCAGGTGCGCGTGCTTGGCCAGTACATCAAGGATCTGTCGTTCGAGAACCCGAACGTGCGCAAGCTGCTCGACAACGCGGCCGCTCAGCAGCAGCCCAACCTGCGCGTGGAGGTGAGCGTCAACATCACGAGGATGGCCGAGAAGGTGTACGAGAGCTCGATCCAGTTCAAGGCCGAGGCGACCAACGACACGGGCGTTATCTACGATCTCGAGCTCGCCTACGCTGGCCTGTTCCAGGTCGACAACATGCCCGAGCAAATGCTCGAGCCGTTCCTGCTGGTGAACTGCCCCTCGCTGCTGTTTCCCTATCTCCGGCGCCTGGCGGCGGATCTGACGCGCGAAGGCGGTTTCCCGCCGCTGGTGCTCGACCCGATCGACTTCGGCAATCTTTACATGAGCCGCCAGCGCGAGCGAGCCGGTCAGTCGGCAATCAAGCCGAACTGAGCAGGTAGCCTGCGTGCAGGCTTAGGTTTGCGGAACGGCGAGATAGCGCAGCCAGAGTGCACCGGGACCAAGCGTCTTGACAAACTCACGGTGCGCGGCCTGCGCCTGCTCGTTCAGCCGCTGCGGGAGAGGCGCGGGGCGCTGCTTGGCGGCGTGCGTCTGCAGGCGGGCGCGCGCTTCCACAACCGTCTGACTGCTGAGGCCAAGCGTGGCTTGCCGCTCGCCCAACAGCTCGACGTAGACGCCGGCCAGCAGCAGCGAGTCGATGAGGGCGCCGTGCTTGGTGCGGTCGGAGTTGTCGACGCCGAACCGCTTGCACAGCGCATCGAGGCTATTGGGACCGGCGGGATTGCGGCGCCTTGCCAGGGCCAACGTGTCGACGATGCGATCGGGGCGCAGCGCCGGCTTGCCGAGGCGGTCCAGCTCGGCGTTGAGGAAGCCGATGTCGAAATTGGCGTTGTGCATGACGAGCGGTGCGTCGGCGATGAAGTCCAGGAACTCCTCGACGATTTCCGCGAACAAAGGCTTGTCGCGCAGGAAGTCGCGCGTGAGGCCGTGCACGGCCACCGCTCCGGCATCGACGTCTCGCTGCGGATTTATGTAGCGGTGGAACTCGCGCCCCGTGGGAATGCGATTGACGATCTCCACGCAGCCGATCTCGATCAGCCGGTCACCGCGCAGCGCATCAAGCCCTGTCGTCTCGGTGTCGAGAACGATTTCGCGCAGCATCGCCACCCCCTGCCAACGCGCACATTAGTCCCGCCCACTTGCGTCCCGCCACTTGGCCGGCGAGGGCTCGGCATCACGCCCAATGCTTCGCGTAGGCCTCGCCGCGACGACCTTGCAGCGATTCGACGATTTTATCGACTTGAGCGGCGCTCTCGGCAATCGTGCCGCCGGTGTCCACAATGAAATCGGCGCGCGCCCGCTTCTCGGTGTCGTGCAGCTGGCGCGCCAGGATCTGCTCCAGCTTCTCCAGGCTCATGCCGGGGCGGGCCAGGACGCGCTCACGCTGCATGTGGGCCGGGGCGCTGACCACGACCACCGCATCGACCCGGCCATGACCGCCACCCTCCAGCAGTAGGGGGATTTCGAGCACGGCCATTTGGGCACCGCGCGCCGCCTCGGCGCGCAGGAACTGACGCTCGGCCTCCTGCACAAGCGGGTGCACGATGGCCTCGAGGCGTGCAAATAGGCTGGCATCGGCGATCAGCTGCTGGGCAAGCTTGTGCCGGTCAACCTTGCCGTTGGCGGTGCTGCCAGGAAACGCTGCCTCGATGGCCGCCACGGCCGGGCCCTCATAGAGCTTGTGCACCTCGGCGTCGGCGTCGCACACGGCAATGCCGAGCTCGCGGAAGCGCGCCGCGGCCGTCGACTTGCCCATGCCGATCGATCCGGTCAGTCCGACCACGAGCATCAGGCGGCTCCGAGCGTCATGTCGCAATCACTCCGCGATCGCGCAGCTCGGCGAGCAGCGGCAGGAGCGGCAGGCCGATAATGGTGAAGTGGTCGCCATCGACGCGCGCGAACAGCTGGATGCCGCAGCCTTCGATCTCATAGCCGCCAACGGTGCCAAGTATGGATGGGCCGGCCGCGGCCAGGTAGTCGTCGAGATAGCCGTCGCTGAAGGCGCGCATGTGCAGGGTCGGCACCTCGGTGCGGCTCCACACAATGTTTCCGCCCTCGGCCAACGCGACGGCGGTATGCAGCCGATGTGGCTTGCCGCGCAGGCGCTGCAGTTGCTGGCGCGCCGCTACAAGGTCTCCCGGCTTGTCGAACAGCTCGCCGCCCAGCTCCAGCACCTGGTCGGCGCCGATGACGAGTGCCGACGGCATGTGGGCGCTGATGGCCTGCGCCTTGGCACGCGCCAAGGCTGCAGCAACATCGCTCGCGCCGGCAGGAGGAATTTGCGCACCGAGGTCACGCTTCAGGATTGCTTCGTCCACTCCAGGCGCGACGGCGCTGAAGGACAGGCCGGCCGCCTGCAGCATGCGCCGGCGAAAGGCAGAGGTGGACGCGAGGACAAGCTCACGCATCCTCGGTCCCGCTTGGCTCGGACTGCTTGACCTCCTCGCGATCGTGCAGCAGGCGGATGATGGTCGCGGCGGTTTCCTCGATGGAGCGGCGCGTGACGTCGATCACCGGCCAGCCATGGCGGGCGCACAGGCGTCGCGAGTAGTTGATCTCGTTGGCGATCTGCGTGCGATCGACGTAATCGTCGAGGTTGCGGTCGGACATCAGGCGCACGCGATTGCGGCGAATCTCGGCAATGCGCTCGGGGCTGGCCACCAGGCCGACAATGAAGGCCGAGTGCGGCTCGGTCAGCGCCGGCGGCAGGTCGATGCCTGGCACCAGCGGCAGGTTGGCGGTCTTGTAGCCGCGCTGGGCGAGATAGATGCTGGTCGGCGTCTTGGAGGTGCGGGAGATGCCGAGAATTACGATGTCGGCGGCGTTGAGGTCCTGCGGCAGCTGGCCGTCGTCGTGGGCCATGGAGAAGTTGAGCGCGTCGATGCGTCGGAAGTAGTCGGCATCGACAATGTGCTGGCCGGCCACCACCGGCGTCTGCGGCGCGCCGAGGTAGGATTCGAACACGGTCATGATGGGCTTGAGGACGTGCAGCGCCGGCACCTTCAGGTCGCGGCAGCGCTGCTCGATCTCCTCGATCAGCTCCCTGTTGACGATGGTGTAAAGGACGATGCCGGGCGCCTGCTCGACCTCCTTCAGAACGCGCTCCAGCTGCTTGGCCGTGCGCACCAGCGGATGTACGTGCTCGATGGGCCGCACCTGCGAGTATTGCACGGCGGCGGCCTTGGCCATGGTCGTCAGCGTCTCGCCGGTGGCGTCCGAGATCAAGTGCAGATGGAAGGAGCTGGGCAACCGGTTGGGCATCTGTTGAAAAGACCAGAGTTCGCCAAGGCTGCCAAGCCGAGGCCGGCCGAATTGTAGCTCCAGCCGCGCAGTTATCGACAAAACGGCGCACAGGTTGGCCGTCCGGGACACGTTTCCAGCGGCAGCTCGCCCTCCACGGTGACAGGGCAGATGTGCCGACGCTGCTGAACGGCTGTCAACAGGATGTCGGCACGACGACCTGCCACCGGTGGGACATTCCGCCTTGTCGTGTCAGAGGCTTGCTGGGCCTAGTGGCTCACTGGCTCCAACCGGCACAAGTCTTGGGTCGGCCGGCGGTGCGACCGCGCAACTTGTGGGCAAGCTGGTGCCGACATCGTATCTCCCGAAATTCATGCCCCTAAGAGTCAAAACAACAAATTGAAATCTAGACTCTTATGATTGAATGATTGGCGGTGAGCGTGGTGGACAAAGCGACCAAGCGGCGGTTCCTGCTACCCTTCGCGGGGCACAGCCTGACACCGCCACCGATCTGGCTAATGCGGCAAGCAGGCCGCTACTTGCCGGAGTACCGCGCGGTGCGCGCCAAGGCCGGCGGCTTTCTCGACCTGTGCTATGCGCCCGAACTGGCCGCTGAGGTCACGCTCCAGCCTATCCGGCGCTACGGCTTCGACGCAGCGATCCTATTCTCCGATATCCTGGTGGTGCCGCATGCGCTGGGCCAGAAGGTCGAGTTCGTCGAGGGCGAGGGGCCACACCTCGAGCCGGTTCGCGAGGAAGAGGATCTTCGCCGATTGAACGGCGCAGCGACTCGGTCCACCTTCCGCATTGTTTGCGAGACGGTGGCGCGGCTTCGGCAGGATCTCCCAGATGCGACGGCACTTATCGGCTTCTGCGGGGCACCCTGGACGGTGGCGACCTACATGGTGGCCGGCCGTGGCACGCCCGACCAGGCCGACGCGCGGCTTTGGGCCTATCGCGATCCGCAGGGCTTCTCCAAGCTGATCGACCTGCTGGTCGAAGCATCGATCGACTACCTGTCGATGCAGGTCGATGCGGGAGCCGATGCGCTGCAGATTTTCGATACCTGGGCCGGAAGCTTGCCGCCGGCACAGTTCGACCAGTGGGTGGTCGAGCCGACCGCGCGAATTGTCGAATCCGTGCGCGCGCGCCACCGGGACGTGCCGATCATCGGATTTCCGCGTGGGGCCGGACAGAAGATGCAGGGCTATGCGATGCTGACCAAGGTGCAGGGGCTGGGCTGCGACACCGGCATGCAGCCTGGGCACATGGCCGATCTGGCGAGGGCGCAAGGCGTGGTGGTGCAGGGCAATGTCGATCCGCTGCTGCTGGTTGCCGGCGGGTCCGAGCTGGAGCGGCAGGTCGCCGCAATTCTGAGCGGGCTCAAGGGCGTACCCCACGTTTTCAACCTGGGGCACGGGATCGTCCCGGAGACGCCGCCGGACAACGTCGCGCGCTTGGTGGAGCTGGTGCGGAGAGGCCCTTGAGCAGGTGGCTCGCAGCTGTGGTAGGGGCCCCGCCCATCTCCAGCCCCTCGCTGCAAGGGGCAGGGGGGGCGTGATGCTGTTGTGGCTCAAGGCGCTGCATGTCGTGGCGGTCATCGCATGGATGGCAGGGCTGCTCTATCTGCCGCGGTTGTTCGTCTATCACAGCGAGGCGCAGCCAGGCTCCAAGCAATCCGAAACCTTCAAGGTCATGGAATATCGGCTGCTGCGGCTGATCATGAACCCGGCCATGATCGTGGTGTGGGTGACCGGTCCGCTGCTGGCCTGGCAGATGGGCGTGATGCACGACCGCTGGCTGGCGGCCAAAATCGTGTTCGTGATCCTGCTGAGCGGCTTCCACCACGCGCTTGGACGTTGGCGCAAGGCGTTTGCCGAGGACCGCAACCAGCGTCCCACGAAGTACTTCCGCATCGCCAACGAGGTGCCGACCCTGCTGATGGTGGCCATTGTCGTGCTGGTGGTCGTGAAGCCGTTCTAGGCGATCATGGACGGCGCGCAGCGGCAAGAATTAAGAATTCATCACGCAGTCGTTCTTTTATTTTTTTCTCAATGTGATATATAGCGAATCGTCAGCGTCTCCCATCGGGCGGACGCCGGTTTCCGGGATCGCCGTATCCACGCGGCCCGGGTGCCCAGCATACCCCTGATCGCCAATCGGCGAACCCCCTCCCGTTTTCCGGCTCCGCGCACCTCAACGCCCCCGCCTCATAGCCGCGCAGCCCATATCCAGAGAGTTTCTTATGCAAGACATTGTCAAGGAGATGAAGCTCCAAGACCTCAAGGTGAAAACCCCGACGGAGCTGCTCAGCTTCGCCGAAGAGGTCGGCGTGGAAAACGCCAGCGCCATGCGCAAGCAGGAGCTGATGTTCGCCATCCTCAAGCAACTGGCGGCCAAGGACACCGACATCATCGGGACCGGGGTGGTCGAGATCCTGCAGGACGGCTTCGGCTTCCTGCGCTCGCCCGATGCCAATTACCTGCCCGGCCCCGACGACATCTACGTGTCGCCCTCGCAGATCCGCCGCTTTGCGCTGCGCACCGGTGATACGGTCGAAGGCCAGATCCGCAGCCCCAAGGAGGGCGAGCGATATTTCGCGCTGCTGAAGGTCAACAAGATCAACTTCGAAGACCCCGAGAAACAGCGCCACAAGGTGCACTTCGACAACCTGACGCCGCTCTATCCGACCAGGTGGCTGCGGTTGGAGATCGAGGATCCGACCATCAAGGACCTTTCGCAGCGAGTGATCGACATCGTGGCGCCGCTCGGCAAAGGCCAGCGCGCACTGATCGTCGCGCAGCCGCGCACCGGCAAGACCGTGCTGCTGCAGAACATCGCGCACTCCATTACGGCCAACCACCCGGAGTGCTACCTGATCGTGCTGCTGATCGACGAGCGGCCCGAAGAGGTCACCGACATGCAGCGCTCGGTGAATGGCGAGGTGATCTCCTCGACCTTCGATGAGCCGCCAACCCGCCACGTGCAGGTTTCGGAAATGGTGATCGAGAAGGCCAAGCGCCTCGTCGAGCATAAGCGCGACGTGGTGATCCTGCTCGATTCCATCACGCGCCTCGGTCGCGCCTACAACACCGTCGTGCCGTCATCGGGCAAGGTGCTGACCGGCGGCGTCGATTCCAATGCTCTGCAGCGGCCGAAGCGCTTCTTCGGCGCCGCGCGCAACATCGAGGAAGGCGGCTCGCTGACCATCATCGCCACGGCGCTGATCGACACCGGAAGCCGCATGGACGAGGTGATCTTCGAAGAATTCAAGGGAACCGGTAACTCGGAAATCGTGCTTGACCGCAAGGTGTCCGACAAGCGCGTGTTTCCGGCCATCGACATCGCCCGCTCCGGCACGCGCAAGGAAGAGCTGCTGGTCCCGAAGGCCGACCTCTCCAAGATCTTCGTGCTCCGTCGTATCCTTTCATCGATGGGCGTCGTCGATGCCATCGAGTTCCTGCTCGACAAGCTGAAGCAGACGA
>DASTOW010000316.1:0-8101 GCA_035762425.1 Hyphomicrobiaceae bacterium | reverse complement strand
CCGGCTCGAACATGGAGGGGAACGCGCGCTCCGGGTTGATATTGCCGCCCGGCGCAATGGCAATCGTACCGGTAGTGGCTGGCCCAAGGTCCGACAGGATATCGCCGAACAGGTTCGAGCCGACGATCACGTCGAACCAATCGGGGTTGCGCACCAGGTGCGCGGTCAGAATATCGATATGGAACTGGTTGGTCTTGATGCCGGGATATTGCTTGGCCACGGCGGCGAAGCGCTCGTCCCAGTACGGCATCGAGATGGAGATGCCGTTCGACTTGGTAGCCGACGTCACGCTGTCCAGCCCGTGCCTCTTGGCGAGATCGAAGGCATAGCGCATCACCCGCTCGCAACCCTTCTTGGTGAACACCGCCTGCTGGATGGCCGCCTCCAGTTCGGTGCCCTCATACATGCGTCCGCCGATCGAGGAGTACTCGCCCTCGTTGTTCTCGCGCACGATCCAGTAGTCGATGTCGCCGGGTTCTCGATCGGCAAGCGGACTCTTCAGGCCCTTGAACAGCCGCACGGGCCGCAGGTTAACGTACTGCTGGAAACCCCGCCGGATCGGGATCAGCAGGCCCCACAGCGAAACGTGATCGGGCACCCCCGGCCAGCCGACCGCGCCCAAATAGATGGCATCGTGCTTGGCGATCTGCTCGAGCCCGTCGGCCGGCATCATGGCGCCGGTCTTGGCGAAGCGCTGGCAGGACCAGTCGAGGGTGTCCCAGCTGTAGCCGAGGTCGAAGCGGCGCCCGACCGCTTCCAGAACACGGATGCCCTCCGGCACCACTTCGTTGCCGATACCGTCGCCCGGCACCACCGCAATCTTCATGCGGTTGGACGAGTTCTTTGCTGCTGCGGCCATGGTCTCAACTGCTCCCCTTGGACTTGCGCGCATGCCATCACGCCCAGCCGCAGGGCGCAATAGGTGTCAGCCCATTTGCGCCACTCTGCCCGTCAAACGGTCCGCTGGCACTCCCTTAGCGAACGTGGCGAGCGCGCCGCACAGGTCGGCGCCGGTCATCAACTCGCGCACGCAAAGTGACTGCTGACGCGGCTGCGGGTATCAGCTCACAAAAACACCTCCCAGCTGGGCATGGGCACCGCAAAACCGCTAGCCAATGCGCAGCTCCTCACCGCCGGCGGCCCTGCGGCCCACCTTCGCGTGCGACGCCTCGCGCGTGCCATGCCCCCTGGAATGGAGCGGGATGGCCCGCAGTATGCGGGCGCGGCCACCGCCGGCCCGGAGCTGGGAGCCGGAGCTGGGACCGAGAGCCGCGCATGCCAAGGAGGTCCTGCATATTCGCTCGCGCGAATTCCGATGCCACCCCTGAACGGACCCTATTTCGCCCGCAGCACCCCGCGTCCCGCGTAGCGCGCCGTGTCGCCCAGCTCCTCCTCGATACGGATCAGCTGGTTGTACTTGGCCATGCGGTCGGAGCGCGACAGCGAGCCGGTCTTGATCTGGCCCGCATTGGTGGCGACGGCGATGTCGGCGATGGTGGCATCCTCCGTCTCGCCCGACCGGTGCGAGATCACCGCGCTATAGGCGGCGCGTTGGGCCATGCTCACCGCATCCAGCGTCTCCGACAGCGAGCCGATCTGGTTGACCTTGATCAAGATCGAGTTGGCGATGCCTTCCTTGATGCCCTTGGCCAGCCGCTCGGTGTTGGTGACGAACAGATCGTCGCCGACCAGCTGGCACTTGGCACCTACCGCATCGGTCAGCGCCTTCCAGCCCTCCCAGTCGTCCTCCGACATGCCATCCTCGATCGACACCACAGGATAACGCGATACGAGGCCCGCCAGGTATTTGGCCATGCCGCCGCTGTCGAGCGACTTGCCCTCGCCCTTCATCTCGTACTTGCCGCCCTTGAAGAACTCGGTAGCAGCGCAATCCAGCGCCAGCACCACGTCCTCACCCGGCCTGTAACCGGCCTTCTCGATCGCCTTCATGATGAAACCGATCGCCTCCTCGGCCGACTTCAGATTGGGCGCGAAACCGCCCTCATCGCCGACGTTGGTGGAATGGCCCGCGTCCCTCAAGCCCTTGCGCAGCGTGTGGAACACCTCCGCGCCGACCCGGATGGCATCCGCGCAGGTCGACGCGCCGACCGGCATGATCATGAACTCCTGAATGTCGATTGGATTGTCGGCGTGCGCGCCACCGTTGATGATGTTCATCATTGGCACCGGCAGCACATAGGCGCTGGCCCCGCCGATATAGCGATAGAGCGGCAGTTCGTGTGAAGCCGCCGCCGCCTTGGCCACCGCTATCGACACACCGAGGATGGCGTTGGCGCCGAGGCGCGCCTTGTTGGGCGTGCCGTCCAGCGTGCGCAGCACCTCGTCGATGCGCCGCTGATCCTCACCATCCATGCCGCCGAGCGCATCGAAGATCTCGCCGTTGACGGCGTCGACCGCCTTCAGCACGCCTTTGCCCTGGTAGCGCGCCTTGTCGCCGTCGCGCAGCTCGACGGCTTCGTGCGCACCCGTTGACGCTCCCGACGGCACGCCGGCCCGCCCCTGCGCACCATCCTCCAGCACCACATCCACCTCCACGGTGGGATTACCGCGGCTGTCCAGGATCTCGCGGCCGATGATGTCGACGATGGCGGTCATTTGCCTCTCCAGCTCTCGGTTGCGACCCTCGGCGTCGCCGTGGGAAGGTACGGAAAAATTGCGCACCTTCTAGCCCACACCGGCGGCCCCGGCAAAGCGGCAGATCGCGCCCCGGCAAGAGTGTTGAACAGCGAAATGCCCGACGGCTCAGCCCTCGTTCTGTTCTCCGGCGGACAGGATTCCACCGTATGCCTTGCCTGGGCGTTGCAGCGCTATGCTCGGGTCGAGACGGTCGGCTTCGACTACGGCCAGCGCCACGCGGTCGAGCTCGCGCAGCGCCCCGTGATCCTCGATCAGTTCGCCCGCCGCTTCCCCGACTGGGCGCCACGCCTCGGCGAGGATCGCGTGCTGCAGCTTGCCGCCCTCGGCCAGATCAGCGACACGGCGCTGACGCGCGAGACCGCCTTCGCCCTGACCGAAGCGGGCCTGCCCAACACATTCGTGCCCGGCCGCAACCTGATATTCTTCACCTACGCCGCCGCGCTCGGCTACCGGCGCGGCCTCGACACTCTCGTCGGCGGCATGTGCGAGACGGATTTCTCGGGCTATCCCGACTGCCGCAACGCCACACTACATACGCTTGCCGAAGCCATCTCGCTCGGCATGGACAAGCCGTTCGCCATCCAGACGCCGCTCATGTGGATCGACAAGGCCAACACCTGGTCGATGGCCGCGCAGCTCGGCGGTCCCGCACTGATCGATCTGATCGTCGAGCACACGCACACCTGCTATACGCCCGACCGGACCACCCGCCACCCCTGGGGCTTGGGCTGCGGACGTTGCCCCGCCTGTATCTTGCGCGCGAAAGGATGGGACGCATGGCAAGCCGCAAAGACCTGACCCGCGCCGTTGAACTCGCCATTGCCGGCGACTGGGACGGCGCGCACAAGATCGTGCAGGAGGACGAGCACGATGCCACCTCGTGCTGGATCCACGCCGTGCTGCACAAGATCGAGGGCGACATCGGCAACAGCCGCTATTGGTATCGTCGCGCCGGACAGTCCTACGAAGCCTATCCCGACGCGCAGACCGAACTCACGGCCATCAAGGCCGCTTTGACCTACTAGTATTGGCTCGTGCAGTCGTGCCCTAGCGCACAAGACAATCGGCACGGCGTGGCCTTGCCGTGCCGAGGT
The DNA here is from genome assembly GCA_035762425.1 of Hyphomicrobiaceae bacterium. Taxonomy (GTDB): domain Bacteria; phylum Pseudomonadota; class Alphaproteobacteria; order Rhizobiales; family Hyphomicrobiaceae; genus AWTP1-13. Next base: position 4,349 of record DASTOW010000316.1, on the reverse strand, counting down.
TCACTGCCGCCGCGATCAGCTACTGAGGCCGGCCTTGGCACACTGCTCGTCCTGGTCGCCCGTAACGCCGCTCACCCCGACAGCGCCGGTGACCTTGCCGTCGAGCATGATCGGCACGCCACCGGGCGAGGCGAACACACCGGGCAGAGTGGCCGTGGCTGGCCCGCCCTTGTTGATCACGTCCATGAAAACGCGCGTTGGACGCCGATAGGTGGCCGCAGCCCTCGCCTTGCCGACGGCGATGTCTATGCTGGCCGTCTGCGTGTTCTCCATGCGCTCGAAATACACCAGGAAGCCGTGCGTATCGACCACGGCGACCGCGACGTTCCAGCTGTTCTTCTGGCATTCGGCAATGATGTCTGCCGCAATCTTCTTGGCGGCTGTGATGTTGACCGACGGTCCGTAATCGGGGCGTTTGTCCTGGGCCAATGCGTCGGCGGCGACGAAAGCGACCAGCCCAGCACCAAGCAGCGTTCTCCACATCATTTCGGCACCCTCCTTTGTTAATTATACGTGCACGGCCAATATGACCTGGCGGACGAAAACGTCGACGTCTGATCGATCAAATCCCAAGAATCGGTGGGCCGGTCGAACAACCCTGTTGCGACACAGCACGTCCCGACCGGCGCAGGCGCGGAAACGTTCGAGGCGATCGGGCTTGTCTGCGAGGCAGCCCAGCGCGCGGCAACATCGACGGCAGCGGCGCACGTACGATCGGAGCGACGAACGTCGTGATCAGGACGCTAGCCGCCCGCCTTGTCGATGCGCATGAAGGCCTGCAGCCCCTTGGCCTGCACATCGGCCATGGTCGCCGGCGGCTGCATGGTGGCGATCCGCTGTAGCATCTCCGAGCAGAGCTGCTTCAAGGTGCGACCGGCAGCACCTGGATACTTGGCCCAGTAGGAGCGGGCGCGCGGCGAGAAGTGCGCCGCCGTCTGGAAGGCGTTGGCGCGCGGGATCGCCTGCTCAAAGCAGCGGTTGCCGCCGTTGTGATGCAGCCAACGTGCAAAGCGCTCGTCCTCGGTCGAGTTTGCGTCCTTCATGTTGATGATCACGCCGAGTGCTTCGGCGAAGGCCATGTCGTTGTCGCGCTGTTTGAACTGGCGCAGGAACTGCAGGCCGTGCGTGGAAATGTAGTCGGGCTTGGTCGGCGCCAGATAGAAATCGCACTCGCGCAGCCAGCACTCGGTGAGCACGGACAAGCCTGGCGCGCTGTCGATCAGCACCAGATCGTAGCTGGCGCCGACCTCGGACAGGAATGTCCGCACGACGTTGCGTAGCGTCACCTCCTGTCCGCTCTTGGACACCTCGCGCTCGAACAGGGTCAGATGCCCGCCGCCCGCCAGCAGGTCGATCGACGTCGCATCGTCGACGTCAGAAACGCCGCCGGTCAGGAACGCGCGCCAGTTGGTGTCGGCCCCGTGCAGCACGTTGTTGATCAGATAATCGACGATCGTGCGCCGCTGCTGCTGGATCGTCTCCAGCCAGTCCGGTGCCATCAGCATGTTGCTGATGCTGGCGTGCGCATCGGAATCGACCACCAACACGCGCTTGCCGAAGTGCGCCGACATCGTCTCGGCGATGGTGAGAACGAGCGTCGACTTCCCCACTCCGCCCTTGGCGTTCATCACAGAAATGGTGTTGCGCATGCTTCCCCGTCGCGCTTGACACCCGCAGCCTTGAGACAATTAGTCAACCTAGGAGAATTTGTGGCCAGTTGCAGCCCCTCCCCGGCAAATTTTCTGGAGTCCGCCCCGGGCTTGGAAGGATTAATCCGCCGCCCGTCGCGTTCCCCTTCCCTCCTCCTCCTCAGGTCTCGACCTTGAACGGATTGAAGTTCGTATGCCGATCGTAATAGTCCTCGTTCTCCGCCCTCTTCAGGAAGGCGACGATCCGATAGGTGATGGGCAGGAAAGCAACCTCGACGAGCGTCTTAGCCACGAACTGGGTGTAGGCCAGCGTTATGACCAGTTCGTTGGGCATGATGCCCGAGTTGTAGAAGGCGAGCGGGTAGAACAGCGCCGAGTCGACCGCCTCGCCGGCAATGGTCGAGCCGACGAAGCGTGCGCCCTGATAACGCCCGTTGGTCGCGACTTTCATCTTGGCCAGCACGTAAGAGTTGACGAACTCGCCGCAGAAGTAGGCAAACATCGAGGCCAGCGCGATCCTCCAGGTATTGCCGAAGGCGATCTCGTAGGCCGCCTGGTTCGGCCAGTTGGGGGCATGCGGCAGCGCAACAATGACTGACGCCATGACCGCCGCGAACATGAGCGAGGCAAACCCCGCCCAGATCACCCGGCGCGCCCGCGAGTAGCCGTACACCTCGGTCAGGATGTCCCCGAACACGTAGGAGATCGGAAAGAACAGTACGCCAGCCCCGAACGTCACCGGGCCCCACCAAGGCAGCTGGATCTGGGCCGCCTTGGCTGGCCCGATCAAATTCGAGCACACCAGCACCACCACGAACGCCACCATGACGAACTCGAAGTAGCGAAACTGCCGGGCAGGCTCAGCTGGCATAGGGCGTGCTCCCTGCGGATTGGGCCGGCAGGCTCCCCCTGGCCGGATGCTCGCAAATCCCCTAAAGACCGCCTGCGATCAAGCCAATTCGCAAGCCAATTCTTTGGCCGCACGGCATTATTTCTGCGGCGGCCAACCGGAGAGCACCATGGCCCGCAAGACCCCCGAGGTGAAGCTGTTGGGCGCCAAGGCAGAAATCCCGGCAAGCCCCGACAAGGCCATCCTCGAGCGCGTGTCAAATCCGCACCCCGACACGCCCTATGTCGCCCGCTTCACCGCGCCCGAGTTCACGGCATTGTGCCCGGTCACCGGTCAGCCCGACTTCGCCCTGATAATGATTGACTACGTGCCCGACCGCTGGCTGGTGGAGTCCAAATCCCTCAAGTTCTACCTCGCCTCATTCCGCAATCACGGCGCCTTCCACGAGGACTGCACGGTGGCAATCGGCAAGCGCATCGTCGAGCTGCTCGAACCGCACTATCTGCGCATCGGCGGCTATTGGTATCCGCGCGGCGGCATGCCGATCGATGTGTTCTGGCAGACCGGCAAGCTCCCCACCGGCGTGTGGCTGCCCGACCAGGGCGTCCCTTCCTACCGCGGCCGCGGCTGATCGGCCCGTGCGGCCACCCTGTTGAGCAACCGCGAGTCGCTCCAGGCAAGGCCACGCACCACCTTGCGGCCGGGAAACAGCAGTGTCACCGGATTGATGTGGCCGCCGGCGCGCGTGCGCACCTCATAGTGCACGTGCGGACCCGTTGAGCGGCCGGTGCTGCCGAGCAGGCCCAGCTTCTGGCCTTGCTCCAGCACCGTCCCGACCTTGGTCGTTATCTTGCTTAGGTGCCCGTAGAGGTGCACGCGGCCCTGCGCATCCTGCGCCATCACGGCGTTGCCGTAGCCGCCCCTCCAGCCCGTGAAGGTCACGCGCTGCCGCCCGGTCGTGGCATGTACCGGCGTGCCGAGGGGCCCCGCCAGATCGATGGCCGGATGGGGGCGCCCCTGATTGAACAGGCTCGTCACGCGCCCATTCTCGAACGGCAGGATGAACTCCTGCACCAACGGCACGGGCGCGGGTTCCTCGCCGATTTCGAGGTCGAGGATGGCGGCCAGCGGATCAGGCCCTGTCGACATCCAAACGGGCAAGGGTATGCGCGAGATGTGCCCGGCTTCGGGTTCGCTGAGCCGTCGTTTCGGCGGCCTGAGCCCGCGCAACTGCATCACGCCGGACGGCAGCTCAATAGCTTCCACCATCGCCGCGGCCGCCTCGAGGCTCGCTTCAGGAAGCTTGCTCGGCTCGCCGTGCGGCGGCACCAGCTTGTGTAAACTTGCGGAAGCTTCCTCCTCACCACGCACGAGCGACGCACCATGCAGCGCCGCCTGCTCATGCGCCGACCTCACTCCTTCCGGATATCCCCGCCCCGCCGCCTCTTCGATCATGCTGACTAGCAAGCCGATCGAGAAGAAAACCAAAGCCACCCGTACGACGCGCATGTTCACTCACAAAAAGTTGCTACTGCATTGTTTGCTACCGCAAGAACCCCATCGAGCCCCCGATCGCCACGCGGCCGTGCGCCGCAGGCCCCATGTCGCGATTTCATGGGTTTAACGTGATTGTGGCTGGTGCGGCCAAGCTCGCAGCCGCGGCACCGGACGGCATCTTTGTGAGCATCGATGCGCGGCATATTCGCTCACCTGCGCGCCAGCGTTCGGCGCCGCAGCGATGGTCCAGGCCGTCGTTGCTACGGCTCGGCGCACACGGCACTCTTCGCAGATTGCCGAACTGATGCCGTCGCCCAGCTGCCTGGGGTTCATTTGAACGCGGCACGCCGATC
>DASTOW010000315.1:0-2155 GCA_035762425.1 Hyphomicrobiaceae bacterium | reverse complement strand
TCCCGGCTGGCATGGCTGGTGCAGGCGTCTGTGCCAGGCATGCCGCATCGACGCCGCAGAACGTGTATAACCTTCGAGTTGGGCAAAGGGCAGTCCTTTGCGCGAGCCACGCCGCTCAAGGAAAGAAGGCCGCACATCCATGTCGTCTCCCAAGCTGGCGGCCACCGCAAAGCCGGACGACGACCCGCTTGCTCCCTTGCGCAGCGCGCCGGCCGACCGACCGTTCGTGGTGGCCCAGCTTGGCCAGTCGCTGGACGGTCGCATCGCCACGCTGTCGGGCGAAAGCCGCTGGATCAACCATGAATGTGCCCTCGACCACCTGCACGCCCTGCGCGCGCATGTCGACGCCGTGGTGGTGGGCGTAGGAACGGTGCTGGCGGACGACCCCCGTCTCAATGTGCGGCGGGTGCCGGGCCGATCCCCGGCGCGGGTGGTGATCGACCCGTCGGGCAAGTTGCCGGCCAATGCCGTGTGCGTACAGGATGATGACGCGGCGCGCTATGTGGTGCGCACGGAGCCGGCGCCGTGCCCGGCCGGGGTCGAAAGCATCGTGGTGCCACGCACTGCCGATCACGTAGCCCCGCAAGCCATCGTCGAGGCGCTGTTTGCGCGCGGCCTCAAGCGCCTTCTCATCGAGGGCGGAGCCTGGACGGTATCCTCATTCGTGGCGGCGCGGGCCGTCGACCGGCTGCATCTGCTGGTGGCACCGGTCATTCTCGGGTCGGGCAAGGGCGGCCTGTCACTGCCGCCGATCGACAAGCTCACCGATGCGTTGCGGCCGGCCACGCGCGTGCATATTCTGGCCGATGGGGACGTACTGTTCGATTGCGATCTGCGTAGTCCAATCTCACGAAGCTAGCTGCTAGAGGAGGGCATACCGCATGGCCGGCTCGGCATCGGATGAAGCGACATATTCAGCGACTGCGCGCCGCTTCCACTGGTGGACGGTGGCGCTGATCCTGATCCAGATTCCGCTCGGCCTCTACATGTCCTATCGCGGCAACGTGCAGGGCATCTTCGATGCGACCACCAACTTTCTTTACAACTGGCACAAGCTGTTCGGGATCATCATCCTGCTGCTGGTATTGGCGCGGCTGACCTATCGTCTCGTGCACGGCGCGCCATCCGACGAGCCGACCATCGAGACGTGGCAGAAGGGGGCCTCGCACGCCACGCACTGGCTGCTCTACCTGTTGCTGATCGCGGTGCCGATCGGCGGCTGGCTTGGCGTGTCGTACTATGGCGCGCGCGATGTGTTCGGCCTGTTCTCGCTACCGGCCCTGACAGCCGAGAACCAGGATACGGCTAGCAAGGTGTTCTACTACCACTTCCTTGGCGCACTCGGCATCGTGCTGCTGGTCGGCGTGCACGTTACCGGCGCGCTGTATCACTATTTCGTCCGCAGGGACGGCGTGCTGATGCGCATGCTGCCTTCCGCCGGTAGGCGCTCGCAAGTGTGATCTCGAGCCTGGCCCCTGGACATGCGCTGGCGCCCATGTCCAGGATGACATATCACGCCGGCGGGAGGGCCAGCGTGTCGGTGTGGCCGACGACGGCGGCAAGGCGCGGTACGGCAGACCAATCGGCAACAAGCTGTGCATCGACTTGGCCGGTCTCGCGCACCGCCTCGGCAAAGCCGCGGGCGAGATCGGCGATCAGCAGGGCGTCGTCGGCGTCGAGGCGCCAGGCGCTGTCGAGTTCGGTTACGCTGTAGCCGGCACTGGTGAAGGCCTCACCCAGCGCGTCCGGGGCTTGCGGGCCGGCGGCGGCGCCGAAGCCCTTGTCGCGCGCCTGATGCGCGTGGAAGGCCTCGGTCATGATGCTGTCGGCCTCGTGCTCGGGCGTCCAGCGCTGATCGCCGTCGTAGGTCAGCACAGTGTAGAAGGCGGCCCTGCGCTTGGCCACGGCGGCGGCAAAGCGGGTGATGAAATGCGCAGCGACGAGATCGAAAAACGCCGAGGCGGTGACGAGATTGGCGGCGGCACCGAGCGCGCCGTCTAGGTCGCCGGCGATGTCGGCGCGGCGAAACTCGACGCTGATGCGCTTGGCGCCCTTGAACAGGATCAGACGGTCGTCCTGCTGGTCGGAACCGTCGGCCCAGGCGGTCAGGCGTTGGCGGGCCGCATCGAGCAGCGCCTGGTCGTAGTCGACCAGC
>DASTOW010000314.1:0-2431 GCA_035762425.1 Hyphomicrobiaceae bacterium | reverse complement strand
GCGCGAGGTGAGATCCGATAGCACCTGGTCGCTGACGTTGGCCGTGCCGGACGGCTGCCGCTCCTCCAGCGCGTCGACCAGCAGGCCGGCGTTGTGCGAGACCTTGTCAGGTTCCTCGCGATAGATGCGCGCGACCTCGCGCAGCACGTCGGGAAAACCGGGACGGCCATAGCGCGGCGTCGGCGGGAAATAGGTGCCGCCCCAGAACGGACGCGCCTCGCTGTCGAGGAACATGGTGAGCGGCCAGCCGCCCTGCTCTCCGAGCGAGTGCAGCGCGCGCATGTAGATGGCGTCGATGTCGGGGCGCTCCTCGCGGTCGACCTTGATGTTCACGAACAGGTCGTTCATGACCGCGGCGGTGTCGGCGCTCTCGAAGCTCTCGTGCGCCATGACGTGGCACCAGTGACAGGCGGCGTAGCCGACGGAGAGCAGGATTGGCTTGTTGGCGCGCTTGGCTTCGGCCAGCGCCTCGGCACCCCACGCCCACCAGTGCACCGGGTTATCCTTGTGCTGCAGGAGGTAGGGGCTGGTCTCGCGGCCGAGGCGGTTTTCGGTCATGGGGCAGGGTAGACCAGATCGCAGGCCGGCAAAACCGGGACGCTTGGCATGCCGGCGTGAGCGCAGCTCAGAGCCGGGACCCACGGCCGTTCTTGCCACCCTGGGTCGCGGATATTCGCTTGCGCGAATTGCGGGATGACAACGCGCCAGATCTGGCAACCGATTGTTTCACGTGAAACATCGAACGCAGCGGCGGTGAAACTTGCCTTTGCGTAGGCGCGCGAGACTAAGGCGTGTAGGTTTGGGGGGGCAGGTCGCGGATACGGCTGCGCGCGTTCCGGCATGACGGGTACCTCCTGCAGTCCACCTCATCGAAACAACTCGCATGATCCTTGGACATCCGGTGAGCGAGATCCTGTGGCTCGCAGTGGCGATCGGCGTGGGTGGCGTGGCCGCGGGTTTGTTCGCCGGGTTGTTCGGCGTGGGCGGCGGCGCGGTGATCGTGCCGGTGCTGTTCGAGGTGTTCCGCATCTTCGACGTGCCGGAGGCGGTGCGCATGCAGCTGTGCGTCGGCACCTCGCTCGCCATCATCATGCCGACCAGCATCAGCTCCTACCGCGCGCACATGGCGAGGGGCTTAGTGTTACCCGGCATCGTGCGGGCGTGGATCGTGCCGGTGGTGGCGGGTGTGGCGGCCGGCGCTTGGCTCGCGGCTTATGCGCCGCCGGCGGTGTTCAAGATCGCGTTCGTGCTGATCGCCGCCCTGATCGCGGTCAAGATGCTGAGCAACCGCAGCTGGGTGGTGTCTTCCACGCTGCCGGGCCGCGGCGTGATGTGGGGGAGCGGATTTGGCATTGGCCTGTCGTCGTCGCTGATGGGTGTCGGCGGCGGATCGCTGTCGACCATCGTGCTCACCCTTTACGGCCAGCCGTTGCACAATGCGATCGCCACGTCCGCGGGGATCGGCGTGCCGATCACGGTGGCCGGCGCCATCGGCTACATGCTGGCGGGGCTGCCGCATCGGGCGCAACTGCCGCCGCTGTCGATCGGGTTCGTGTCGATCATCGGCGTATTGTTGATGGCGCCGCTATCGAGCCTGGTGGCGCCGCTCGGCGCTCGGCTAACGCATAGCCTGACGAAGCGGCAGCTGGAGATCGCGTTTGCCGTGTTCCTGCTGGCGATCGCGGCGCGCTTCCTGGTGAGCCTGCTTTGGCCGGGCTAGTTCCCTCTCCCATACTTGATGGGGAAAGGGGCAAGGGCAAGGGGTGCGCGCGGGCGTGATATCCTGCCCGCGGGTTGTTGGCGCCTCCGGCGCTGCGTCTCGCTGGGTGACCCATTCGCATGGCGTTCGCATCCAAATCCGCGGCCAGGTTCGGCATCGCTCGCGTCGGCGGTGCGGTGGTGCTCCTGGTTCTTGCGCGACCTGCCTCGGCGCAAAGTGACGCCGTCAAAGCCTGCTTCGACCTGCTCTCGAACAGTGGTCAGAGGGAGTGCTTGCAGAAGCTGTATCGGGCTTCGTCCGCCCGGCTCGACGAGGTGCTTCTGGGCGCGATTGCGAGAGCCACTGAATTCGATGCGAAGTCTCCCACAGCGGAAGCACCTCCGAGCTTGGCGACAGCCATCCGCAAGAGCCAGACCGCATGGCAGGCCTATCGAGATGCCGAGTGCTGGGGCGTTGTCGGTTATTATCGACCGCCGAATGAAAGGCCCTCCGGTGCCCTGCCGTGGCTATGGAGCTGCCTCGCCGAAAAGACTTTGCAGCGCATCAAGGAGCTGGAAGTGCCGTGAGGCCGGCCGCTGATACCATCTTCGCTTTGTCGAGCGGGCACGGACGTGCCGGCGTTGCGGTCATTCGTGTGTCGGGGCCGAGCGCGGGCGTGGTTGTTGAGCGCGTGGCAGCGCCGATGCCGAAGCCGCGCTTCGCCGCCTTTCG
>DASTOW010000313.1:0-3664 GCA_035762425.1 Hyphomicrobiaceae bacterium | reverse complement strand
GGGGTCATCGACCATGTCGACCTTGTTCATGAACACCACCAGCGCCGGCACGCCGACCTGGCGCGCCAGCAGGATGTGCTCGCGCGTCTGCGGCATCGGGCCGTCGGCCGCAGACACCACCAGGATGGCGCCGTCCATCTGCGCCGCACCCGTGATCATGTTCTTCACGTAGTCCGCGTGCCCAGGGCAGTCGACGTGCGCGTAGTGGCGCTTGTCCGTCTCGTACTCCACGTGCGCCGTCGAGATCGTGATGCCGCGCTCGCGCTCCTCGGGGGCCTTGTCGATCTGGTCGTAGGCCGTGAACTGCGCCTTGCCCTGCTCGGCAAGAACCTTCGTGATCGCAGCCGTCAACGACGTCTTGCCGTGATCGACGTGACCGATCGTCCCGATGTTGCAGTGCGGCTTGTTCCGCTCGAATTTTGCCTTCGCCATGGACAGTCCTTACTCGTGATCTCGCGTGTTGCTCGTGTTCTTGCTGCGCGGGGCTATGCGCCGGTTCTGTGCTGCTGGCTGAAATGCTGCCTATCTGGCACCTGGAGCGGGTGAAGGGAATCGAACCCTCGTCATCAGCTTGGAAGGCTGTTGCTCTACCATTGAGCTACACCCGCGCTAGGCATTTCAAGGGGTTAGGGCCAACCATATACCCTGAGCACCCGCCTCGTGACCCAAATCCGACCTCGCTTCGCCCGGCGCCTAAACGCGAAGCCGCGTCGGCCGCTCACCTTGTGGGGCGGGCGGCCGGCACGGCCAATCTCGCGATAGGCCGCTCATATAATGATGGAAGCGACGTCGGGCAAGAGCCGACGCGTCACCGGCAGCACATTCTGCGGCCGCTATTGCGGTGGCGTCGGCATCGAGCACACCCTGGCTAGGCCGGCACCACCGGCACCTTCTGCTTGCGCAGAGCGCGGATCAGCTCGTCATTGCCCTTGAGGTGCGCCTTGACGAGTTCGGGCGGCGTCAGCGCCAGCCACTGATCCAGGGACACGTCTGCGTAGTAGTCGCTCTTGAACACCTCCAGGAAGCGCAACAGCGTGTTGCCGATGTTCTCGATGGAGTGCCCGGTCGCGAACGGCACGTAGCCGACATCGTTGGCCTGGAAATTGAACGTGCGGGCCTGGCCGGAGGCCCCGAACACGCCCATGCGTGCCTTGCCCTCGATGTAGTACTGCCACTCGTCCGTATTGGGGTGCCAGTGCAGCTCGCGCAAGCCGCCGGGAAGAACTTCCACCAGCGCCGCCGAGATGGTGCGCGACACCGGGAAAACCTTGCTGTCGGTAATGCGCACCGATCCGCTCTTCGTACGGATCGGAGCCTGCGCCATCATGCGGTGGCTGAAGGTCTGCGGCACCGAGGTCGCGCCGACGATCTTGTCTGAGGAAAGCGGTCCCGGCAGCGGTGCGGGGAATATGTAGAGCTCGCTCGGGTCGGGCACGCTTGCGGAACGTCTGTGCCGGCACGCCGAAATTCTTGGCCAGAACCTCCGGCGGGATGTGCTTTAGCCAGTCGCTGAGCAGGAACGTGTTGTCCTCGTCGAAGTCGCCGTCGTCGAAGACCAGCAGGAACTCGGTGCCGTCGGGCCCGAGGCCCTGGATCGAGTGGGGAATGCCTGGCGGGAAGTACCACAAGTCGCCCACGCCGACGTCGTCGACGAAATTGCGCCCGTCCTGATCGACGGCGGTGATGCGTGCGCTGCCGTACAGAACGTAGGCCCACTCGGCGGCCTTGTGCCAGTGCAGCTCACGCACGCCGCCAGAGTTGAGACGCATGTTGACGCCGGCGATGTTTCTTGGAGATGCCGAGTTCGCGCGCCGTGATCTGCCGTGTCCAGCCGCCCGCCTCGAGCCGCATATGCGCATCGTCGAACGAGAAGCGCAGGTTGGGCAGCGTGCCGTGGTCGGTTCGCGGCGGCGTGTAGAGATCAGGGTTTTGCAGATCCCGAGGTAGATTGCGCGGACCAGGATCGGTGCCGCCGCGGCCGGGAAGGATCGGCTGCGGCAGGTTCTCGGTTGCCTGGGTGCCGGCTGCCGCGGCTGCGGCCGCAGCCACGCCCCCAGCGGCCGCCGTCAAGAGCCAACGACGCGATTGCGTGCTCATGGTGATTTGTCCTCGGCCAACCCTCTAGCTGACCTTGCTCAGCCGAGCGCGGGCCGACCATGCAGCTATTGCCGAGACTGCCGAATCCTTGCGGCGATCATGGCCGCCAAGGTTGGCAGATGTTTACGGTTGTATCATCACTGTCCAGGGCCGACATCGCCGGCCCGACGGTGGTTGGTGGAGGGGGCTGGATTCGAACCAGCGTAGGCGAAGCCAACGGATTTACAGTCCGTCCCCTTTAGCCACTCGGGCACCCCTCCAGAGCTCGCAATCATTCAAGTCAAACAAAATCGCCCCGCCGTCACCAGCAGGGCAATGCACGCCTATATGATGAAGCCCCTATTCCCTGTCAACCGCAAAACCGGCATGTGTGGCGGGCCTTGTTCGCCCCGCCATTCGGCCAAGCCGTCCCCGAGGGAGTGTCGCCGACACCATGCCTGACCGCCACCGCCAGCATGGGCCCCAGCATGGCCCGAAGCGACATCGCGCGGCCGGCCACGACGACCGGCAAACGCTGATCTTCGGCATCCATGCCGTGGAGGCAGCTCTCGCCAATCAAGGGCGTACGGTGCGGCGGCTATACCTGACCGACAACGCCGAGCTTCGTCTGCGTCCCGCGCTCGCCGCCCGGCAGCTCACGCACGAGCGCACATTGCCGCGGGATCTCGACCGGCGGCTCGGTGCCGACACCGTACATCAGGGCGCGCTGCTGGAGACCGATCCATTGCCGGAGCCTGACCTCGCCGATCTTGCCGACGCCGCCGCCGGCCGCCCCATCGTGGTGCTCGATCAGGTGACGGATCCACACAATGTCGGTGCCATCTTGCGCTCGGCAGCAGTGTTCGGGGCAGCCGGACTCGTGATGACCCGCCGCCACAGCCCACCGCTCGACGGCGCGCTCGCCAAGTCGGCCTCGGGTGCGCTCGAGCACGTGCCGGTGGCGCTGGTGCAGAATCTGGCGCGGGCGTTGGCCGAGCTGAAGGAGCTGGGCCTTATCGTCATCGGCCTCGACGCAGAGGCGCCCGACCTGCTCGAGGAGATCGACTGGCCGGGGCATGCGGCGCTGGTGCTGGGCGCAGAGGGCAAAGGCCTGCGTCAGTTGACCCGCGACAGCTGCGATAGATTGGCCCGCATTGCCACCGATGGGCCGCTCGCCAGCCTCAACGTATCGAATGCCGCCGCTGTCGCCCTGCATCTCGGCACGATGCGACGTATGCAACGGACGAAGTGAGCGGGCAACCGCGTCAGGCCCGACACGCTCACGCCAGCGGGCGCAAGAACCCACCCGCATTGATCCATCGGGCAAACAGAATAGTCGCAGGCGTGGCGCGGGTTCCTGCCGTGCCATAGGAGCACGTCTTCGACACCACGCGCGAATGACGTCGAAGGCCGCCGGCACGTCAAGACAACGCGCTTTGCGTTCCAGGCGCCCTAGCGCGCCGTGCCTTTAGTTGGAATCGGGATTCCCCAAATCGGCGAACTGTGATTCACCCTGCTTGGAGGTGGATCATGGGACGAAGCTATTCGTTGGATCTGCGCCGGCGGGTGATTGATCGGGTCGCCGGCG
>DASTOW010000312.1:0-6103 GCA_035762425.1 Hyphomicrobiaceae bacterium | reverse complement strand
TCCGCCACGTCGTGGATCTTCGTCGGGCTGAAGACCGCGGTGCCCTACGCGCTGATCGGCACCATCATCGGCGAGATGATCGCGGCCAATCGCGGGCTCGGCTACCTCGTGCAGCGCTCCGGCAGCGAGTTCGACACCGCGGGTGTTTTTGCGGCGTTGGTCGTTATTGCTGTGTTGGCCGTCATCTTCAACGAGGTGGTCGGTCGCGTGCAGGACCGGATTCAGGGCTGGAAGGTGGTTAGTCGCTGATTCACTGATAACGCAGAGATTTGCATCTGTAGATCGAATGCAACGATAGGGAGCAGGCGCAATGCGATTTCTGAAATTGGCCGGGCTGGTGCTCAGTACGGCGCTGATATGGAGCGCGGGTGCGAGCGCACAGCAGACCGTGCGCATCACCAACATTGGTCACGGCTACTACGCCGGTCCCCTGTATGTCGCCATGCGCGAGAATCTGTTCGCCAAGCACGGCCTGAAGGCGGACGTGACGTTTGTCCAGGGTGGAGCACTCACCTTCCAGTCCGTGTTCACGCGCGAGGCCGATTTCGGCGTGCTGAGCTACGAGCATATCCTCACCGCCGCCGCCCAGGGCCGCAACCTGGTGTCGATCTTCAACGTCACGCACCGGCCGCTCAACAATATTGTGGTCAGCAATGCGCTCTATGAAGAAAACCACCGCAAGAGCCTGAAGGACCGCATCCTGGCACTCAAGGGCAAGCGCATCGGCACGCCGTCGGCCGGCGGCTCGGGCGAGAAGATGCTGACGGTGCTGGCACGGCAACATGGCCTGCAGCTGCCGGGCGACATCGAACTCGTCTACCTCGGCGCCGAGGCCGCTGCCTATGTCGGCGCCTTCCAAAACAAGCTGATCGATGCGGCCATGCCGTTCGAGCCTGCCGGCGTGCAGGTCGAAATACAGAAGCTTGGCAAGACGCTGGTCAACCTGATGAACGGCGAGGTGCCCGAGTTCCGCGACCTGAACTTCATGACGGTGGCCACGCACCCGGCCACCATTGCCGAGAAGCCGGATCTGGTGCGCAAGGTGGCGGCCGTGTTCGCGGAGGCACAGAAGATCCTGCTCGATGAACAGCGCGGCGTTGCGATCATGGGCCAGGAGTTCTCCACCATGTCGCCCGAGGCCAACAAGATGGCCTACGACGTGGTCAAGCAGATCTGGAGTTCCGACGGCCGCATGACCCTTGAGGGCGGCAAGAAGGTGTTCGAATACCTGAAGCCACCGGGCGACAAGCCAATCGAGTACGAGAAGACCTTCACCAACGAGTTCCTGCCGAAGTCATGACCAGCAGCAGCGCGGCCGTGCGGGGCGAAGAATACGGCGCCCGCAAAGGGGATGTGTCCCTCTTCATGTGGCGCAAGCGAGTGCCACAGGCGCTCGATCCCGCCCGCCCGCCTGTATTGCTGGTGCACGGCTCCTCGATGTCGTCGCAGCCGACCTTCGACCTTGAGGTGCCCGGCCATGCCGACTACTCGTTCATGGATTGGTTGGCTCGGCACGGCCACGATGTGTGGACGCTCGATCACGAAGGTTATGGGCGTTCCAGCATCACCAAGAGCAACTCGGATATCGCCTGCGGGGTCGAGGACCTGAAGGCGGCCGTCCCCATCATCCAACGCGAAACCGGTGCGAGCGCCCTGCACGTGTATGGTCTGTCATCCGGTGCGCTGCGGGCGGCGGCCTTCGCCGAAATCGCGCCGCAAGCCGTCGCGCGCCTCGCGCTTGACGGGTTCGTGTGGACCGGCGAGGGCTCGCCGACGCTAGCCAAGCGGCGCGAGGGCGCTGCCTCCTTCAAGGCCAGCAACCGGCGCCCGATCGACAAGGCCTTCATTGAAAGCATTTTCACCCGTGATCATCCGGGCACCAGCGAGCCGGCCGTTATGGCGGCATGTGCCGCGGCGCAGCTCGCCTTCGCCGACTCCGTCCCCACTGGTACCTACCTCGACATGACCACCCGGTTGCCGTTGGTCGATCCTGCCCGCATCCAGGCTGCGACGCTGGTGGTGCGCGGCAAGCACGACGGCATCGCCACCGAAGCGGATCTGGCCGCCTTTTTCGTGCGCCTGCCCAATGCCGACAAGCAATTCTCGGTGCTGCCCGGGCTCGCCCACTGCACGCCGCTGGGTACCGAGCGTCACAGGCTTTGGGGCGCGGTGAAGACCTTCTTTGATGCGGCGCAGCGCCCGGCCTGAGGGCTGTCGCCCAGACCACCAGGCGGACGGCGAGGTACAGACCCAACAGCAGCAGCCCGATGAAAAAGCAGCGGCGCAATGTGTCTGGCCCAGGCTGAGGCGCACGCTCTGCCCGATCCACATGCCAGCACCAGCAGTGGCGCCGCCTGGGGCGGGGTCATGACGAGCGCCAGCAGACCCATCGATATGGTCGTCAGGCCGAGGCCGATCACGGCCTTGGTGAGACCCGCCAGCACGACCGCGGTAGCAACGCATGCGCTCGTTCCATCCAGCGTGGGTCGTGGCTGCCTTGCGTATGCGGGTTTCGGATTGTGGTGACAGCTTTCGCAACGTGGGAGACTAGGAACATTGCACCGCCATCGCTGCGTTGGACATCGAAGCAGCCCCGAAGCCTTGGGCAAGCCGCGGGCGGATGGGAATGCCTCCCACGCTGCGCCGGCAGCCCGCCCACTTTTGTGGTTGACGATGACGGGTGATCTGGCTTCGCTTGCGCATCAATGCCTACCGATGTGACGCGTAGGCGAGGGGAGGAGACCTGCCATGTTGAGGATACTGACCTCGGCCGTCGTCGGTGCCGCGGTGCTGCTGGCGTTCGGCCTGCCGGTGCAGGCGCAGGACGCTGTCCGTGTTGGCCTCATCCTGCCACTGACCGGTCCGTTCGCGCCGACCGGGCGCCAGATCGAAGCGGGCGTTCGGCTCTATATGCAGCAGCACGGCGCCACCGTCGCCGGCAAGAAGATCGAGCTGATCGTCAAGGACGACGCCAACGTCGCCGACAACACCAAGCGCATTGCCCAGGAGTTCGTGGTCAACGAGAGGGTGAACGTACTGGCGGGCTTCGGCCTGACGCCGCTTGCGCTGGCCACGGCCCCGATTGCCACCGAGGCCAAGGTGCCGCTGGTGGTCATGGGTGCTGCGACCGCGATCATTCCGGATCGCTCGCCCTACATCGTGCGCACCAGCCAGGTGACCTCGCAGACCACCGTAGGCATCGCCGACTGGGCGCCCAAGAATGGCATCAAGCGGGTCGTCACGCTGGTGAGCGACTACGCGCCCGGCATCGACATCGAGAAGTCATTCACCGATCGCTTCAAGGCTGCCGGCGGCGAGATCATCGAGCAGATCCGCGTGCCGCTCGCCAATCCCGACTTTGCACCCTTCCTGCAGCGCGTCGGCGACGCCAAGCCCGAGGGCCTGTTCGTGTTCGTGCCGGCCGGTGTCGGCTCGATCTTCATGAAGCAGTTCGTCGAGCGCGGCCTCGACAAGTCCGGCATTCGCCTGATCGGCACGGGCGACATGACGGACGACGACATCCTGAACGGCATCGGCGATGTGGCGCTCGGCATCACCACGTCGCACCACTATTCGGCGCTGCATCCCTCCGATCTCAACAAGAAATTCGTCGCCGACTTCAAGAAGGGCTTCAACCTGCGCCCCAACTTCATGGGCGTGGCCGGTTACGACGGCATGCAGCTCATCTACAAGGCCCTGGAAAAGACCAAAGGCATCGCGACCGGCGACGCCCTCCTCGAGGCGATGAAGGGCATGGCCTGGGAGAGCCCGCGCGGGCCGATCTCTATTGACCCGCAGACCAGGGACATCGTGCAGAATATCTATGTGCGCAAGGTCGAGCGGGTCGACGGCGAGCTCTATAATGTCGAATTCCAGACCTTCGAAGCCGTGAAGAAACCCTGAGAGACGGGAGGCATGCCATGAGCAGAACAAGGCCGCCCTATCGCGCGGATGTGGTCGGAAGCCTGCTGCGCACTGCGCCGATCAAGGAGGCAAGGGCAAAACGGGAGAAGGACGAGATCACGGCCGCCGAGTTGAAGGCGATCGAGGACGCCGAGATCGACAAGATTATCCGGCACCAGGAGGAGGTCGGCATGCAGCTCGCCACCGACGGCGAGTTCCGCCGCGCCTGGTGGCACTTCGACTTCTTCGGCATGCTGGACGGAGTGGAGGTGGTCGCATCCGACCACGGCATCCAGTTCCAGGGCGTCCAGACCAAGGCGCTGGCCCTGCACGTAGGCGACAAGATAGCCTTTCCCCCATCGCACCCGATGCTGGACCACTTCCGTTATTTGAAGGCGCGCACCAAAGTTACGCCCAAGATGACCATCCCGAGCCCGAGCGTGATGCACTTCCGGCTCGACCCGAACGCTGTCGACAAGGCCGCCTATCCGAACCGCGACGCCATCCTCAAAGATCTGGCAACCGCCTATCAGGGCGCCATCAGGGCCTTCTACAACGCCGGCTGCCGCTACCTGCAGTTCGACGACACGGTGTGGGCCTATCTTTGCTCCGAGGAGCAGCTGCGCCAGGCCACAGCGCGCGGGCTCGACGCCAACAACCTCGCACAGCAATACGCCGACGTCATTAACGAGGCGCTGCAGGCCAAGCCGGCTGACATGGCGATCACCACGCACGTGTGCCGCGGCAACTTCCGCTCCACCTGGATCTCGGAGGGCGGCTACGAGCCGGTGGCCGAGATCCTGCTCGGCCAGCTCAACTACGACGGCTACTTCCTGGAATACGACACCGATCGGGCCGGCGGCTTCGAGCCCCTGCGTTTCCTGCCCAAGGGCAACAAGCAGGTCGTGGTCGGCCTGGTCACGTCCAAGAGCGGCACACTGGAGAGGACGGACGACATCAAACGCCGCCTCGACGAGGCCTCCAAGTTCGCGCCGCTCGATCAGCTCTGCCTGTCTCCGCAGTGCGGCTTTGCCAGCACCGAGGAGGGCAACGTGCTGACCGAGGAGCAGCAGTGGGCCAAGCTCGCCATGATCGTCAAGATCGCCCGCGAGGTGTGGCAGTAGGTCCGGCGCGGATTTCTGAGAGCAATGCGGCAGACGCCAACTCAGATGTAGCGGAACGCGGCTATCTTGGCGCGGTTGCCGCACGTGCGCATGTCGCACCAGCGTCGACCCGCCCCGCGGCCGCGGTCGACGAAAAACCAGGTGCATCGGGCGCATTGGCGCACCCGCGCCAAGTCATCGCTACGCAGCAATTCCTCGTATGCGAGCGCCACAGCGTCGGTCCAGCGCCGCCGCGTGCTTGCGTTCGCCCGCCATCTGAAATGACGACCGTCGCGTTCGAGCCTGCCCCGGCGCATGGCCGCGCGGATATGATCCTGCAGACTTCCCACCGGGTCGGATCCAGAAGCTTGCTCAGCGACGAGTCGAAGCAACGCCCCGTGGACGTCTTCACGAATGCGGTGCAGCTCTACAAGCTCGTCACGGCCGTCGAGGGATTGATTGCCGAGGAAGCATGCAAGCTCTTGCTTGGAGAGAAGTTTCGCATGTGAGGCCCAGGCGTGAACGGCCGGCCAGTCGGCAATCTTGTCGTCCTCGCGGGTCTTGCCCGTGTCGGCGACGGTATTCAGGAAGTCGAGCAGAGGATGGCCGCCGACGAAATCGGCTGCGCCCCACGCGTGCCGACCCGGTCGATGTCTGTCGCCTGTAACCATCAAAGCCATTTTATTGGTTACAACGATGAAAATCCAGCGTAACCTCTTTCGCTCAATATTAGGTTACAGAGAGTGGACGATGCTGGAGCTTTCGCAGCGGTTCGCGTTCGAGGCGCATCGCATTGCCTGGGGGGCGCTTGGCGAGAGCGACCCCTTGGTGTTGTTGCATGGGACGCCGTTTTCATCCCAGGTCTGGCGCAGGATTGTGCCGTGGCTCGCGCGCCATCGGCGTGTGTTCTTCTACGACCTGCTCGGGTATGGCCAGTCCGACAAGCCGAACGAGGACGTCTCGCTCGGCAGACAGAACAGATTGCTTGCCGCCCTGGTGCGTGAGTGGGGGCTGCAGCGTCCCGAAGTGCTCGCCCACGACTTTGGCGGCACGACAGCACTTCGGGCGCACTTCCTGGATGGCCTCGCCTGTTCCCG
>DASTOW010000311.1:0-4857 GCA_035762425.1 Hyphomicrobiaceae bacterium | reverse complement strand
TCTCCCAACGTAGCCGGGTGTCATTGCCTTCCGCAGCAAGTGGGCGAGGAGTTATGGGGTTGGAGGGCTACTGAGCGAAAACGGCTTTGCCCACAGGTGAACGGCATCAGCGGCGCGGCGGTGCAGCTTCGCGAAGTCTAGTACGCCGGCGGCATTGCTGGCGCTTGCTCCGTCGCTCGCCGCGCCCGGGCTCCCGTTGTTCTGCCCGTGCCCGCATCCGCCTCCGCACCGCAGTGGCAGCATCTTGAGGCGGACGCGTGTCTGGTTGAGTACATGCCCTAGTCGGTTCCATTCGACAAGAGCCGGGCGCGCCGCCACGTCGCCCCCTCATACTGCGGTCGAGCATTTACGGAGTCCGCCGCGCGGCGAGCGCCTCCCTCAACGAACCCCCGTGCGGCGGCGCTCGCCGGATCAACAGGTTGGAATAGCTGTCAACCGCGCGGCGGCCACGGGAGGTCCCCGGTTTTCTGTCGCGCTCGCTGGCGAGATGCTGGTCACGCTGCTCGGATCGTGGGGCGCGCTGTGGATCGTGAACCGGTGGCGATGAGCTTGTTCAGTGGCAAGCGTGCGGCGGCCAGGACTGCCGTCCAGCCAATTGAATACTGGCACACCGCGCATCAAGAACAGATCGGCCAGCGTCTCGATCACGTCCATCGGGTTCAGCTCGCACGCCACCTTGATCGCCAGACACTCGCGCGTGAACTCGTCGACGATGTTGAGCATGCGGTACTTCCTCCCCTCTGACGTGCGGTCCACGAAGTCGTAGGCCCGCACGTGGTTCGGCCGCTCCGGTCGCAGCCAAATGCACGAGCCATCGGCCAGCCACAAGCGCCGTCGTTTCGCTTGCCTGCCAGGAACCTTCAACCCCTGGCGCCGCCAGATGCGGGCCACCCGCGATACGCTCACATCCCAGCCGGTCTCGTTCAGCAGAGCCGTGATCCGCCGGTAGCCGTAACGGCCATAGGCGTGGGCCAGAGCGATGATGTCGGCCGTCAACCGGGCCTCGTCGGTTCGCCCCCGAGGCGCCTGGCGCTGCGTCGAGCGGTGCTGACCGAGCGCAGGCACGGCGCTCAGACACCTGCAGCTCACGTTGAACGTGCTCGACGCATTGACGCCGGCGCGAGGGGCTTAGAAGTTTCCCCGTGCCGCTTCCTTCAGGATCAGTTTGTCCAGCGTCAGATCCGACACCGCCTTGCGAAGCCGGGCGTTCTCAACCTCCAGCTCCTTCAGTCGCTTCACCTGGTCAAGCTTCATGCCGCCGTATTCGCTGCGCCAGCGGTAGTAGGTCACCTCCGTCACCCCAATCGAACGGATCGCGTCCGCCATCGACATGCCCTGACCGGTCATAACCTCGACCTGCCGCAGCTTCGCAATGATCTCTTCAGCTTGTGCCGCTTCCCCATCGTGGTCCTCCAATTGGCCCTCAGGCCATACCTCAACTCAGACCACTTCGCTGTAGGCATCTCACATTACCGGCGCAGTGTGTTGAGGTCCAAGCCTGAGTCGAAAAGTCGGCGCGCCAGTCCGAGAGCGGCCTCGATCCTAGCGCTGTCCCATCCGCCGTGACGGCAGCACAAGGTGAACTTCTCCTCGATGTCGCCGCGTGTGAGGGGTTCGCGGGCACCCCCGCGCATGTGTGGTTGGCGCTCCTCCATGACACGACCGTCATTGAGCACCATGCGGATGTGGCCGGTATATGCCTTCGGATACGGGTTTCCCGGATCGATGACGTAGCGCACCTTGGCGGCGAGGGCCAACACGCCGACGTCCTTGACTGCGGCGTCGGTGAACGCATCGAGGCCGACAAAGCCGCGCATGAAGGCTGAGGCAATGCAATAGGGCTGCGAGAACTTTGCGCCGTAGCCATTGGCAGGCCGGCGCTTGTCGGCCAGCGGCTCCCACAGGCGATGTACTGTGCCCTCCCCAACTTCGCAGACCATCTCCTTGATGGCTTCGGCCGCGATGCCCGTTCGCGCGAGACGCCGCGCGCAGTCGATGTAGGGGTGCGTCATGGTCCCGCACGGATAAGGCTTGAAGGCCAGTGTCTCGGTGACCCAGCGCTCGCCGAAGCCGCAAATCAGGGCTCGGTAGTCGGTTTCGAGCGTTCTGGCAAAGGAATGGAAAAATCCGTGCGTGCCCTCAAACACGGTCCGGGGCCCGACAAAGCCGTGCCTAGCGAGCAGAGCAGCGCGCAGGCCCGCTTGTGCGGCCCAGCCCGGATGCAGGCGCTTTGTCCACGCGCCCTCGGCGAGGTACTCAATGATCCCAGAAGCCATGCTACCCGCAATCCCGAGAGCATTGACGATGCCGCGGCGGTCAAGCCCCAGGGCGACACCGACGGCCGCGGCGGAGGCCATGGCGCCAAGCACGGCAGTTGGATGGAAGCCAGCCTTGTGCACGAGCCTGGGTGCGACGAGGCTGAGCCTGCACAGGGTCTCGGCGCCCACGGCAATGCCGACGAGCGCGGAGGCGCCGTCCCGGCCGTAGCGCTCGCAGGCAGCGAGCACGGCGGGCACGATCACGGCGCCCGCATGCACCGGACCGCCCTCGAAGGTGTCGTCGAAGTCCTCGCCGTGCGCGGCGGTGCCGTTGACGAAAGCGGCGCTCGCCGCACTCAACGAGCGCGCGTGGCCGATGGCGGTGCAGGGCCCATCGTCGTCCCAGGCCGCCAGAGCCGCCTTGACGTAGCCCTCATTGCGCGCGGTAACGGCCAGGCCGATGACATCGACGGCGAGATCCTCGCACTTGGCGCGCACGACAGCCGGCAGCCGCGTTCCGTCGATGGCAGCAATACGCTCAGCCAGTTGTTCGGCGACGGAAACTGCGGGAAGCGTTTGACTCATCGTGGCACCGGGATGTCAAGTGTTGCGCAATCGAGCTCCACCAAACCCTGGCATGCGGTTGACGCCAATCACAACGGCGAATGTGAGCACCAGCATAGACAGGCCGAGCACGGCGATGGCCCCCAGATCGCCGCTCTCTTTGAGGTCGAAGATGAGCACCGACACGACCTTGGTCTCGGAGGTGAACAGCATGATCGCCGCCGACAGCTCGCGGATGGTCGACACGAATATGAAACACCACGTCGCCAGCACGTTGGTCCGCAGTAGCGGCGCCGTCACGTGCCGCAGCGCCTGCAACGGTGTGGCGCCGAACACGCGGCTCGCCTCCTCCAACTCCGGGTTGATTGTATGGAACGCCGACTGCATTTGCTGATAGGCAGCCGGCAGCTCGATTGTAACGTAGGCGATCAACAGCACCCACAGCGTGCCGTAGAGTACCAGCGGCGGCCGTGTGTAGCTCAGGAACAGGCCGACGCCGAGCACGATGCCTGGAATCGCGATCGGTGCGGTAGCGAGGAACGCGAGGATGCGATGCCCTCTCACCGCTTGCCGCGCCGTCACGTAACCAATGACCAGCGCCAGCACAGTGCCAATACTCGCCGACGCCAGGCCTAGTATGAACGTGTTCCTGAGTGCGAGCTGGGTCGAGGACAGCTCGACGAAGGTAAAGTAGACGTTGTGCAGGGTCGCGTTCGCCGGCGTCATCAGCGTCGTCGCTATTGGCGAGAAAGCCGCGTTGAACAGCGCGAAGTAGGGCAGGAAGACCGGCATCGAAAGCACGATTACGACGAAGACGATCGCCGGCACGACGAACCAGCCGAGCGCGATCAGTCGAGGAGTGGCGGCCTTGCCACCAACCACCGAATAGCCCTTGCGGCCGAGGATCATGTGCTGGGCGCGCAGAAGGACGACCGTGACCACCAGCAACGGCAGGGAGGCAGCAGCGGCGAGCTCCGGTTTGGGCGGATACTGGAACATGCTCCAGATCTTGGTCGTCATGGTGTGGAAGCCTGCCGGCAGCGCGAGGATGGCCGGCGAGCCGAACAGGATCATGGCCTGCAGGAACGCGATCAGAATGCCGGCGAGTAGCGCGGGCAGCACCAGCGGGACCGTGACCCGGCGCGCCGTTGTCCAGGTGCCGGCGCCGAGCATCGCGGAAGCATCCTCAAGATCGGCCGGAATGCGGTCGAGCGCGTTGGCGATCAGGACGAACACGTAGGGGAATGTGTAGCAGGAGATAACGAAGATCAGGCCCGGCAGCGAATAGATGTTGAGCAGATACTGCTCCCGCTGTGCGCCGGTGGTCGCTCGGTAGAGCTGGTTTATTAGGCCGCTGTTGGGCGCCGCCAGAATCTCCCATGCCACCGCCCCAAGGAACGGCGGTGTCACGAACGAGGCGGTGACCAGCGCTCGGATCGCGCCAGCCATTGGCAGGTCGGTGCGCGCCACCAACCAGCCGATCGGCGCGGCGACGCCGCAGCTCAGCGCAGCGGAGCTGACCGCCAGGCTGATGGTGGTGATCAGTGGATCGACGAAGTCGGGATCGGTGAAGAGCGTATGAAAGTGTGCCAGTGTCAAGTTGCGCACATTGGTCGCCGGATCGTGGGCAGTGACGCTGTAGTAGACCAGCCACGAGACCGGAAGGGCGATCAGCACGCACAGGAGCGCGGCGACGCTCGCCAGCATAGGCATGGAGACGTCGATCTTGAGTGCACGCCATTGGACCACTCGGGCAGGAATTGCCATGGTCACGCTACACCTTGAAGATCTGGCTGTAGCGCATCTTGATCTCGGCGCTGAGCCTCTCGACCTCCGCTGCGTCGTCCTTCATCAGCTTGATCTGTGATATCGGCGTGCGCCCGGGCTTATCCTTGGCCAGCGCGTGCGCCGACCGCAGGCCCCCGTAGTCGATGGCGAGCTGCTGGCATTCGCGCGTGAACATGTAGCACTGCAGGAGGCGGGCGGCGTTCGGGTTGGGGGCTCCCTTGAAGATTGCATTGGGGCCGACGATGAG
>DASTOW010000310.1:0-13555 GCA_035762425.1 Hyphomicrobiaceae bacterium | reverse complement strand
CCTGGTCGGCATCTGCGCGCTCTGCGCCACCTCATCGGCTAGGAACAGCTGATCGCCAAGGTCGGCCTTCTTGGTGGAGTGGAGCAATCGGTACTCTGTAATTTTACTTTGCCCCAGGTCGCCAGATTTTTTGACCTCGGTCGTGGGCACGGAAACATAGGCGCAGCCCAAGTGCAGCTGGTTGCCCGAAGCGTTCTCAAACAGGGCATCGGGATCGGCAATGGGTCCGCCTTTCTGGTTGCCCGCGCTCCTCACTTTGCGGTCGGTGCCGAACAAGACCCGCCGTACCCCGCCGACTTCCTGCGGGCAGGGCCGCGTGCTCACGCGTTCCCAACCGTTTTCATCGAAGGGGAAGTCGGTCATCACGAGATTGGTGACGCCCTGCATCAGCAGTTGCCAGCCTCGGGTCTTCGCATCCGATTGAGCCCCCCGCGAGGACGCGGGTTCGGTCGCAACTACGGGCACCAGAAAGTCCGGTACCTCAAACGACGCTGGGGGCTTCTTGGCATAGCGCACGAACACTCCCTTCAGCCTGTCCTTGGAGGTGAGGACCATGTTGGATGAGATGTACCCGTCTTCATCGCCGCCGGTCTCCCCCTCGGCGGCGAACTCTTCGGATGTCAAATGCAGATGCTTGTAGTTCAGGGACACCTTCATGATGCGATCCCTGAACAGCGCAATCGGCGTGAAGTCGGCCAGCAGATGAATTTCCGGTCCGACCGACACCTTGTTGTCGCTATCCCGGAACTCCTGCCAGTCGCTGTCATTCTCTCCGACAGATTTCTGCGGGGTGCTCCCCACGAATGCCGCGGGCACACGTAGCGTGATCTCGGTGTTGGTCTTCGTGTCCCTGTAGGGCACTGCCTTCAGGTCAGTCCTGGTAACGAATTGTGCGTAAGCATCCTTCAGCTGCTGCCTCTCGCCAGGCGTCAGCGGTCCCACACTCTCGGGAGATTTGTATGCTCTGCGAAACCACGCCACGGCTTTGCTCAGATCGGGGTGAGATGCACGCCCCGCTGTCGCATCGAGGACGCCGAGGGCGATCAGCTGTCTTTGCACCTCGACATCCCTGAGGTCTTCAACGAGGGCAGGACCCATGGAGGCGAATTGAGCCCACCCCTGACCAACGCAGGCCAGCACGAGGACGGCTGCGAGGCTGAGGAGACGCAGAACTGACATAGTGAAACTCCCTCGTAGCAAATGGGTGAATAGCAGGCATGAGCCAAACCAGGGGTTCGGCCCGCAGGTCATTGCGAAAAGTCATACGGGGAACGCAACGGCATGTGGCATTGGCCCCAGATCACAAACCGTGTAGCGCACGCATCGTTGTCTTGTAGGCGCCGAGGACTCCTGTGCCACGACTGGTGACGCAAGGAAAGGTGCAAGCTGGCGAGGCAATGCTTCACAATGCCCCTTCGCTGCGCCTGTGTTGCGATCATAGTCGTGGGCAACCACTAAGGGTCGGCCAAGCAAATCACTCGTGCGCGAGCAGCTTGCCCTGCAGCTGCAGGATGCAGCCGTCGATGTTGTGCATGATCTCGTCGATGCTGCGCATCTCGTGCTCGATCTCGGCGAGCGTCGGTGGTCGCGCAGGCGGTTTAGGCTCGGGCTTCCCGTCTAGCATTTTGCCAAAGCCCCAGCGCACGTCGTCGAGGAAGGTGGCAACGCCGCTCGGCTCTGCCTTGCCTTTGCGTGGACGCTTGGCCTTTGCGGCCTTGTATTGTTTGGCAAGAGCGCCGCGCACGAATTTCAGCTCGCGCTTCTTGTGCCGCAATTCCTTCAGCGCTGCCTTGGCCTCGGCAGCCGACGCGACGTTGACGGCGACGGTGGTACCTTCGATTTTCGTGAAGCGCAGCGGAGCAAGTTGCACGGACGAAACCCTTATGCGGCAGCGGTTGGCGCACAATAGCCAAACTGAGCGCCTTGTGCGGGGCAAACAACGCACTCGCATTTGGCGAGCAAATACGGCCTAATTCTCGCCACATGGCGCGCCCAGTAGAGCTGCCACCTGAAGATCGGTCCAGTTGGCGCCAAGGGGGAGCCGGGCGCGCAACATCCACGGAATCGGTCGGTGAGGGAAGGGCAGCGGGGCCGGTGCGCGCGTCTGCGAGCAGGCTGCGTGCCGGGCTGTCACTGTAAGCGCCTCCGGGGGAAGGCCTAGGGCCTGACGTCCCGGCCGGCACACCTGCAACTGAAAAACCCAGGAGAGTACATGAGTAAGCGGCTCATCACCGCCACCGCCGGATTTGCGTTCGGCGCGCTGGCCCTCGGCATGCTGGCAACCGCAGCCGAGGCGCGCCCCCACGAGGGCTACTACGGCTCCCGCTACTCCAATAACTCGTATTCCAACGATGATGGGGGATATGAGCGCAGGCGCACCTATCGCCGCCATGCTGGCAAGCGTTCAGGCAAGCGCTATGCGGCCAAATCCGGCAAGCAGCGCAGCTATGCGCGCCGCGGCGGCTCGTCGCGGTCCGCTTCGGCAGGTTCCTCACGCGGTTGCCTGACACCGGCGGCGCGGGCGCTGCTCGGCCGCATCGAGGCGCAGTTCGGTGCCATGCAGATCATCTCAACCTGCCGGCCAGGTGCGCGCATTGCCGGCTCGGGGCGGATCTCCAAGCACGCCAGCGGCAACGCCGTCGACTTCAATGCCGGCGGCCGCAAGGGTGCGGTGGTGCGCTGGCTGATCGCCAACCACAAGTCGGGCGGCACCATGACATACAGCGGCATGAGCCACATCCACGTCGACATCGGACCGCGCTTCGTGTCCCTCGGCGCCCGCGGCGGCTAGCAGGCTGTCATGCCGGAGCGCGCCTCGGCGCATCCGGGAACCAAGGCGCCACACTACGCGATCCCGGACGTCGCGCAGCGACGACCGGGATGACGGACGTAGGCCGGCTAAGCCGGCACGGCGACCAGCCACAACCCGCGCGCCAGATACGTCACGCTCACGCCGATGGTCACGCGCCGGCTCCACATGCGAAAGCCCTCATCCGTCATGCGGTGCAATATTAGCGCCGCCGTCGAAGTGCCCGCAAACGCCAGGCCGATCGCCACCACATAGGCCCATAGTGGAATGCTTTCATCGAAGGTGGCTGCGAACGAACCGAAGTAGATGATGCGGTAGAAGTGGCCCGCCACCTGCGTCACCGCCTTGGTGGCGACGATCGATTTGCGGTCCATCCGGCTCTTCTGGAAGAACACATCGAGGATATGACCGGCTGCACCGGCGAGCAGTTGCAATAGGATGATGAAGGCGCCGCAGATGTAGGGCGCGCCGGGTCGCGTGATGTCGGGTGTCAGGCGCTTGGGCAGGAAATCGGCGGCGAATGGGATGAGCCCCAGCCCGAGGTAGATCACTGCCTTGCTCGGGATGATCGCCACCGAGCGCAGCGCCAGAAACATCAGCGTCGATCCTATCAGGTAGCGCCACACGATGCTCCAGTCGACGTAGCGCAGCCAGAGCACCGACCGCCACCCGTTGGACGCCATCTGGATGGTGCCGAACAGCATCATGGCCGGCGCAACATCGAGAAACAGCAGCAGCACGCCGAGCAGGATGATGCCGCCCGCCATCCCGAAGATGCCCGAAATGAAGGACGTGACCGCGATGGTCACCGCGATGATGGCGAGAACTGCCGGCGCCATCTGGTCTAGCCGCCGCTCGCCAGTAGCGCCTGCGCCATCTCGCGCACCGTAGCAGGGAACGGACAGGCCTTGTGTGCGACCTTGTCGAGATGCACGGCGGTGATCTCAGTCGCTGCGGCAATCTCGCCGCGCTCCACGTTGTACATGGTGTGCTCGAAGCGGATGCGCTTATCGCTGATTTCCAGCACGCGCGAGCGCACCTCAACAACGTCGCCGGCGAACAGCTCCTGCCGATAGGTAATGTTCTGCTGCACAGCGGCCATGCCGAAGCGATCGGCACGTAGGTAGGACGGCGTCAGGCGGAGCGCGCAGAAGAAACTCCAGCTCGCCTCGTCGAACTTGGAAACGTAGGTGGCGACGTTCATATGGCCAATATGATCGCAGTGGGCGGGATAGACCGCACCCCGATAGGTGACCAAGCCGGCATCCTGGTTTGCCATGTTGCGTCCATCCCAATTGTCGCTCCGAACTGTGCCCCGCGCCCTTGCATGGCACAATGCATGCTATTGCATTGCCGCTAGACGCTTATGCCAATGCTCGCTTCGGCGAGCCAGCAGGGACAAGAAAGTCCATGATTGAACTCCAGCCACCCTTCCGACCTGCCACGCGCGGCGATGCCGCGGCGCTCGCCGATCTCGTGCATTTCGCCAGCGAAGGTCTGGCGTTGCACGTATGGACGCGCATCGCCGGCCCTGATGGCGACGCCTGGCAGATCGGCCGCGAGCGGGCTCGCCGCGAGACAGGCAGCTTCTCCTATCGCAACGCCGTCGTGGTCGAAGAACCCGCCGGGCAGGTCACCGCGGCTCTGATCGGCTACGCCCTGCCCGATGCACCGCAGCCCATCTCCCAGGACATGCCACCGATGTTCGTGCCGCTGCAGGAACTGGAGAACCTGGCGCCCGGCACCTGGTATGTGAACGTGCTGGCCGCCTACCCCGAGCACCGCGGCAAGGGGCAGGGCCGTGCGCTGCTCGGCATCGCCGACCGCATCGCTGCCAGCGAGACGCGACGGGGCCTTAGCATCATCGTGTGCGACGCAAATTCCGGTGCGCTTCGCCTCTATCAGCGCTGCGGCTATACAGAGCAGGCCCGGCGCAAAAAAGTGAAGGAGGACTGGGTTGCACCCGGCACCGACTGGGTGCTGATGGTGAAGTCCGCGTAAATCGGCACCGAACGGCACGCCCCGCGTTGTAAGGGCAGCCGGTGCTTTCGCCGGCAACGGTAGCAACGGCGCCACGCTCGTCGTAATCTCAGGACCATGACCGACATTCTCACCAAGATCACCACCTACAAGCGCCAGGAGATTGCCGAGGCGCAGGCCGCCCAATCGCTGGAGCAGATGGAGGCGGCCGCCCGCAAGGCGCCTCCCGTGCGCTCCTTCGCCAAGGCCCTGGAGGCCAAGATGGCCGCCGGCCAATTCGCGCTGATCGCCGAGATCAAGAAGGCGAGCCCCTCCAAGGGCCTGATCCGGCCAGATTTTGATCCACCGGCGCACGCCAAAGCCTACGAAGCGGGAGGCGCCGCCTGCCTATCCGTGCTGACCGACGGACCCTCGTTCCAGGGCACGCCGGAGCATCTGCGCCAAGCGCGCGCGGCGACCCTGCTGCCAGCGATCCGCAAGGACTTCATGCTCGACCGCTACCAGGTGGCGCAATCGCGGGCCTGGGGCGCCGACTGCATCTTGATCATCATGGCAGCCGTCGATGACGTGATGGCCGGCACGCTCTGCGCCTATGCCAAGGCCTGGGGCATGGACGCCATCGCCGAAGTGCACGACGAGCACGAACTCGATCGCGCCCTCATGCTCGACTGCCGCCTGATCGGCATCAACAACCGCGATCTCAAGACGTTCAACACGACCCTGCAGACGACCGAGAAGCTCGCGCCGCGGGTTCCGAAGAACCGCATCATCATCGCGGAGAGCGGCATAAACAGTCACGCCGACCTGCAGCGCCTGGCCAAGGTCGGCGTCAATGCGTTCCTGGTCGGCGAGAGCCTGATGCGTCAGGCCGACGTCGCCGCCGCCACCCGCGCGCTGCTGGGCAGCGGAGCGACGTGATGACGGGCCCGCCGAAACCACCAACCCAATCCCTCTGCCTCTTGTGGGAAGGGGTTAGGGGTGTGGGCAATCCCGACGTCGATTGTTCTGCAATCCGCCACTCCGTGTCTATGCCCCACGAGCGGGGTGGGAACACCGGCAGCCCAACCTCATGACCAAGCTCAGCCATCTCAACGAGAAGGGCGAGGCGCGCATGGTTGACGTGTCGGACAAGACCGTCACCCAACGCATGGCACGCGCCGAAGGCTTCGTGGCCATGGCGCCCGAGACGCTGGCACTCATCGAAACCGGCACCGCCAAGAAGGGCGACGTGCTCGCCACCGCGCGCATTGCCGGCATCATGGCGGCGAAGAAGACGCACGAGCTGATCCCGCTTTGCCATCCGCTGGCCATCACGAAGGCCACTGTCGAGTTCGAGGCCGCGCGCGATCCGGTCGGCCTGCGCGTCATGGCCGAGGTGAAAGTGGGCGGCCAGACCGGCGTCGAAATGGAAGCACTGACGGCGGTATCGGTCGCCTGCCTCACCATCTACGACATGCTCAAAGCCGCCGACAAAGCCATGGTGCTTTCCGACATCCGTCTCGTCGAGAAGACCGGTGGCCGCTCGGGGACCTATCGCGCCGAGGAGCCCCGCCGGTGAATCAAATCGGCAACCTACCGGCCAAGGCGCACCAGCGCACCGAGGCCGGCCCAAGGGGCGCGGAGTATAGAGGCTGTGGGCCCGGGTATCGGATCGTCGCTGCGCGACGTCCGGGATGACGAGCCACCACGCGGAGTAGTCGCATGGCGCTCCTGTCGGTCGAGGAGGCACTGCAGCGCATCCTGGACGGTGTCGAGCCGATGCCGGCCGAGAGCCTGCCGATCGCCGCCACCGGTGGCCGCACACTGGCTTCACCGCTCGCCGCGCGCCTGACACAACCGCCGTTTGATGCCTCGGCGATGGACGGCTATGCCGTGCGCCAGGCCGATGTTTGCACGCTGCCCGCGACCCTAACTGAGATCGGCCAGGCTGCTGCCGGCCATCCGTTCACCGGCCATGTTGGAGCCGGGCAGGCGGTGCGCATTTTTACCGGCGCGGCCGTGCCGATCGGCGCTGATGCCATCGTTGTCCAGGAGAACGTCAGCCGCGATGGCAGCAAGATCGTTGTCCGCGACGGCGTCACCAGGAGCGGCGATCATGTGCGCAAGCGGGGCTTCGACTTCCAGGCTGGCGACACCCTCCTCGAGGCGGGCCGGCGCATCGGCCCGCGCGAGCTGTCGCTGGCCGCCGCCATGGGCCACGGCGAACTTGCCGTTCGCCGGCGACCGCGTGTGGCAGTGCTGGCGACCGGCGACGAGCTCATTGAACCGGGCGGCAGCCTGGGTGCCGGACAAATCATCGCCTCCAATCATCTGGGCGTGGCGGCGCTTGCCGAGGCAACCGGCGCAGAATCCCGCCTGCTGGGCATCGCCCGCGACACGCGCGCGAGCCTCGATGCCCACATCGCCATGGCCGCGGACGCCGACGCGATCGTGACGATCGGCGGCGCCTCGGTCGGCGATCACGACCTGGTGGAGCCGGTGCTGGAAGCACGCGGCATGGCGCTGGCGTTCTGGAAGATTGCCATGCGGCCAGGCAAGCCGCTGATGTTCGGTCGGCTCGGCCAGGCCCGCGTGTTGGGCCTGCCGGGCAATCCCGTGTCGGCCATCGTCTGTGCCCGCGTCTTCCTGGTGCCGCTGATAAGAGCCCTGCTCGGCCAACCCGGGCGGGACCAGGGACTGAAGCCGGCGCGCGCCGCCGTCGCCCTGGAGGCCAACGGACCGCGCGCCCACTACATGCGGGCAACCTCCCGCATCGGCGCCGATGGCATAGCCGAGGTCACCCCAGTGCGCTCCCAGGACAGCTCGCTGCTCGCGCCCCTGGCGCAGGCCGACTGCCTGCTAATCCGCCCCATCAGTGCGCCCGCGGCTGCGGCCGGCAGCGCGATCCAAATCCTGCCGCTCGACTTTTGATGCGGTTCGCGTCGCGGCCGACAGCAAACACTTGCAGAACATGACGGGAACAACTATGGTGTTCCCGGTTTGTACGGTGGCATCCGAGTCGCAGATACCAACCCACGCCAACGGCCACGCCGCGGGGAAATCATGCTGACCACGAAGCAGAAAGAGCTGCTGACCTTCATCAACGCCCGCCTGCAAGAGACGGGTGTGCCCCCCTCGTTCGACGAGATGAAGGAGGCCCTGGCGCTGCAGTCCAAGTCCGGCGTGCACCGCTTGATCATCGCGCTTGAGGAACGTGGCTTCATCCGGCGCCTGCCGCACCGGGCGCGGGCCATCGAGGTCATCAAGCTGCCCGACGCCATGTCCGAACCCGGCAGTGGCCCGCGCCGCACCGGCTTCAGCCCCAACGTAATCGAGGGCTCGGGGCGCCGGTCGCTTCCGCAACTAGCTTCGCCGCCGCAGGGCTACGGCAACTCCGGCGCGTCCAGCGTGCCCCTGATGGGCCGCATCGCCGCCGGCGTGCCGATCAGCGCCATCCAGAATCACACCCAAGACATCGGAGTACCGCCGGAGATGATCTCGGGGGGCGAGCACTTCGCCCTGGAGGTGAAAGGCGATTCGATGATCGACGCCGGCATCAACGAAGGCGACATCATCATCTGCAAGCGCTGCGACACGGCCGAGAACGGCGATATCGTGGTGGCCCTGGTCGAAAAGGAGGAGGCCACCCTCAAGCGCCTGCGCAAGAAGGGGGCCTCGATCGCCCTGGAAGCAGCCAATCCCAACTACGAGACGCGCATATTCGGTCCCGACCAGGTGGACATTCAAGGTCGCCTGGTCGGCCTCATCCGCCGGTTCTGAGATCCTTCTCCGCACTCTGCCGTCGCCAGAAGGTAGAGCTGTTGCTGCCCCCCAGCCCGACACTCTGTGCGTTACGACAGGCAGCGCGCGATAGGCAACAGCCCTAAGCCTCGCTGCGCGCCCGCAGCCAGCGGGCAAGATACCAGGCGATCGCCGCCGGGACGCCGAACACCACGACTAGCACTGGGATCTCGGTGCTGAGCGGCACGCTCGCCCAATACACCCCGATCACCATGTTGATCACCGAGGCCGCCAGCCACGGCAATATGAAGATGCGCGCACCATCCGCTGCCCGCCTGCCGAGCAGCGTCGCCGCCAGGATGAAAACGCCGAGCCCAGCCAGCCCGGCCACCACCATCTTCAACGTGTGCATGTCTGCCTCCTTGCCCCTCACGCCTGCGCCGACCTGCCGGTCTGCGCAGTCGGCAGCTTGCCGGCCTCCGGCTCCGTATCGCCCGTACCGAGCGAGCACGTCTCCCAGACCGCTACCATCACCAGCACCAGGTTGGCTGCCGCGGCCAGTGCCAGCGGCTGCGACAATGGTGCCAGCGGCACCAGGCCGGCCAACAGGATCAGCCCGACGATGTGCGACAGCGCCGGGCGATTGCCCGTCGCGCGCTTGAACATCAGGTTGCCGATCAGATACAGCGTCGGCCCGCCAAGCACCGCCGCGACGGTCTTGAAGTCGACATGCCCGGTCGGGTGCGCCAGCACCAACTCATCGCCTACCGCGACAACAACGATGCCCGCCACCAGCGGCAGGTGCATATAGGTATAGGCGAGCCGCGCCAGTCGTCCCGGGTCGCTCGACTGCGTGATGCGCTTGCTGCCCCGCTCCGCGCCGATGTTAAAGTAGATCCACCACATGGCCGCGCTGCCAATGAAGGCGGTTGCGAACGCCGCCACCGTAGTCCCTGACCACGGCAACTTGGCAAACGTCGCCCCGGTCACGAGGATCGACTCGCCCAGCGCGATGATGATGAACAGCCCGCAGCGCTCGGCGAGATGGCCGCCCTCGACGTCCCAGTCGGCCGTGGTCGAGCGGCCGAGCCCTGGCGTCCAGAACCCGAGCGACGGCGACAGGTATTCGATGGCCAGTGCCAAGCTCCACAAGCCGAGGCGCGCCTGCGCCTCGGCAAAGGCACCGCCGATCCAGAACAATGCCGATAGCGCCAACCAGGCATTGATGCGCAGGAAGTTGCGATAGTTCGTGGCGCTATGCCCGCGCAGTGCCCACAGCATGAACAGGCTGCGGCCGAGCTGCATGAAGACGTAGGCGCCGGCGAACGCCAGCGCCCGGCTCCCGAACGCCTCGGGTATGGAGGTCGACAGCACCAGCCCCGCCAGCATCAGCGCGAACAACATCAACCGCACCGGCGTCTTGTCCGGATCGAGCCAGTTGGTGACCCAGGTGGTGTAGATCCACACCCACCACACCGCCATCAGCAGCAGGATGGTCTGCGTGATGCCGGCGGGGGTGAAATGCTCGAGCAGCGTGTGGGAGAGCTGTGTGACGGCGAACACGAACACCAAGTCGAAGAACAGCTCGACGAAGGTCGCCTTGTTGTGCTCGTGCCCGTCCCGGCTGCGCAGCATGTGCGGTGCTGCATATCGGCCGGCCATGGCCCTCTCCCTTGCGCTCGCGATGTCAGCCAACTGCTACGGCCCAAGTCATAGCGGGGCTTGCCCGCGGCTTCCAGCCATCAGCAGGTTCGCTGTCCGGCACGCACCTGTCCGGAACATGTTGCAAGGCATGCCCGCAGATGCACGCGCACGCTGTTCCACGGCGGCAATGGCGGAAATCTGTGTCGAATTCCCAAAACTAGGCGGGGCGTTGGGCAAAGTCAGGGGTGGGCGCGTGCTGCACGGGGCAGCGGTGCCGTGTTGGCCTTCCGCCCGCGCTCACCAGCGGCGCCCTTGCCGGTCACCGCGCATGCGGCCGCCGAGCTACTCGATGCTGCCCTTGCCCTTCAGGTGCTCGATGCACTGGCCGCGGATGTCTTTCAGATCACGCAGCGTGCGGTCGATATCCGCTCGCTTGATCTGCAGTTGATCGATGGCGTCATCGACGCGGACAAGCAGCAGTTGGGTTTGGGCGATCTGCGCAGGATCGGCATCGTAGAGCTGCAGGTACTGGGCAATCACCTCGAGGCTGAAGCCGAGGTTCTTCCCGCGCAGGATCAGCTTCAGCCGCGCGCGGTCGCGCCGCCCGTAGCAACGCGCCACACCGCGCCGCGCGGGCATGATAAGCCCCTTGGCCTCGTAGAAGCGGATGGTCCGCGTGGTGACGTCGAACTCCTCGGCAAGTTCGCCGATGGTGTAGAGACGGTCTGGATCTTCTGCTGCGGCAGAAACAGACACAGGCTTCGCCCGCTCCTGTGGTGTTCTGGTGTTCATTTGCCTCTCTGTCGCGCCGCCTCTTCGGCTTTGAGTTCTTTCTTCGACAACTTGCCGATCATGGTCTTGGGCAGAGCATCGCGGAATTCGATCTCGGCCGGCAACTCGATCTTTGAAAGCTTGGTTTCCAGGTGCTTGCGGATGTCGGCCTCGGTTGCCGACACGCCGGCCTTCAGCTTGACGAAGGCCTTCGGCGCCTCGCCGCGATACTGGTCCTTGATGCCGATCACCGTCACCTCCTCGACCGCCGCATGCTCGTAGATCGCCTCCTCGACGCGGCGCGGATAGACGTTGTAGCCCGAGCAGATGATCAGGTCCTTGATGCGGTCGACGATGAAGGTGAATCCCTCCGCGTCCATGATGCCGACGTCGCCGGTGCGCAGATACTCGCCGACGAACTGGCTGGCGGTCTCGTCGGGCCGCTTCCAGTACCCCTTCATGACCTGCGGTCCCTTGATGCAGATCTCGCCCTTCTCACCCAGCGGCACCTCCCTGGAAGGGTCGGCCAGGTCGCGCAGAGAGATGATCGTGGCCGGCAACGGCTGGCCGATCGAGCCTTCCTTGACCGGGCCTTCCAGCGGGTTGCAGGTGGCGGCAGGGGACGTCTCGGATAGACCGTAGCCTTCCACCAGCTTGCAGCCGGTCAGCTTCTCGAAACGCTGCTTGACGTCGACCGGCAGCGGCGCACCGCCCGACAGGCAGAACTTCAGCGACGACATGTTGAAGCCCCTGAGCTTGGGGTGGTTGAGCATGGCGATGTACATGGTCGGCACGCCCGGCATTACCGTCGGCTTGGCCTTGTCGATCAGCTTCATGGCATCGTCGAGCACGAAGCGCGGCATGATGATGAGCTCGGCCCCTTGCGACAGCGCGAAGTTCATCACCGCCGTCATGGCAAACACATGGAAGAACGGCAGTGCCGCCAGCACCCGCTCGCCACCCGCCTGCAGGTTGGTCGCCCACGCCTTGCTCTGCTGAGCATTGATGCCGACGTTGGCGTGGGTGAGCATCGCGCCCTTGGGCGTGCCCGTCGTGCCACCGGTGTACTGCAGCACCGCCACGTCGTTGACAGGGTCGATGTCGACCCGCTGGTACTTGCCGTCGTTGCTGCGCACCTCCTCGTCCGCCACTACGTTGGCTGCCACCGCAGACTTGTGCGGGTGGGCCATCTCCTTGGCTTTGAACAGCTTGAACAGGACGGACTTGGCGGCCGGCAGCAGCGAGGCGAAGGACGCCACGATCGACCGCTTTAGGGTGCCGGCCTGCATCAGGCCCTCGACCTTGTCGAACAGCACCTTGAGGTCGAGCGTGACCATGATCTCGGTCTCGCTGTCCTTGACCTGGAATGCCAGCTCATCGAGGGTGTAGAGGGGGTTGTAGTTAACGACCGTTCCGCCCGCCTTCAGGACGGCGAAGTAGTAGATAATGAACGTTGGGCAGTTCGGCAGGAGCAGGCCGACCTTGCTGCCCTTCTTAATGCCAAGTTTTTGCAGGCCGGCCGCCGCGCGCTCGGTTGCCTGCATAATTTCCTTGTAAGTCGTTGTCTTGCCGAGAAAATTTGTAGCGGTCCGGGAGCCGTACTTGGCAGCAGCCGAATCGAGGAGCTCATACAGGGGGCTGGCCTTGAAAGTCTGGTGCCAATCCACGTCCCTGGGGTAGTGGCTGAGCCAGGGATAGGCAGCCTCGCCTCTGCGCATGTCCGCCGACTGTAGCGCCGATGTCATGGTTGCTCCTCCCCGGATCCCGAAGGCGGGCGGTGTGCCTGACGGCCTTCGCGCTTGGTTTTTTGCTGATAAACGCCCGCGTGACGCATTCAACACGCTTTTGTGCCTGCTGACCAGATCGGTCTCCCCAGGCCGGCGGATGCGCCCCGTTAGGCATGGGTTTTGCTCACCGGGTCGTTCGGCTAGACTAACCGGGGATTTGCGTATATGTGACGCCTCGACTTGGGCATCCGGGCGGCCCCGGAAGGCGGTTCGTCAATCAACAAAGGTCCCGACATGCCACGTTTGGGCACGGTGGGAGAGCGATAATGGACGAAGTGGCGACGAAGATCATCGACATCCTGAAGAAGCACATGAAGGAGCCCCGCGACGATATCGGGCTCAACACGGCGCTGACGGATCTGAAGATCGAATCCCTGGATCTGGCGATGATCGTGTTCGACATCGAAGATTCCTTCGGGATCGAGATTCCCTACAACGCCAACGAGGAAGCCGCTGATTTCAAGACGGTGGGCTCCGTGGTCGAGCGGGTACGCAGTCTCGTCGCCGGCTCGGGTGCGGCGGCCGCAAAGGCCTGACACGCCGGCCGGTCTGGATGCAGGCCGGCGGGCGATCACTCTACGGGTACATGGTTTAGATGAGCGAATCGGGCGTAGCACGCCGCGTCGTCGTTACGGGCACAGGTGTCGTAACGCCGATCGGGACCACCGTTGCCGATTTCTGGGCGGGCTGTAAGGCCAGCAAGTCCGGCGTCGGCGAGATCGGCGGTTTTCCGCGCGAGGACCTCAAGATCCTGATCGCGGCGCAGATCAAGGACTTCGACCACAAGGCGCGCCTCAAGCATTTCCAGCGCGACAAGATCATCACGCACGCGGATCGCTATTCC
>DASTOW010000309.1:0-2298 GCA_035762425.1 Hyphomicrobiaceae bacterium | reverse complement strand
TGCCCCGGACAGGCGCTGACGCTACGTTTGATGCTGGCGCTACGACCGCGTCGGCTGGTTGCTGCGCACAAGCGCTTCGCCGACGCGGGAGGGTCAGCCCGCCTTATCCGGGTCATCCGGTTGCCGGAAGATGCCCGGATCCAGCCGCAGCCCGCTTGAGCTGTCCGGCCGCGCATGCAGATAGCCCGACGTCGTAGCGATGTTGTCGTGGCCGAGCGTTTCCTGCACTTCGGGAAGTGTCGCGCCTCGATCCAGGGCATGCGAGCCATGGGCGTGACGCAACCAGTGCGGGGAGACGGCGGCCGGGAGGCCGGCACGCTTGGCGGTGCGCTTGAGTATGCCGAAAACCGCTCGCTCACCGAGGCGCTGGCCGGAGCGTCCGCAGAACACTGGCCCAGCCGCTTCCGGCGGCGCCAGAGCCAACAATGCCCCGCCAACCTCGGCCGGCAACAGCACCTGGCGCAGCTTGCCGCCTTTGCCCTCGATGCTGAGCTGGACACGGCCTTTGTCGCGCGCGATGACGTCCGGCCAGGACAGCCCGACGATTTCAGAGATGCGCAGTCCGGCAGCATAGGCAACTTGAAGCAACACGCGGTCACGCTTCGATCGGGCCGCCCGGATCAGCAGGGCGACCTCGGTCTCGCTGATGATGCGTTTGGCCAGCTTCGCGCCGCGGTTGCCCCCGCTGCGGACCTTGATCGCCGCGCCGACATTGAAGACGGTATAGCCGAGCTCGTGCGCGTACTTCATGAGGGACTTGCAACGAAGGACGTACTGCTGAGCCGTGCTTGCCTTTCTGCCGGCGGAGATGGCGTCTAGCGCCAGGCGATGCCATTCGGAGGCGTGCTGC
Source organism: Hyphomicrobiaceae bacterium (assembly GCA_035762425.1). Classification (GTDB taxonomy): domain Bacteria; phylum Pseudomonadota; class Alphaproteobacteria; order Rhizobiales; family Hyphomicrobiaceae; genus AWTP1-13. Next base: position 1,448 of record DASTOW010000309.1, on the reverse strand, counting down.
TCGCATGCCGATGGCAAACGCGCCAAAGCACGGCAGAAATGCCCCCAACAACGGACATGGCTGCGATCGATGGCGTAGGTCCGTTCTGTGCCAAGGACCGCCGTAAGCAGATGCAACAGAACGGGCCCGTTGCCGTCGGTTGTCGGGAACTCAATCGGCTAAGGGAGCCGCAGGTCGACACCTCATGGGGAATCAGACACCGGCGGCGTGGCGCGCAGTTCCGCGGCCGAGATAGGTGTCGAAGCGGGCCGCGATGCTCCGGACGAAAGGACGCCCGCGCTCGGTGACTTTGAAACCCTCGCCCGTGGGCTCGATCAGGCTGTTGCGGTCGGCTTCGACCAGAGCCTCCGCCTCATGTATGACCCCCTCCGCTGCCCGGCCGAAGCGACGCCTCAGATCATCGGCAGAAAATACGAGGTCACACATCAAGCGCTCGATCACGTGGCCGCGCACCTTGTCCTCGTTTGTGAGCGCTATGCCCCTGGCCGTCGCCAAGCCATAGGCGCGCACGCGCCGCTCGTAGTCGCCAACGGCCACCGCATTCTGCGCATAGCCCTCTGGCAGTCGCCCGATCGCTGAGGCGCCGAGGCCGATGAGCGCATCTGCCTGGTCGTTGGTGTAGCCCTGGAAGTTGCGGTGCACAGCGCCCTCAGCCAGGGGATCGCCGGGCTTGGCGAAGTGATCAAGCCCCACCCTTACATAGCCGGCCTGGGTGAGGCGGCAGGCAACTCGGCTCGCTTGGGCGAAGCGCTCCAGCGCGTCGGGCAGCCTGTCGGCCGGGACGAGACGCTGGTGGATCATGCGCTCGGGGAGGTGCGCATACCCAAACACAGCGATGCGGTTAGGTGCGAGCAGGAGCACTTGCTCCACCGTGCGCTCAACGCTTTTTCGCGTCTGATGCGGCAGCCCGTACATCAGATCGATATTGATCGAGGCGATGCCGCGGTGGCGCAACTCCTCGATGGTAGCTCTGGTCGTCTCGAAGCTCTGCGTTCGCCCGATCGCCGCCTGCACGGAGGAGTCGAAGTCCTGCACTCCGATGGACACGCGCGTGACACCGGCGCGCGCAAAGGTTTCGAGCTTGCCGCCATCCATGTGGCGCGGATCAATCTCGACTGCGAACTCGGCGGCCCTGTCGATGCTGAATTTGACCCGCAGCGCCTCGGCCAGCCCCGCAATGTCGCCCGCAGCCAAGATGTTGGGCGAGCCTCCGCCCCAATGGATATGCTGCACCGCGTGCGGGTTAGGCATGAGCTGGGAGACATTGGCGATCTCGTCGAGCAGCGAGCGCAGGTAGGCTGCCACGGGCGCGTAGCGGTGCGTGGCCTTGGTGTTGCAGCCGCAGTACCAGCAGAGGCTGTGGCAGAACGGGATGTGCACATAGAGCGACAGCCGGGCATTCGCCGGCAGCGCCGCGAGCCAACTCACGTACTGCACATCTCCGATGC
>DASTOW010000308.1:0-2848 GCA_035762425.1 Hyphomicrobiaceae bacterium | reverse complement strand
GAGTAAGTACTTATTTATTATCAGATATTTACGCAAAAATTCCGATTGCTGGCGATGGTCCTCGAAGGACGTTGAATCACTCCCATTCGATCGTGCCGGGCGGCTTGCTCGTCACGTCGTATACGACGCGGTTGATGCCCTTCACCTCGTTGATGATGCGAGTCGCCACGCGGCCAAGCACCTCGTGCGGGAACGGATAGAAATCCGCCGTCATGCCATCGGTCGAGGTCACCGCGCGCAGCGCGCAGACCTGGTCGTAGGTGCGGTCGTCACCCATCACGCCGACGGTGCGCACGGGAAGCAGCACGGCGAACGCCTGCCAGATCTTGTCGTAGAGACCGGCCTTGCGGATCTCGTCGAGATAGACAGCATCGGCCTGGCGCAAGATGTCGAGCTTCTCCTGCGTGATGTTGCCCGGGATGCGAATGGCAAGGCCGGGCCCCGGGAACGGATGGCGCCAGATGAAATGCTCGGGCAGGCCGAGTTCGCGCCCGAGCGAGCGCACCTCGTCCTTGAACAGCTCGCGCAGCGGCTCGACCAGCTTTAGGTCCATGCGCTCCGGTAAGCCACCGACGTTGTGGTGCGACTTGATGGTGACCGACGGGCCGCCGTCGAACGATACGCTCTCGATCACGTCGGGGTAGAGCGTGCCCTGCGCCAAAAACTGCGCGCCTCCGAGCTTCTTGGCCTCCGCGTCGAACACCTCGATGAACAGCGCGCCGATGGTCTTGCGTTTGGCCTCAGGGTCGGTCTCACCCGCCAGCGCTTTCAGGAAACGCTCGCTCGCATCGACGTGCACCAGCGGGATGTTGAAATGGCCGCGGAACAGCGACACCACTTCCGTCGCCTCGTTCAAGCGCAGCAGGCCGTGGTCGACAAAGATGCAGGTGAGCTGGTCGCCGATCGCCTCGTGGATCAACACGGCGGCAACGGCGCTGTCGACTCCGCCCGACAGGCCGCAGATGACGCGGCCCTTGCCGACCTGGGCGCGGATCTTTGCAATCTCGCTCGAGCGGAAATGCGCCATGCTCCAGTCGCCCGGCAGGCCGACGATCTTGCGCACGAAATTGCCGATCAGCTGGCTACCCTTCGGCGTGTGCGCAACCTCGGGGTGGAACTGCACAGCGTAGAGCTTGCGCTTCTCATCCGAGATGGCCGCGAACGGCGCGCCCTTGGAAATGCCGACCACCTTGAAGCCGGGCGGAAGGCGTGTGACGCGGTCGCCATGGCTCATCCACACCGTGTCGCGCTCGCCCTTCTTCCATACGCCGTCGAACAGAGCGGACTCGCCTGTGATCTCGAGCTCGGCGCGGCCGAATTCGCGCTGATGGCCGCCTTCTACGCCGCCGCCCATTTGCGCCACCATGGTCTGCTCGCCGTAGCAGATGCCAAGCACCGGCAGGCCGGCCTTGAACACCCAATCGGGCGCGCGCGGCGTGCCAAACTCAGTGACGCTGGCCGGACCGCCCGACAGGATCACGGCCTTGGGCTTCAGGCTCTCCAGCGCCTCGTCGGCCTTGTTGAACGGCACGATCTCCGAATAGACGCCTTGCTCGCGCACGCGCCGCGCGATCAACTGCGTGACCTGGCTGCCGAAATCTATGATCAGCACGGTGTCGGTCATGGGCGGCGCCTCGTCGGTCCCGGCCAAAAAAGGGAATCGGTTGCACAGGCATTTGCGATAGACCATCGGTGCGGGGAGGGGTCAAGCGGCCGAGCCCAACAAACCCCGCAATTGGCAGGCTTCAGTGGCTGCGGCAAAGTCGAACGGGAGGCGGAGCAGCGTGGTGCGCAGGGCCGTTGCAGTGCTTGCCTTGATATTGTGCTGGTCCGCGCCTGTGGCCGCCGAAGCACCCAGCGTGGCACGCGCCGAGGTGCGGTGGGCCGGCCTCTACGAGGCCGAGATCGGCGCGAGCACGGTTCAGCCCAACACGGCCGCCGGCCGCACCAATCAGCTGTTCAATACCAGGAAGCTGCAGGCCACCACCACCGTGGAGGGACGGTTGGGCGTCAGCTTCGGTCTCGAGTACGCCCTGATCGGCAGGCCGGCGGGCGCGAGCGTTCCCATCACCATCATCGTCACCCTGCCGAAAGAGGGCCTGAAGAATCCGGCCCGGGCTGAGCGCACCTATCGCGAGCAATGGCTGCCCGCGCCCAAGCCGATCGGCGTCAGCAACATCGTCGGCTATACCTTCGAGCAGGCCTGGGAGGTGGTGCCGGGGATTTGGAACTTCGAGATCTGGTCCAACGATCAGAAGCTCGGCGAGCAGTGGTTCTGCGTCCTGGCCGAGCAGGCAACCGAGGCGGAGCGTAAGGAGCCCTGCCGGTCCGTTCCGTCCGTGTAGGGTTTGGCCGCAGCTGCCGCTGTCATCCCGGAATTGGCGCCGCGCAGCCAATATCTGCGACCTAGAAACCCATTTGTGACTCTGGGTCCCGGCTCTGCGCCGCGCTCACGCTGGGATGACAGGTATTACGGGCTTGGCGCGATCGCGCCGCAACGCATTGCCGAGCTGACCGAGGACAGCGCCATCGCCGCAGCGGCGATAACCGGCGACAGCCGCAGGCCGAATAGGGGATAGAAAACACCCGCCGCGATCGGCACGCCGGCCGCCTCGTAGACGAAGGCCGAGAGCAGGTTTGGCGGATGCTGGTCATGGTCGCTTGCGACAGGTGGCGAGCGCACGATGCCGGCCAGGTCGCCGCCCAGCAGCGTGAGCACCGGCGCTCTCGATGGCAACGGCCCTACCGCGCCCCATGGCAATGCCGAGCCGGCGCGCGCTGGTCGCGTGGTCGCCGGTCAGCACGACGACGTGCAGGCCGGCCGCCTGCAGCGCGCCAATCGCTGCCT
>DASTOW010000307.1:0-2416 GCA_035762425.1 Hyphomicrobiaceae bacterium | reverse complement strand
CAGCGACCGCGTCATGGTGATGTACCTCGGCAAGGTCGTCGAGATCGGACCGGTCGACCGCCTCTATCGCGATCCGCGCCACCCCTACACGCGGGCCCTGCTTTCAGCCATGCCCTCGATGAATCCCCGCCGACGGACTGTCGAGGCACCGCTGAGCGGCGACCCTCCCAATCCTATCAGGCCGCCATCCGGCTGCCGCTTTCGAACCCGCTGTCCGTTTGCCGAGCAAGTCTGCGAGGCTGTGGCGCCGCTCCTTCTGGCGCCGCCAGGGGATGCGCTGCGCGCAGTGGCCTGCCACATGAGCGTGCCCAAGTCCGGCCACAGCCGAGCCGTTGCCGCGGTGAGCGCATGATGCAAATCCAGGCACCGAGCAGATCGGTCGTGTCGGTAGAGAACCTGCACGTGCGCTTCGCGATGCGCGATGCGACGGTATCTGCGGTCAACGGCGTCAGCTTCGAGCTGGAGGCCGGCAAGGTGCTGGGCATCCTGGGCGAGTCCGGCTCGGGCAAGAGCGTGACCCTACGCGCGCTGATGCGCATGCTGCCTCCGGCACGTACGCGCGTCGAAGGCCGCATCCGCATCGCCGGCCATGAGATCACGGCGATGGACGAGGACGCATTGCGCAAAGTGCGCGGCGCCAAGGTAGCCATGATCTTCCAGGAGCCGATGACGGCTCTCGACCCGGTGTTCACCGTCGGCGTGCAAATTGCCGAGACCATCGTGCGGCATGAGGGCATATCCTACGCGGCAGCGTGGCGGCGGGCGCTGGAGCTCCTGGAAATGGTGCAGATTCCCTCCGCGGCCCGACGGCTGAGGGCCTACCCCCACGAGATGTCCGGCGGCATGCGCCAGCGGGCGATGATCGCGCTTGCGCTGTCGTGCCGCCCTTCGGTCCTCCTCGCCGACGAGCCGACGACGGCGCTCGACGTGACGGTGCAGATCCAGATCATCCTTCTGCTGCGCCAGCTGCAGCAGGACCTCGGCATGGCCGTCGTCTTCGTTACCCATGATGTCGGCGTTGCCGTGGAGGTGGCGGACCGTATCGGCGTGATGTATGCGGGTCGTTTGGTCGAGCTCGGCTCCACCGAGGAGGTGATCGAACGGCCAGCGCATCCCTATACGGCTGCGCTGCTGACCTCGACGGTGCTGGGCTCGGCATTCGGGCGGCGGCTGGACACCATTCCTGGCATGCCGCCGGACTTGCGCGCGCTGCCGGAGGGATGCAGCTTCGCGCCGCGCTGTCAGTTCTGCCAGGATGCCTGCCGTGTCTCCATGCCCCCGGAGCATGCGATGGCGCCCGGACACACGACGCGCTGTCTGCGCATAGCGGCGCGCGAAATCGAGCTCGCGGGGCCGACGCTGAGCGCCCGGAACACCTACGTCGGCGGCGGTGACCGGCCATGAGCCAAACCGACGCGCCAACCGTCGGGCGCCTGCTCGACCATCCATGACCAGAAGCCCAGCTGCGCGATCCGCCAGGAGCCAAAGCATGAGCAAGGACCTCGCCGACCTGCCCGTTCACGCCCTCGTCCCCAAGCTCAAGTCACGTAGCGTCTCGCCCGTTGATCTGGTCGCCGCCTGTCTGGATCGCATCGAGAGGCTCGATTCCAAGCTGCATGCGTTCGTCGAGGTTTACGACAAGGAGGCCCGCCTCGCCGCAGAGGCCGCCGACAAGGCCATCCGTTCCGGTCACAGCGTGGGTCCGCTTCACGGCATCCCGATCGCTCTCAAGGACCTGATCGAGCTCGAGGGCCGCATCGCGACCGGCGGCAGCGCCTTCTGGCGCGATCGCCGGTCCACGCGCACCGCCACGCTGGCGCAGAAGCTTATCAGCGCAGGGATGATCATCGTTGGCAAGACACACACGGTGGAGTTCGCATTTGGCGGCTGGGGTACCAACCAGCACCTGGGTGCACCCTGGAATCCGTGGGATGCGGAGACTCATCGCACGCCCGGCGGCTCCAGCAACGGCTCGGGTGTGGCGGTCGCCGCGCGCATGGTCCCATGTGCCTTGGGCACCGACACGGGAGGCTCGGTGCGTGTGCCGGCAGCCTGGTGCGGGATCACCGGGCTCAAGACCACCATCGGCAGAATCAGCACCTACGGGGTCCTGCCTCTGAGCCCGACGCTTGACACGCCCGGTCCCATTACGCGCAGCGTGGAGGATGCGGCCACGTTGTTGCAGTTGATGCAGGGTGCCGATCCGCGTGATGCGCGGACGCTGTCGCTGCGCGATGCCGACCCGATGCCCGCTTTGCGCCGCGGCGTTAAGGGCCTGCGCCTGGGACGGATGGCCGCCAGCGAGCGCAGCGGTGTCGAGACCGAAGTGCTCGCCGCCTACGATCGCTCCCTGGAGCAGCTTGCGGGCATGGGCGCGGATATCATCGACGTGAAATTGCCGCGCAGCTTCCGCGAC
>DASTOW010000306.1:0-15239 GCA_035762425.1 Hyphomicrobiaceae bacterium | reverse complement strand
GGGGCTGCGCGTCGGCCAGGAACCCTTGGACGTCTATCGCCGATACATGGCAACCTATTCGCGCCAGCAGTGCCTCTGCCTGTACGATCAGAAGCTGATCGACAATCTCGAGCACAGCTGGGAGCCGGAGCGGCGGCGCATGTAGGCGTTCTGCTCGGGTCATCACAATCTCAAACCGGGCAGAGCACTCATGGCGTCCTCCGACACTCCACAATCGCAAACCACCGACGGCGTCGGCTCCACCTTCAGGCAAACGGTCACCGTGCAGGAGGCCGACACGGTTGCCGCCGTGCTGCCCGGCATGCCGCCTGTCGCCGCCACCCCATACCTGGTGAAGATCGCCGAGGTTGCCTGCTTCCGCATGGTCGAGAGCCTACTGCAGCCGGGCCAGATCACGGTAGGCAGCCGGGTCGTGATTGATCATCTGGGGCCGAGCAAGGTCGGCGCCGTCCTCGTTATCGAGGCCATACTGAAAGAGCGAGAGAAGAACCGCTTCCGCTTTGCCGTGCGCATCCAGGATGGTGAGCGGACCGTCGCCAACGTCGAGCACGAACGCGCGGCCGTGTCGTTGCAGAAAATCATGGGCGCCATCAGCGCCCTATAAGCCGCCCGCGACGGCGTAGGGCAAAGGGAGGAGGAGCACCATGCGCACGATCGCCGAGCTGCTGCGTTGGCGCGCCCAACGCCATCCCAACCTGGCGGCCGTGCTCTACGAGGGCAAGACACAAACCTATGCACAACTTGATGCTGCGAGCTCAGCGCTGGCGGCTGCACTGATCATCCAGCTCGGCTTGGAACCCGGTGACCGCGTCGCCATCCTCGACAAGAACTGCGCCGCCTACCTTGAGCTGCTGTTCGCCCTCGACAAGGCTGGCATCGTTGCGGCGCCGCTCAACTGGCGCCTGACGCCGCACGAGGTCCGCCTGATCATCGACGACATCAAGCCGAAACTGGTCGTCACCGGACCGGAGTTCAAGCAGCACGGTGTGTCCGCCGGCGTACGCACCTTGAATTTCGAGGAGCTGCCCCGCGGCGGCATGGACCCGCATCGCGACATCGATGGCGCGGTCACCTGGCAGTTCTCGACGTCGGGCACTACCGGATTACCGAAGGGTGCCATGCTGACCGGCTGGAACGTGCTCAACACGGGCCTCTGCCTGGCGCTGGAGATGCCCGAGATCCGCGAAGGCGGCCCCTCGCTGGTGTGTATGCCGATGTTCCACCTCGGCGGCGCCGGCTGGGCGATCTGGAGCATGCAGGAAGGCGCAACCCTCGTCATCGTCCGTGAGATCGTCCCCGAAGCTCTGCTCAAGACCATCGTCGAGCAGAAGATCGAGACCGCCCTGCTGGTGCCTTCGGTCATGCTGTTCTTGACCGAGCTGCCGGCGGCTCGCGCCGCCGACTTCTCCAACTTCAAGCACATCACCTATGGCACGGCACCGATCTCGCCCGACCTCCTCAAGCGCTGCATCGACATCTTCAAGTGCAAGTTCACGCAGATCTACGGACTAACGGAGACCGCCGGGCCCTTCACGGCGCTGACCTTCGAGCACCACGTCGGCGAGCGGCTGCTGTCGTGCGGCCGGTGCATGTTCGGCGGCCGCGCTCGTGTCGTGGGTCTTGACGGCAACGATGTGCCGGTCGGACAGGTCGGAGAGATCGTCTACCAGGGCGAGAACCTGATGCACGGCTACTGGGGGCGCCAAAAAGCGACCAGCGATGCCATCCGCGGCGGCTGGTTCCACACCGGCGACGCCGGCTACATCGATGCCGACGGCTTCATTTTCATCAAGGACCGCATCAAGGACATGATCGTGTCGGGCAGCGAGAACGTCTATCCAGCCGAAGTCGAGGCAGTGCTTGCCGCACACCCTGATATCGTTGAACTTGCCGTGATCGGCGTGCCCGATGCAAAGTGGGGCGAGGCTGTCAAGGCCGTGGTCGTGAAGCGCCCCGACACCGGCCTGACCGAGCAGGCCCTGCTCGATTGGGCGCGCGACAAGCTCGCGGGCTACAAGCGGCCGCGCTCCGTCGATTTCATCGACAAGCTGCCGCGCAATGCCAGCGGCAAACTCTTGAAGCGCACGCTGCGCGAGACCTACTGGCAGGGCTACGAGCGGCGGGTCAACTAACCGCCGCGTCCGTGTCCTTTCGTGATCCTCTCGAGGACGGCCTGAGCGCCGAAGGCTACGGCAATCCAAAGCACGACCACGCCCACCAGCACGGCAACGTGCTTGGCGTCCGGCTCTGTCAGCAGCCGAAATGTTTGATCACTCGCCACGGTCATCACGCTGACCGGCACCATGATGCCGATGGCGGTTCCTACCAGGTAGTCGACAAAGCGAATGTCGCTCGCGCCGGCGGCGACGCTGACCAACGCAAACGGCGATCCCGGGATGGCGCGCACCACCGCCGTCGTGGTCAAGCCTCTCTGCATGAGAGCCAAGCGCGCGGCCTCGAAGCGCGGCCCCAGCCTGTCCTGCAGCACACCGCGGCCTAGCCACGCGCCGATTGCGTAATTCAGTGCCGCGCTCGCCAGCAGGCCGGCGGTCGAAAAGGCAAATCCCGCCACTGGGCCAAACACCGCCGCGCAGGCAAACATCAGCAGCAACACCGGGAAGATAACGATACCGGCAACCAGATAGCATCCGAGCACGATGGCCAGCCGCCACGGGCTGGCCGCAACGGCGCCCATGGCAGCAGTGACAGCTTCCGGATTGGCGAACCGGGAAATCGGCGTGAAGCCCCAGACGAGCGCCAGCAGCACCAGGGCAAGGGCCACCGCCGCGATTCTGCTAGCAGTCCTTGCCGTCATGGCCGGGTCCGCCACTTTCCACTGCCTGTCAGTTTCTCCATCTCAGTGTGGTCGCACAATGTGACAGCGGCAAGGGCGTGCGCCCCACCTGCTCCACGCGCAGCACATCCTTCGTGCCGGCCATGCCAAGCTTGCGAACCGCGCCGACCTCGGTGGCCTTTTTGCCGGGTTCGATGGCACTGTCCTTCATGCCGGGCATCCAGGCCGGCAACCCGTTAAAGTCGCTGGTCACGCGCCAAACGCGCTCGATCGGCGCGTTGATGACCGTGCTGACGAAGACCTTCGGCATCATCCCATCCTTTATCCGGGCCGTTTCCTCGCGCTGCTTCGCCTAAGCCCAGCGGCTCCTGGTTGCGCACCGGCCAGCCTGGTTCCCGTGCGCAAGCAGCGTTCTTTTGTAAATATGGTATAACAGTGTTCTAGTTTGTCAAGCACAGCAACGCTCGACGCACCGCTTGTGCGTCAAGCGCTCTGCGATCAAAGGAAGGCTGCCGCTGCCGAGTGCTCCGGCCACGGGCCGCACGGGCGGCTTCAGTAGCGATAGCTGACACCCAGGCGGCCGATCTGCGCCGTCAGGTCCGAGGTAACGGTCATGGTCTGGTGAACTGCGGCGTGTTGCTAATCGGAACCCCGACATGCATCGAGCCCAGGTCGACGTAAAGGTATTCCAGCCTGATCAACCAATTCGCGTCATGTACCCATTCAACGCCAACGCCCGTGGTCCAGCCAGTCCTTATGGCCGACTTGCTGCGATAGCCGCTGCCGCCGGGGAAGGTGGCAGCGATGGCGTTGTCACTGTAGCCGTTGGAAAACGCGACGTCCGAGAAGGCCAGGCCGCCCGTCGCGTATAGCAGGATGTGCCGCATCATCGTGAAGCCCAGGCGTCCGCAGCGTGGCGAGCCAGTCCGCATTCACCTTCTGCGTGAGCGTGTACTGCGTGCCCAGGAAGGCGACCGGAAACATCCCACTCTGCGTAGCCCGCTTGCCGACATCGAGGATGCCGAAATCGACCTCGCCGCCGTAGACGATGTGGCCCCTCTGCCAATTGTAGCCCGCCTGCGCACCGCCGGTGAAGCCGCTAGGCGAAAGCTTTCCCTTGCCACTTTCTGCCACGGCGGCGCCATTCACTGTCGTAGGAACGGGTGAGGCGTTGCAGAACGTGGCGTCAACGATTGCCGGCGGACAATTCGGGTTTGTCGAGAAGGCCGACTGCCCCGAAGCAGCACCGGCGTTCAGCCCGAATAGAACCCGCTGAACAGCGACGGTGGCTCGGCGCGCAGCGACGTCGAGCGCCCACCGCCGCCATGCCGGCAACCAGTGCGGGCGCAATGGCGCGGCACCACGCCGCCCATCTACTCGCAGTCCATATCATACGACCGGGAGTGTGATAGGTAGGGGAAGCAGCACAAGAGCGTACCTCGCGCATGCGTTGGCCAATGCCACCGCTGTTGCGGCATGGCCAGAAACCACGACCTACAATTGGCCGACCAGAATTGCCTTCAGTATACCGCTGACGCGAACAAGCGAGAATGACAGGGCTCGCATGGCAAGCGGCCCGCTAGACGACAGGGCAATTGCTGTCCGCACGACGTCCCCTCTTGATCACCCGCGCAGCATGCGCTGCGCCACGAAGCGGGCGAGCGGCGGCCCGGCGATCAGCACGATCACCAGCCGCACGGCCTGCAGCGCCATCACGAAAGGCACGTCGACGTTGCTCGACGCGGCAATGATGGCGACCGTGTCCACGCCGCCCGGGCTGGTCGCGAGAAACGCCGTCAGCGGATCGATGCCGGCCGCACGCACCAGCACGAACGCCAGCGCCGCGCACACTGCCATCAAAATGAAAATCGACAATGCGACCTGCGGCAGCGCGCGATAGGCATGCATGAGGATATCGCGCGTGAACCCCAGGCCGATGTTCCAGCCGAGCACCGTGTAGGCAACCGCCAGCAGCCACGGCGGCAGCGTGATGCTGAGCAAGCCCATACCTTGCAGAACCGCGCTGACGGTCATCGGCAAAAGCAGGGCCGCGCCGGGAATTCTCAAGGCAACCCCGATAACACCGCTCACGCCTGCGACCGCCAGGGTTGCTGCAAAGCTCGGCCAATCCACCGGCGGAAACCAAACGATGGCGGGCGCGACGGCCGATGCTCCCGTCCACAGCCACCCCACCAATGATGCCGCGCCGGCCACCAGCACCACGCGCAGGTACTGCATGAACGCCACCAGCCGGGCATCGGCGCCGAAGTCGCCGGACATCAGCATCATGACTGAGGCACCGCCCGGGGCCACGCCCCACACGGCAGTTGTGCCGGGCAGCACCTTGAGCCTGGCGATCATCCAGCCGAGCAAGGCACTCGTGGCGATGATCGCTGCCACCACGCCGAGAAACAGCGGCCAACTCTTGACAAAGGTGACGACGATGTCGCCGGTGATTGAGCGCGCCACCAATAGGCCGATCATTGTCTGTGCGATGGTCGCCGGCAAGCGCGGCACGCGGATCCGGCCACCGTTGGTCGCGAGCAGGATGCCGGCCAGCATCGGCCCAAGCAGCAGGGCTGCCGGCAGGGCGACCAACTCCAGCAGCGCGGCCAGCACAACAGAGCCGCTGAGCAGAATCGCCCATTGCGCGGAAACCGCGAGGCCTGCGACGGCCCCGGAGGTCTGCGGCTCGGGCGGCAGGCGCGTCATGATGGGCGGCTTGCCCTCTCCGACTGGGTGCGCCGATCAGCTCTTCTCCTGCCGGCTCGGCATGACTAAAGCCTCGGGCGCAAATTCTCAAGCTGCACCGCTGTCGCGGGCGGGGCGATGAGACACCGCATGCGACGCAGCGGCTTCCTCATCGTCCCGCGCAGGATGTTTGGCCTAGGCATCACATTTAATGATCACTGGCGACCGGGCATGGCAGCCCGCCTGTGATGCGGAGCCTGGTTCCGGCAAGACGCGTTGCCTTGGGCGGCCGCCGCCCGCTCTTGGCGTGCAACGCCTCTCGAGTATGGCGATCCCTGGAGCGGAGCGTGATGGCCTCACCATGCGGGTGCCGCGGACGACGGGATAAGCTGTGTTGCAGATTGCTGCCAATGGTGAATGGCCGTCATTTCGGCCTGAGCGCAGCCCAGAGCGGGACCCAGAGCCACCCGCCGCCCATGCGGCTAGGTCCCGGACTTTTCCGGGGATGGCACCCTCCGCGCCCTACCCTCTCCCCATACGCTATGGGAGAGGGTCACGCCCCCTAATGCCTGCCGCCCTTACCACCTCACTTGGAGAGGCCAGCACAATTTTGATGGCCGGCTTGGAGGCAGGCGGTGACCCGGGCGCTGGCGCGCAACTCATCGATCAGCCAATAGCCGGTGCCCAGCAGCAACGCGATGATCAGCGCTGCCGCCAAGTTTTCCCGCATTCGCACGCGATCTGCCTGATCGTGCATGTGGCGCAGCGGATCTCTGATCTGCGGCAGCCTGGCCTTGCCGGCCGCGCCCCGGCGCTTGAACGCAAGGATCTTGGCACCGCCGGTCGGACCAGCACTACCCAACGCTGCTCGGCGATCCGTACGCATGACCTAAACCTAAGGCTTTCACCGACCTGCGCCTACTCGGCGGCTGTCGCCGGTTGCACGGGCTGTGCCTGGGGAGCCGGCCGCGAGGCGAACGCCGCAAGATAAGAAGACAGCCGGTCAAGGTAGATGTAGACGACCGGTGTCGTGAACAGGGTGAGCGCCTGGCTGAGCAACAACCCCCCGACCATCGCATAGCCGAGGGGCTGGCGGATTTCCGCACCCGTGCCGGCGCCCAGCATCAGCGGCACGCCGCCCAAGAGCGCGGCCGCCGTCGTCATCATGATCGGGCGGAAACGCAGTAGCGCGGCCTTGCGCACGGCGTCGGTCGGCGACAGGTGCTCGTTGCGCTCGGCATGGATGGCGAAGTCCACCAGCATGATGCCGTTCTTCTTGACGATGCCGATCAGCAGGATGACGCCGATCATGGCGACCAGGCTGAAGTCGAAGCCGAACAGCATGAGCGCCGCAAGCGCACCGGCACCGGCGGAGGCGAGCGTGGACAGAATCGTCAGCGGATGGATGTAGCTCTCGTACAGGATGCCGAGGATCAGGTAGACCACGAACAGCGCGGCGCCGATCAGCAGCGGCACGGTGCGCAGCGAGTCCTGGAAGGCCTGCGCGTTGCCTTGGAACGTGCCGATCAGCGATGGCGGCACTTGCATCTCCCGCTCGGCCTGCTGGATCGCCTGCGTCGCCGTGCCGAGCGAGGCGCCCTGCGCCAGGTTGAAGCTGATGGTGACCGCTGGAAATTGCCCCTGATGGCTGATCGACAGCGGCTCGACCTTGCGCGTCGTCCACTTGGCGAAGGCTGCAAGCGGTACCTGCTCAGCCGTGGTCGGCGAGCGGACATAGATGTGGTCCAGGCTTTCCACCTTGCCCTGCAGGTCGGGCAGCATCTCCATCACCACGTGGTAGCTGTTCTGCTGCGTGAAGTACTGCGCCACCTGCCGCTGGCCGAAGGCATCATAGAGCGTGTCGTCTATCAGCTGCGGGGTCAACCCATAGCGGGATGCCTGGTCGCGGTCGATAGTGAGTGTCAGAGCACCGCCCGAGGTCTGCTGGTCGGAGGCGACATCGCGCAGCATCGGCAGCGATCTCAGCTTGTCCAGCACCTTTGGCGCCCATTGGGACAACTCCTCGAGGTTGGCATCCTGCAGCGTGTACTGAAACTGCGTGCGCGAGGCCCGGCCACCGACGTTGACGTCCTGTGCAGCCTGCATGAACAGCCGCGCGCCTTCCACCTTCTCAAGCTGCGGCCCCAGCCTGGCGATCACCTCGACGGCCGACACGTCGCGCTCACTCTTGGGCTTGAGCGTGATGAAGAAGCGGCCGTTGTTGATGGTCGGGCTGGAGCCGCCGGCGCCGAGCGCCATGGCATAAGTGGCAACGGCCGGATCTTTGCCGATGATCTCGCCCAGCGCCTCCTGCCGGCGCTTCATCTCGGCGAACGATACGTCCTGCGCCGCCTCCGATGTGCCGGTGATCAGGCCGGTGTCCTGCTGCGGAAAGAATCCCTTGGGGATGGTCACGAACATGTAGCCGGTCAGCACCACGGTGGCCAGGAACACGCACAGCGTCGCGAACTGGTGGCGCAGCACGCCGTCGAGGCCGCGCTCGTAGGCAGCAAGCAGGCGCTCGAAGCCACGCTCGGTGATGGCGTAGAAGCGCCCATGCCCGGCCTGCCGCTCGTTGCGCAGGAAGCGCGCTGCCAGCATCGGCGTCAGGGTCAGGGCAACGAACGCCGACACGCCGATGCACATGGCGGTTGTGACGGCGAACTCGCGGAACAGCCGACCGATAATGCCGCCCAGCATCAGCAGCGGGATGAACACGGCCACCAGCGAACTGCTAATCGACACGATGGTGAAGGCGATCTCGCCCGAGCCCTTGATGGCCGCCTCGTACGGCGGCACGCCATCCTCGACGTGACGCACGATGTTTTCGAGCATGACGACCGCATCGTCGACAACGAAGCCGACCGAGATGGTGAGCGCCATCAGCGATATGTTGTCGAGGCTATAGCTCATCATGTACATCAGCGCGCAGGCGCCCAGCAGCGACAGCGGTACCGTGACGCTCGGAATGACGGTTGCCCAGAACGTGCGCAGGAATACGAAAATCACCGCCACTACCAGGCCGATGGTCAGCAGCAGGGTGAGCTGCACGTCCTCGACCGACGCACGGATGGTCTCAGTCCGGTCGCTCAGGATCTCCACTTTGAGCGACGGCGGCATGGCCGCCTGCAACCGCGGCAGCTGGGTCTTGATGCGGTCCACCGTTTCGATGACGTTGGCGCCGGGCTGCTTGAAGATGATCAGGAACACCCCGCGCTTGCCGGATGCCCAGGCTGCCTTCTTGGCATCCTCGGGTCCAGATACGGCCTGACCGATGTCGCCGATGCGCAGCGGCGCACCGTTGCGATAGGCGATGATCACATCGTTCCACTTGTCGGCCGCCGTGAGCTGATCGTTGGCGTAGATGGTGTAGCTGCGCAGTTGGCCGTCGATGCTGCCCTTGGGCGTATTGACCGTAGTGATGGCGAGCTGCGTGCGCACATCCTCCAGCGATAGGTTCTTGGCGACCAGCTTGGCCGGATCGAGCTGGATGCGGATGGCAGGCTTCTGCTCGCCGCCGATGCTGACCTGGCCGACGCCGCTGATCTGGCTGATCTGCTGGGCAAGCTTGGTGTCGGCGTTGTCGTCAACCTCCGTCAGTGGCAGCGTATCGGACGTGGCCGCCAGCAACAGGATCGGCGAGTCGGCCGGGTTCACCTTGCGGTAGGTCGGGGGCGAGGGTAGGTCCTGCGGCAGCTGACCGCTTGCGGCATTGATGGCCGCCTGGATGTCGTTGGCCGCCGCGTCAATGTTGCGGTCGAGATCGAACTGCACCACCACCGTCGTAATGCCGAGCCCGCTCGAGGAGGTCGTCTGCGTGACGCCCGGGATCTGCGCGAACTGCCGCTCCAGCGGTTGCGCCACCGAGGATGCCATGATGGCGGGGCTGGCACCGGGCAACGTCGCTGTCACCTGGATGGTCGGAAAATCGACCGTCGGCAGCGGTGCCACAGGCAAGCTTCGGTAGGCGACCAGTCCGACGAACAGGATCCCCACCATAATCAGCGACGTGCCGATCGGATGCTTGATGAAGGGCGCCGAGATGCTGCCGTGCATGATCATTCCACCCTGTCGGCAGCAGGCTTCTGGGCCGTGCGCTGCTCCGGCAAAACCTGCACTGGGCCGCCCGGCAGCACCCTGTAATGCCCGGACGTGATGACCCGCTCACCCGGCGACAGGCCTGCTTCGATCAGGGCCTGGCCGCCATCGATCGGCCCGACCGCAACGTTGCGCAGCGCGGCTGTCGAATCCGGCGTCACGACATAAACGTAAAGGCCGTTCGGGCCACGCTGCACCGCGTTGTCGGCGACCACCACGGCATCGGGCACGGTCGATACGACAAGCTTCGTACTGACAGACAAGCCGGGCCACAGGGCACGGTCGGCATTGTCGAAGCTGGCCTTCAAGCGGATGCTGCCGCTCGCCACATCGACCTGGTTGTCGATGAGCTGCAACGTACCGTTTGCCAGTGCCTTCTTGCCGTCCGAGCTGTATGCCGTGACCTGCAGCGGCCCTGAGTTGAGTGCTGCGTTGATGGCCGGCAGCTGCTGCTCGGGCGCCGTGAATACCACCGTGATCGGCTGCAGCTGCGTGATGGTCAGCATGCCGTTCTGATCCGTGGCATGCACGATGTTGCCCGGATCTATCAACCGAAAGCCGGTGCGTCCGGTGAGCGGCGAGCGGATGGTGGTATAGGCCAGCTGCACATTGGCGCTCTCAATCGCCGCCTGATCAGCCTGCACCTGGGCATTGAGGCTTGCGACATTGGCGGTTCGCTGGTCGAGCAACTGCAGGGTTGCATCGCCCTGCTTGGACAGAACGGTCGTTCGCGCCAGATCCTGTTTGGCATTGGTGAGGCTGGCCTGGTCCTGTGCCAGTTTGGCTGTGGCCTGGTCGAGCGCCGCCTTGAAAGGCGCCGGATCTATCTGCACCAGCAGGTCGCCCTGCTTGACCATCTGCCCTTCCTCGAAGGCCACCTTCTCGATCTGGCCGTCCACCCGCGACCGCACCGTGACAACGTTGGTTGCCTGCACGGTGCCGAGCCCGTTCAGGATCAGTGGGAATGGTTTCCTTTCAACCGTGCCCACATGCACGGGCACTTCAGGCCGGCCCGGCGCACGCACGGCTATTTCAGCCGATGCCAACTGATGCCAACCGGCATAGACGGCGACGAGGCCGGCCACCAGGAGCGCCCAGTGCCATATCCCGAACGCCGCAAAGCGGCGCTGTGCAATGTGGCTCATGTTCCGACCTGATCCTTTGGCGAAGCGCACGGGGCGCCATGGATCGGCGGAGCGCACGCTGAGGCGGTGCCTGCGCACGGGGCTTGGCCCGCTGGGCAGCGTCAGATCAAGCAACAACGGCCGTTAGGCTCACGGCCCGTCTCACTTGACGAATTCGTGTTGCGCTAGACCGCGGCCTTGGCGGTGTGGCCATACAGCGCAGCCGCCGCTTGGCTGCTCACATAACCATGTCGCATGTCGCGTTCGATCAGCGCCGCATCACGCATCCTCGGGTCGCCGAAACCGCCGCCGCCGGAGGTCTCCAGCCGCACGATGTCCCCCTCCTTCACCATCATGTTCGTGACCTTCGACGGCAGCGCCTGACGCACGCCGTCACGGATCAGGTAGAGCGCGCTCAGCGCCGCCGGCTCGCCGCCGTCCAGCCCGAACGGGCGGAACTTGAAGCGATCGAGATTGGTCGACAGCTGCGCCGCTGGACAATCGATGCGCCACTCCCGCCACAGACCCAGGCCGCCGCGATGCCGGCCGGCGCCGCCCGAATCGGTTAACAAGCCATACCCGAGGAACGTGAGCGGCATGTCGCTCTCGATCATTTCCATCGGGATGTTGGCGTTGTTGTGCATGCCGAACGAATGGGCCGATGCACCGTCCGAGTAGGACAGCCCGCCGCAGCCGCCGATCTCGATTTCCACCAGCACCTTGCGCCCGAGCTTGGCATCGATGGTCTGGAAGGTGACAACATAGGACACCGCGTAGTACGCGGCCGGCATGCGCTGCGGCACCGCCCTGTGCAGGGCCCCGAATAGCACGGTCGCCAGCCGGTGACCGACAGCGATGCGATGCACCACGGGAGCCGGCGCGGCCGCATTCACGCATAGCCCCGGCGGCGCGATGATCTTCACCGGGCGGTAGCAACCGGCATTCGACGGCACGGGCACATCAGCCGTTGCCATAAGCGCGTAGAACACGGTGGAGCAAGTGGAAGCCAGCGTAGCGTTGCTAGGCCCCAGCGACTGCGCGCTGCAGCCCGATAGGTCGACGGTCATCTCCTCGCCGGCCACCGTCACCCTGGCATGAATGTGAATGGGCTGGTCGGTGATGCCGTCGTCGTCGATCTTGTCCTCGAACTCGTAGGTGCCGTCGGCAATACGGCTGATCACCGCTCGCATGCCGGCCTCAGACGCATCAAGTAACTGCTTCAGCGCGCGCTCGAAGCGCACCTCGCCCAGCTTGCGCGCCAGCCGCTCGATGTTGACTGCACCGACGTTCAGCGAAGCGATCTGCGATTGCAGATCGCCCCACAAGAGTTCCGGTTGCCGCACGTTCTGCAGAATGATGGCGCGGATCGGCTCGATCAGCTTACCCGCCTCGAACAGCTTCACCGGCGGGATGCGCAAGCCTTCCTGGAAAATCTCGGTGGCACTCGAGCCGTAGCTGCCGGGCGAGGAGCCGCCGACATCGAGATGGTGGCACAGCGTGCCAACGAAGCCGATGCGGCGCCCCTCGTGGAACACCGCCTTGTAGGCAACGATGTCCGGCAGGTGCTGGCCGCCGCAGTAGGGATCGTTGGAGATGACGATGTCGTCCGGCTGCCACTGATCGGCCGGGATGTGCCGCGCCAGGATCTCGGTGAGGAAGTAGCTCATCGAGTTCAGGTGGCTCGGAATGCGGGCGGCCTGCGCCACATTCCAGCCGTCGCGGTCGAAGATCGCGGTCGAATAGTCGAGCAGCTCGCGCACGATGGTCGAGCGGCTGGTGCGCCACACGGTGACGTCCATCTCGGCGGCAGCTGCCGTCAGGGCGTTGTGGATGATCTCGAGCTCGATCGACGAGATATCGGTGCTTGTCACGGCCTTGCTCATGGCTGCAGCCTTTCGGCGATCAGATGGCCGCTCTTGTCGCGTCGGCAGTGCCAGCCGTCGGTCAGCAGCACCGTAGTGTAGGCTTCTTCGATCACCGCCGGCCCTTTCAGTGGCAGGTCGGGCGTGATCTGCGCGCGGCTCCACGCGGCGATTTCGCGCAAGGCGCCGGCCATCCACACCTTGCGATGCCGGGCCGGCTTGCGCTCACTCTGCACCGGCGCCGCCTTGCCTTCGGCCTTGGCAAGCAGGCCGATGGCCGACACGCGCAGCGACACGATCTCGACCGGCGAACCGGGATTGGCATAGGAGAAGCGCTGCCGGTGCATGTCGTGGAAGCCGGCGATGAGCTGACCGAGCACGGCGGCATCCAACGTGCTCGCCGACACCGGCACTGTCAGCTCGAAGGCCTGGCCCTTGTAACGCATGTCGGCGGCCAGCTCGATGCGGCGGTCGGCAGCCGGCACCGCATCGCCATCGAGCCGCGCCTGCGCCTCCTGCAGCATGCTGTCCGCCATGCCTGCCAGCGTCGCCAGATTCTCGGGCGCGGCGGCAAGCACCTTTGAGCGCACCAGGTCGTGCGCCAGATTGGAGTGCAGGATGCCGTAGGCCGACAATGTGCTGGCGCTCTCGGGAAACACCACGCGACGGATGCCGAGTTCGTCGGCCACGGCGATGGCATGCAGGCCGGCCGCGCCGCCGAACGCGGTCATCACGAAGTCGCGCGGATCGAGCCCCTTTTCGAACAGCGACAGCCGGATGGCAGCGCCCAGGTTGGCATTGGTGACGGCCAACAGGCCTTCGGCCGCTGCCTCCACCGCGAGTTTCAGCGGCTGGGCAACGTGCTTGTCGATCGCTGCCCGTGCCGCTGCCACATCGAGCCGCATGCCGCCGCCGAGAAAGCCTTCCCCGTCCAGCCGGCCGAGCGCGAGATTGGCGTCCGTGACGGTCGGCTCGGTGCCGCCGCGGCCGTAGCAGGCCGGTCCGGGACGCGAGCCGGCACTTTCCGGGCCGACGGTCAGCCGGCCGCCCGCGCGCACCGTGGCGATGGAGCCGCCGCCGGCGCCGATGGTGCGGATCTCCACCATCGGCAGGCGCACCGGCATCTTGTCAATCTCACCCTGCGTAACGAGGTTGACCCTGCCCTCGCGCACCACGGACACGTCGAAGCTGGTGCCGCCCATGTCGACGCCAACCATGTTGGCCTCGCCCAGCACCTGGCTCAGCAATGCGCAGGCAGCGCTGCCACCCGACGGTCCCGACAGCAACAGGCGCACCGGCTCCTGGGCCGCCGTCTCGGTGCTGCACACGCCCCCATTCGATTGCACCAGTAGCAGGCGCGGCGTACAGTTCTCCGCCCGCATGCGCTGCGCGAGTTTGCCCAGATAGCTGGCGATCACCGGCATCAGCAGGGCGTTGAGCACCGTGGTGGAGGTGCGCTCGTACTCGCGGATCTCGGCGTTGAGCGCGCTCGAGCACGACACCGTCAACGCCGGGCGCGTGCGGGCGAGATACTCGGCGATGGCGCTCTCGTGCGCCGAATTAACATACGAGTTGAGCAGGCACACCGCCACCGTCGTCACGCCCAGCGTGTCGAGCTTGGCCGCCAACCCCTCAAGCGCCGCCTCTGCCAGCGCCACCTCGACGCTGCCGTCGGCGCGGATGCGTTCCTCAATGCCGACGCGTCGGTCGCGCGGGATCAGCGCGGGGGCAACCTGCGGGTTGAGCGCATAGATCTCCCGGCGATAGTGGCGTCCAATCTCCAGCACGTCCTCGAAACGCGCCGTGGTCACCAACGCGCCCTTGGCGAGCTTGCGCTCCAGCACGGCGTTAGTGGCGATGGTGGTGCCGTGCAGCAGATAGCCGATGTCGGCGAGAGCAAACCCGTCGCGCGCCGCTGCTTCCTTGATGCCGGTCATCAAGCCGATTGAGGGATCTTCCGGCGTGGTCGGCGTCTTCAGGCTGGTGATGGCAGCGGAGCGCGCATCGAAGATCTGCAGGTCGGTGAAGGTCCCGCCGATGTCGACGGCGATGCGGACAGGCGGCTGGCCTTTGGTCGACACGCGCAGTTCGTTCCTTTTGCAATCAGTCATCCCGGACTCTGCGCCGGCGAATATCGGGGAACCCAGAGCCAGGCAGCAGGTCCGATCGTGGCAGGCTCCCGGCCTGAGCTGGTGCTCAGGCCGGGACGACATGCTCTATATTACTTCGCCTTGTCGGCCCAGGTGGGCGTCGGATACAGCACCTCGCAGGCCGCCAGCTCGAAGGGATAAATGGTGCAGTACTTGCCCTTCTGCACCTGCATCAGGATCGGCCGTACCAGCTCGTTCTGGCCGTTGGCGTCGAACTTGACGCCGCGGTAGGGCACGATCAGCTGGTCGGGCGGGATGTTGGTTGCCGCGATCGCCGCGCGCAGCTTCTCAGGGTCGGTCGAGCCGGCGCGGTTGAACGCATCCATCAGCGTCATGAAGCCCGTGAAGGCGCGCGCCGGCACGTCCGACAGGTCGCGGCCGTTCGAGTGCTTCTTGAAGATGGCGTTCACCTTGGCGAGCAGCGGGATGCGGCCCTCGAGATCCGAGTTGTAGGGAGAGCGCGTGATCGCACCTTCCGCATCCTTGCCCATCGTGCTGATGAACGTCGGGTCCGTGAAAC
>DASTOW010000305.1:0-7099 GCA_035762425.1 Hyphomicrobiaceae bacterium | reverse complement strand
ACGCCACGCTCGGTGCTTCGCGTCAGCGCGGTCCGTACCAGGGCGAGATCTTCGAACTGTATCTCGATCCGGTGCATCAAGGGCTCGGTCTCGGCGAGCACCTGTTCGAGGGCTGCCGGCACGCGCTCGACATGCGCAAGCTGAACGGGCTGATCGTCTGGGCGCTGCTCGACAACACGCAGGCCTGCGACTTCTACTGGCGGCGCGGCGGCCGGCCGGTCACCAGCGCTTTCGCCAAGATCGGCGGCGAGCGCCTCGAGAAGGTCGCCTTCGCCTGGCGCTGAGCTGACCTGCTATCAGGGGCCATCTGTCATCCCGGCCTGAGCAAAGCTCAGAGCCGGGACCCAGAATCATAAATCGCAATGGTAGCAGTTGCTGGGTCCCGGATATCTGCTGCGCAGATTCCGGGATGACAACTTACATCGGGCTGCGGCCGCGCTCGCCTTCCGCACGCGGCGGCCGGCTGCAATCGAAGTTGCGCGCCTCGCGGTCAGCGATGCGCCGCGCCAGCGCCGCCGGCTCCTCGTTGGCCAGCGCATCCACGTAGGCGATGTGGCAGGTGTCGTATTCCATTACCTTGAACACCACCAGCACATCGCCGCGCTCGGCTTCTCGCGTGGTGTGGAAGCGGATGATCGCGGCATAGGGGATCTGCCGATCTCCCTTGCGGTCGAAGCGCCATTCGATGGTGGCGCGATGGCCGCCGGCTTCGAAGATGGTATTGAACGGCCTAAGCGTCTGCCGCGCCGCGCGCCTCTGCTCCGGCCTGGCACCGAGACTGACGAACTGCCTCAGGTCGCCTTCCGCGATGTACACCGGAAAACCCGGCAGCCCCTCGCACTCCCAGGCATTGCCGTCGCGATGGCGCTTGATCTGCTTGCACTCTTTGAGGTCGATGGACGTGTAGAGGCTCTTCACGGGATTGGCTTGCGCCCCCGCGCCCATCAGACTCGCCGCGACCAGCATCGCGGACAGCATCACTCGGCGCATCCGTCTCCTCCTGAGACGAAACCTGATCATTTTTTGACGGCCATCGCCGGTGACACGATATCATGACCAATCGGTCAAAATCTAAGGCTTCCCTGCCCCCGGCGCTCTTTCGCATAGGCCCGCGCGTTGCTATACCCGCCGGAGCGGCAAGGATTGGATCGATGCAACATTTGAAGGTCGCCGTTACTGGTGCGGCGGGGCGCATGGGTCGCGAGTTGATCCGTGCGGTACATGGCCACGAGAGTTGCGTGCTGGCCGGCGCCATCGAGCAGGAAGGCTCCATCGCGCTCGGCCAGGACGTCGGGCTGCTGGCCGGTCTGGGCAAGCTCGGCGTGGTCATCACGGACGATCCCCTTGAGCTGTTCGCCAAGGTCGACGCGGTGCTCGACTTTACGGTGCCTGCCGCGTCCGTGGAGTTCGCGGCGCTGGCCGCCAACGCGCGCATTGTGCACGTGCTCGGCACGACCGGCTTGCAGCCTGCGGACCAGGCGACGGTGGAGGCCGCCGCGCGCCATGCCACCATCATCACGGCCGGCAATATGAGCCTTGGTGTCAATCTGCTGAGCGCGCTCACGCGCAAGGTCGCCGCCGCGCTCGATGCCGATTTCGACATCGAGATCCTGGAGATGCATCACAAGCACAAGGTGGATGCCCCCTCCGGCACCGCGTTGATGCTGGGCAAGGCGGCCGCGGACGGCCGCGGCGTCAAGCTCGACGAGGTCAGCGTGCGGGTGCGCGATGGTCACACCGGCGAACGCAAGCGTGGCGACATCGGCTTTGCCACCCTGCGCGGCGGCAGCGTGGTCGGCGAGCACTCCGTGCTGTTCGTGGCCGACGGCGAGATCATCGAGCTCAAGCATCTCGCCTCCGACCGTGGCATCTTCGCACGCGGCGCCGTCAAGGCCGCGCTGTGGGGCCGTGGCAAGGGCCCGGGTCTGTTCAACATGTTCGACGTGCTCGGCATTACCTAGGGCAAGCGTTCTGGCGGGTGCGGCCGCAGGTTCACGCATGGCACGCGGAATACAACGACAATGCCCGAGCGCTGCGCAGCAAAGGACATTGTCGATTACTTGGACGGCTGTGTCATCGACGAGCCGTATTGCTTCTTCATGGATTGGCGCACGGCTATTTTTATACGGCCAATTCCCGCCTCACCCTGTTTGCCGACGAGGCGCGGTGGGCGATCGTGTTCGAGAAGAGCGGTTACCTCAACCGCGGCCGTCGGATCGAGCTTGAACTGAATTTCTTTGGCAACTGCCTGCACAATCTGGATCGCGCGGGTGCCGATGACCGCTACATCTGCAACGCGAAATGTGTCACGCTGGTGGATGACGAGGCGTTGAACGCAATCGCATCGGGTTTTGAGGAAGTCTCACCTGCTGCCTCTGTGGTGAAGGTGCGCGCCGAGCCGACTGCAATCCCTGGCACGAAGGCGCAATTTGCAAAATGGGTTCCCGATATCGAGGATGACAAGGGCTACCTCAAGCGGCCGACATTCTGGGATCTCGCCCGCTTTCTCGCCTTCGAATACGCCGATCTGTTGCGCGCCACCGACGCCGAGAAGCGCTTGTGCCTGCCGCCGGACTTGCCTGAAATCATGACCGTCGACGAGTGGCACCACCGCCATTACTGCTACTTTGACAATGGGCCAGACGCCGAACTGATGGGCGATGCTCCAAGCACCTACGAGACCTTCCCGCTGCTAGCCGAGGTGCTGGCCACACGCGACTGCTCCCGTTTCCGCCCTACCCTGCCGGCCAATAGCCATTGGTCCAATTGGCCCGCAGCAGGCAGCCTTTGAGTGCCGGGCGCGGCAGCGAGATTGCGACCGGCAAGGCAATGCCCCTGTTCTCCAGGTAACAGCGTCGACCGTTGCCAACATGGCAATCTGCACGAAGCGTCAATGATCACCTTGGAGATGCAGACATGAGAATAATATCCGCGACCCTCGTCGTGCTTGCTCTGGTCGCTGCGGAACCGGCCCTTGCCGGCTGTGGCAGCCACGGCGGCGGTGGATACAGTGGCGGCTACCGGGCCCGCGTGGTGAGGTCGCCGATCGTCATCAAGAAGGTCGTGCAGAAGCGCGTGCCGCAGTCGAGCGTGCGTACGGCGGCGGCCACCACCGCCGACAAGCCGCAAGCTACGGCGCAAGTGGTGAGCTCGACCAGCACGGCCGTGGCCGAGACCTCGCCGACCAAGACCGTCGCTCAAACCCCCAAGATCGAGTGCAAGGAGTACTCGGCGGCCGTCGGGGAAATGATCACTGTCCCCTGCTCCTAGGGCAACCGGTAGGAGGACGCGCTGCGCGCGTCCTCCTACCATCCTGTGCCCGATGCCGTTGGCTTCCACGCGTTGCGTGTTGGGCGGCGTCCTGCCCAGGGCTCGAGCAGATCGCGTCGGATTGAAGCCCTGGCCCCTGATCGATACGCAGCGGCCGAAGGTCGATCCCTGCACGGTTCCTTTAGTGTGGAGTGAAATTTACCTCCTGATGCAAGCCGAAACGCTTCCATCAGGAACGATCTCACTCTAGGCAATGCACTCCAAGCGTTGCAGGCCAAGCGTGTTGCAGGCCAAGCCTGTTGCAGGCCAAGCCTGTTGCAGGCCAAGCCTGTTGCAGGAGTGCATGCCATGCCTCACAAAAAGATTGGCTTTCTATCGTTCGGGCACTGGTCGCCCTCGGCTCGCTCCGAGACGCGCTCGGCGGCCGATGCGCTTGTGCAATCGATTGAGCTGGCCGTCGCTGCCGAACAGCTGGGCGCCGACGGGGCCTACTTTCGCGTGCACCACTTCGCCCGGCAGCTGGGCTCGCCGTTCCCGCTGTTGGCAGCCGTCGGCGCCAAGACCAGCCGCATCGAGATCGGCACGGCCGTCATCGATATGCGCTACGAGAACCCCATGTACATGGCGGAGGACGCGGGTGCCGCCGACCTCATCGCCCGAGGACGTCTGCAGCTTGGCATCAGCCGCGGTTCGCCCGAGCAGGTGATCGATGGCTGGCGCTACTTCGGCTATCAACCCGCCGAGGGCGAGACAGACGCCGACATGGCTCGCCGGCACGCCGAGGTGTTCCTCGATGTGCTGCGCGGCGAGGGTTTCGCCAGGCCGAACCCGCGGCCCATGTTTCCCAACCCGGCCGGGCTTTTGCGCCTCGAGCCGCACTCGGAGGGCCTGCGTGAGCGCATCTGGTGGGGGGCCGCGACCAACGCCACCGCCGCCTGGGCGGCGAAGCTCGGCATGCATCTGCAGAGCTCGACCTTGAAGTTCGACGAAAGCGGCAAGCCCTTCCACATCCAGCAGGCCGAGCAGATCCGCGCCTACCGCGCCGCCTGGGCGGCAGCCGGCCACCAGCGCACGCCGCGCGTTTCTGTCAGTCGCAGCATCTTTCCCCTCGTCGATGATCGTGACCGCGCCTACTTCGGCGGCACCGAGGACCAGGACCACTTCGGCTATATTGAACCGGAGCGGCGGGCGATCTTCGGCCGCAGCTATGCCGACGAACCCGCGGCCCTCATCAAGCAGTTGGCCGAGGACGAGGCCATCGCAGAGGCCGATACCCTGCTCCTGACCGTCCCCAACCAGCTTGGTGTCGCCTACAACGCGCACGTGATCGAGGCAGTCCTAACGCACGTGGCACCTGCGCTTGGCTGGCGGTAGCACCGCCCGCAGGTCAGTTTCAGGCCCGACGCAGCAGCGACTTGCCGGTCATTTCGCCCGGCTGGGCCAGGCCCATCAGTGCGAGCAGGGTTGGCGCCACATCGGCCAGCCGCCCGTCCGCCAGGGCCGCCTTGCCGCCGCCCAGCAGCAACAGCGGCACGGGGTTGGTGGTGTGGGCGGTGTGCGGCCCGCCCGTCTCCGGGTCGCGCATCATCTCGGCGTTGCCGTGATCGGCCGTAACGAGCATCGCCCCGCCGACGGCCTGCACGGCCTCGGCCAGGCGCCCGAGGCCGGCATCGACGGCCTCCACGGCCTTGGTGGCGGCGGGCAGGCTGCCGGTGTGGCCGACCATGTCGGCATTGGCATAGTTGAGGACGATCAGGTCGTACTTGCCCGAGCCGATCGCCTCCACCGCCTTGTCGGTCAGCTCCGGCGCCGACATCTCGGGTTGCAGGTCGTAGGTCGCAACCTTCGGCGACGCCACCATGATGCGCGCCTCCTCGCCATAAGGCTCCTCGCGACCACCGTTCAAGAAATAGGTGACGTGCGGATATTTCTCTGTCTCCGCCATGCGCAGCTGCGTGCGGCCGGCCTTGGCCGTCACCTCGCCCAGCACGTTGGGCAGCGTCTGCGTCGGGAAGATCGCCTGCAACAGCACGTCGAGCTCAGCGCTGTACTGTGTCATGCCGACGGCGGCTGCTAACTTCACTTGGCGCGAACGCGGGAAGCCCTCGAAGTTGGGATCGAGCAGGGCCGCCAAGATCTCGCGCACGCGGTCGGCGCGGAAGTTGAAGCACAGCAGTCCGTCACCGTTCTTCATGCCGTGATAGTCGCCCACCACGGCTGGCACGACGAACTCGTCGGTGATGTCGTGCGTATAGGCGTCGTCCATCACCGACTTGGCCGTGTTGAAGCGCGCCCCCAGTCCCTCGCAGATCACCGTGTAGGCTTTGGCGACGCGGTCCCAGCGGTTGTCACGGTCCATCGCATAGTAGCGGCCGCACACGGTGCCGATCGTGGCACCGGCCGGCAGGGCCGTTTGCAGGCGCGCGAGATCGTCGGCCCCGGAACGAGGTGGCGTATCGCGCCCATCGGTGAACGCGTGCACCACGGTCGGCACAGCGGCGTCCGCCAGAATTGTGGCCAAGGCAACGGCGTGATCCTGATGTGAATGCACGCCTCCCGGAGACATCAGTCCCATCAGGTGGCAGGTGCCACCCGTCTTGCGCAGGCTGTCGATCAGGCCGACCAGCGCCGGCACCTTGGCGATACTGCCGTCCTCGATGGCGTCGCTGATGCGCGGCAGGTCCTGCATAACGAGGCGGCCGGCGCCGATGTTGAGATGACCGACCTCGGAGTTGCCCATCTGTCCCGGCGGCAGGCCGACATCGCGGCCACTGGTGCGCAGGAAGGCATGCGGACAGGTCGACCACAGCCGGTCAAACGTTGGGGTGCGGGCCTGCAGCACGGCATTGTCGGTCTTGTCTTCGCGCCAGCCCCAGCCGTCCAGGATGACCAGCATCACCAGGGGGTTCTTTGGCATCGGGGCTCCTGTGTCATTCCGTCCGGCCCGGCAGGCACCAGCGCAACCTGAACGCTGCAATCTTTACCAGGTTTCAACCGCAGCCAAACGGCTGCCAACTTTTCGGGATTTCGAGGCCGCCGTGTCATGGCCGATCGGCATGATCTTGTATAGTTAAGCGCGTCGTACCTTGGGAGGCACAATATGTCACTGGATGACGTGATGGACCGGCTGAAGTCGGACGATGACCAGCGCAACAAGTGGGTCGGCGTCTATATCGGCATTCTGGCCGTGCTGCTGGCCATCTGCGGCGTCGGGGGTGGCAATGCCGCCAAGGATGCCACCCGCGCCAACATCGAGGCGTCCAACACCTGGGCCTTTTTCCAAGCCAAGAATATCCGCCGCAGCTCCTTCCAGGCGGCAGCCGACGAGTTGGAACTATTGCTGGCCGCCCAGCCCAATATGCCGGCCGATGCCAAGACCAAGTTCGCGGCCAAGATCCAGTCCTATCGCGAGCAGATCCAGAAGCTCACCTCCGATCCGGCACGGCAGGAAGGGCTCGACGAGCTGTTCGTGAAGGGCAAGGCGCTGGAGGCCGAGCGTGACGTGGCGCTGCGCAAGGACCCGTATTTCGACTGGAGCCAGGCGATGCTGCAAATTGCCATCGTGCTGGCCTCGGTGCATCTCATCATCGGCAATTTCCCGCTGCTGGCCATGAGCGGCGGTCTCGGTGCGTTCGGCATTCTGCTGATGCTGAACGGCTTCACCCTGCTGGTGCCGCTGCCCTTCTTGGGCTAGCGCACCTGTCGCCAACAGATGTCCTCGGTGTGATCCTCGGGCTAGTTGTTTAGTCCGGGGACATGGCCGACACCTGTTCGGAGACATGACCGACGGGTTTGGGATCGGTCAAGTCGATCGCTGCGATCTGGTGGG
>DASTOW010000304.1:0-10322 GCA_035762425.1 Hyphomicrobiaceae bacterium | reverse complement strand
CGACCGTCGAACAGTCGGGCACCAGCCACTTCTCCATTGTCGACGCCGGCGGCAACGTGCTGTCGATGACCACCACCATCGAGTCGGCATTCGGCTCGCGTGTGTGGACCGCCGGCTTCCTGCTCAACAACGAGCTGACCGACTTCGCCTTCCGGCCGGTCGATCGCAGCGGCCGGCCGCTTGCCAACGCGGTGGGACCCGGCACGCGCCCGCGCAGCTCGATGGCGCCCATCATCATGTTCGATGCCGAAGGCAAGCCATGGGCCGCGCTCGGCTCGGTCGGCGGCAGCCGCATCATCCTCTACGTCGTCAAGGCGCTGGTCGCGCTGATCGACTGGAAGGTCGATGCCCAGGAGGCAACGGCTCTGATGAACTTCGGCAGCCGCGGCGGCGCATTCGAGATCGAGGTTGACCATGCCTCGGCGGTCTGGCATGCGCTCAAGATGAAGCCCTACGGACACCGCGTGAGCGCCGACCTGCTCACCTCCGGCACACACATCATCCTGATCCGCAAGGACGGCACGCTCGAGGGCGGCGCAGATCCGCGGCGCGAGGGCGTGGCCCGCGGAGACTGAATCGAGCTACGCTTCATGTCGCAGCGATCCATCACCGTCGTCGGAGCGGGCATCACCGGGCTATGGCAGGCTTTGACGCTGGCGCGCCGGGGCCACCGCGTGCGGCTGATCGAGCAGGCGGCTGAGCCGTTTGTTCAAGCCGCCAGCCGCTTTGCCGGCGCCATGCTTGGCCCCTACTGCGAGACGGAAGCTGCGGCGCCCGTCATCCGCGATCTCGGCCTGCGCTCCATGGCGCTGTGGCGCGAGACCTACCCAGGCACGGTGCTCGACGGAACGCTGGTGCTGGCCGCTGCCCGCGACAAGGCCGAGATCGACCGCTTCGCGCGCCTCACCGAAGGTCACAAATCCGTCGACGCCAGCACCATCGGCAAGCTCGAGCCGGACCTGGCTGGCCGCTTCACCACCGGCCTGTTCTACCCCGGTGAAGGCCATGTGCCGACGGTGGAGGCGATGCACTTCCTGTTGGGCGAGGTCACGCGCGCGGGCGTCGAGGTTGCCTTCGCTACAACCTGGACCGGCGGTACCTCAAGCGACGACATCATCATCGACTGCCGCGGCCTTGGCGCTGCCGCAGAGCTGGCCGATCTGCGCGGCGTGCGCGGCGAGCGTTTCGTGGTGCGCAGCGGCGAGGTAACCCTGCACCGCCCGGTACGCCTGCTGCATCCGCGCCGCTCGATCTACGTCGTGCCGTGGGGCGCTGGCCTGCACATGATCGGCGCCACCGTCATCGAGCGCGGCGATGACGGCCCGGTAACGGTGCGCTCGGCCCTCGAGCTTCTCGGGATGGCCTACACGCTGCATCCAGCCTTCGCCGAGGCCGAGATCGTGGAGATGGGTGCCGGCGTGCGCCCAGCCTTCGTCGACAACGTGCCGAAGGTGCGCGTCATGGGCGATACCATCCACGTCAACGGCCTGTTCCGGCACGGCTTCCTGCTGGCGCCCGTGCTATCGGTGCTGGTTGCCAACTACCTCGACACCGGCGCCCTCGACAAACGCGTGTTCGAGGTCACCCAGGGCCTGACACGCTGAGCGTCTGCTGCCATGCAACATAGCAAGACAGTTGTCGGCCTTATCTCGGACACACACGGACTGTTGCGACCCCAAGCCATCGCTGCGCTACGCGGATCGGACCTGATCATCCACGCCGGCGACATCGGCAAACTCGAGGTGATTGATCAGCTGCGCACGGTTGCCCCCACCATGGCCGTGCGCGGCAACGTCGATGTCGGCGGCTGGGCGGCGCAATTCCCGGCCACCGAGGCCGTCAAAGTTGGCGAGCTGACGTTTTGGGTGCTGCACGAGATATCGCAGCTCGACTTCGGCACCGCCGCCGCGGGCTTAGCAGCCGTGGTCTACGGTCACTCGCATCAGCCTTCGCTCGAGACGCGCGCCGGCCTGCTATACATCAACCCCGGAAGTGCGGGTCCGCGACGCTTCAAGCTGCCAGTGACGGTGGCGCGCGTCAGCGTTACGGGTCGCCAAATCCACCCCGAGATTATCAACCTTGATGTGTGAGGCGTGCTTCAAGCCGCGTCTGCCTGTGCCTCGGGCGCGGCGTTGGCGAACGCCGGCAGGGCACGGCAGGCCGCGTCGATGGCAACGAGGCGCGGCGCCTTCGACAGGTCGCTGTTGAAGCGTCGCGCGTTGTAGACCTGCGGCACCAGGCAGCAATCGGCAAGCGTCGGCTGATCGCCGAAGCAGAACCGGCTCTTGCCCGCCGGCAATAGGGCTTCGCAGGCGGCAAGCCCCGACTCCACCCAATGGCGATACCAGGTATCGACGGCCGCCTGCTGCTGGGCCATCGGCCCCTTGAGGTAATTCATCACGCGCAGATTGTTGATCGGGTGGATATCGCAAGCGATGGCCAGCGCGAAAGCGCGGATGCGCGCCCGCTGCAGCGCGTCACCCGGCAACAGCTTCGGCGCCGGGTGCGTCTCGTCGAGGTACTCGAGGATGGCGAGCGACTGCGGGATCGGCTCACCGTCCACCTCCAGCGTCGGCACCAAACACTGCGGGTTGAGCGCGCGATAGGCCGGCGCGGTGTGCTGGCCGCCATCCTTGATGAGATGCACGTAGGCCATCGCGTGCGCGAGGCCCTTCAGGTTGAGGGCGATGCGGCAGCGATAGGCGGCGGACGAGCGGAAATAGCTATGAAGCTTCAGCATGGCGGGCGGTCCTCGCGTTCGGCGAACGAGGGCGATCCTCGCTGCCGCGCATCAGCTTGGTCAAGACGCGATCGAGCGTTCTGCGCTCGGCCTTGCTGAGCGGACTGAGGAACTGCTTCTCCCAGGCGAGCGCCAGCGCGGCGATGTCGCGAAACATGGCGCGCCCGCGCCGGGTCAGGGCGAGGCTCACTTGGCGGCGATCCTGCGCATCGACGGCGCGCTGCACGATGCCGGCGGCCTCCAGCCGCTGCAGCGCACGCGTCACCTTCGGCTTGTCCATGCTGGAACGTTCGGCCAGCTCGCCGGCATAGAGTGGCCCGCAGCGGCCGAGGTTGGCCAAGATGCGCCACTCCGGGATCGACAGCCCGAAGCGCTCGCCATACACGCCCGACAACTCGCGGCTCGTCTTATGGGCGAGAACGGCCAGCCGATAGGGCAGGAAATCTTCCAGCTCCAGCAGCGTTTCGGCTTCGGCGGCGATCTCGGCCATGCGGCCCCGGATGGCTATTGATTTCGTTTCAAACGAAACTATCATGGCGGCGAATGGCTGTCATCCCGGACCGTGCAGCAGCCCTTACCCGGGACCCAGGGCCATGACCCAGCGGCTGCATCCCGGATCGCCGCTGCGCAACTTCCGGGATGACACCTTGCCGACAAGGAAGGACTCCATGGCGGACGCAGCCAAAATCGCAGCCAGCGGCGGCGGTCAGTACGCGCAGGCGACACCGGTCGGCTACATGCCGGGCTTTGGCAACGACTTTGAGACGGAGGCGCTGCCCGGCGCCCTCCCGGTTGGGCAGAACTCGCCGCAGCGCACCGCCTATGGCCTCTACGCCGAGCAGCTGTCAGGCTCACCGTTCACGGCTCCGCGCGGTGCCAACGAGCGCTCCTGGCTTTACCGTATCCGCCCGTCGGTTCAGCACGGCAGCAAGTTCGGCAAGACGGCGTTGCCGTTCTGGAGGACGGCGCCGTCACTGGCAGAGCACGACCGCCCGATCGGCCAGCTGCGCTGGAGTCCTGTGCCGATCCCCAAGGAGAACCTCACCTTCCTCACCGGCATGCGCACCATGACCACCGCCGGCGACGTCAACACGCAGGCCGGCATGGCGGCACACATCTACCTCGTCACACAGTCGATGCAGGATGAGTATTTCTACAACGCCGATGGCGAGCTGCTGATCGTGCCGCAGCACAACTCGCTGCTGTTCTTCACCGAGTTCGGCAAGATCGAGGTGGAGCCTGGTGAGATCTGCATCATCCCGCGCGGCATGAAGTTCAAGGTCGAGCTGGTGAACGGCCCGGCGCGGGGCTACGTGTGCGAGAACTACGGCGCCAAGTTCACCCTGCCTGAGCGCGGGCCGATCGGTGCCAATTGCCTCGCCAACGCGCGCGACTTCAAGACGCCCGTGGCGGCCTTTGAGGACAAGGAGGTCAAGAGCCGGCTGACCGTGAAATGGTGCGGCGGCTTTAACGTCACCGAGCTTGGCCATTCGCCGCTCGACGTGGTGGCCTGGCACGGCAACTACGCGCCGTACAAATACAACCTGCGCCACTACTCGCCGGTCGGCGCCATCCACTTCGACCATCCCGACCCGTCGATCTTCACCGTGCTCACCGCACCGTCGGAGACGGCCGGCACGGCCAATGTCGACTTCGTGATTTTCCCCGAGCGCTGGTCGGTGGCGGAGCACTCCTTCCGCCCGCCCTGGTACCACATGACCATCATGTCGGAGTTCATGGGTCTCATCTACGGCGTCTACGACGCCAAGCCCGAGGGCTTCACGCCGGGCGCCATCTCGCTGCACAACTGCATGCTGCCGCACGGACCCGACAAGCAGGCCTACGATCACGCCACCAAGGTCAACCTGCAGCCCGTCAAGCTCACCGGCACCATGGCCTTCATGTTCGAGACGCGTTTTCCGCAGCACCTCACCAAATACGCAGCCGAGCTCGACACGCTGCAGGAGGACTACGCCGACTGCTGGGCACCGCTGGAGAAGAATTTCACCGGCTCACCCTCCTAGCAGGCCGCCGGTGTATGGTGCTGCACATCTTGCCCGGGGGTTGCTACATGAGCCTGGAAACAGCGGCCGTCTTTGCTTGCGCTTTCTTCCTTCTTGCCCTGGCGCCCGGTGCCGGCCTGGCGGCCATCCTGTCGCGGACATTGGGATCTGGCTTGCACGCCGGTTGCGCCGTTACGACAGGGCTCGTGCTCGGCGATTTCATGTTTCTGGGGGTGGCGATGGCTGGGCTATCGGCGATCGCCGGCGCCATGGGACCACTGTTCCAGGTCGTGAAGTATGCGGGTGCCGGCTATCTGATCTGGCTGGGCTACCGCGCCTTCAGGGCCGCGTCCAGACCGATCGAGATCCAGATGCGCAAGGGAACGGCGTTGTGGCGCGATGTGGATATTGGCCTGCTCGTGACCCTTGGCAATCCCAAGCCCATACTCTTCTACGGCGCCCTGTTGCCTACTCTGCTCGATGTCCGCTCAATTGCATGGAGTGATTATTTAATCATGAGCGGGGTGGTGGTTGGCATATCGTATGCGGTGTACGGCGGCTACATGTTGTTGCTCGAACGCAGCCGCCGCTTCCTGACCTCGGCTCGAGCATCGCAACGATTGCACCAGGCGACGGGCACGATGCTGGTCGGCTCCGGCATTCTCGTTGCCGCGCGCTAGGCGAGACCAGCGTCGCCGACCTAGCATCGCCGACCTAGCGTGGGCGCCGGGCTCGATCCTAGGACCGAGCCTGCGAGCTACCCGCAATCCTTCTCCTTAGCCGCGAGAGCTTCGAGAAGTTCATTCAGGCGGTCCGGGACTGGTTGTGAATCCGCGTCACCAAACACGTTGCGAAGCTTCTTGCCAAGCTGGACGGGCAGCGCTGAGGCGTCTTGGGCTTTCGCTTTGCTTTTGTTCTTGTCAGCTGGAACCGGAAGCTCGTCGTCTTCGTTCATATCGAACACCTTGAGCTCTGGCGCACCGTCTAGCGCCGGCAAAAAAGCGATGGTTGGCACTACGGCTGCCGTCTAGACGGCAGATGCGGCGGGACAATGAGTGAATTATGTCGAGCGATGAAGGTCTGGTCGGCCACGTCCCTTTCCTGCGGCGTTTCGCGCGCGCCCTGACGGGCAGCCAGACGCTCGGTGATGCCTGCGTTGTGTCGGCCATCGAACGCATACTGGCCGGCAAGGCGGGCAACATGCCGGCGCGCATCGAGCTCTATCGGTCCGTGGTCGAGCAGGTCGATGCGCTGGAGGCACGGCCGCTGGTTTCGGACGCGCCATCGACGCCGGCCGTCGATGCGGTGCAGCGCAACCTCGCGGCGCTGACCCCGGTGGGGCGCCAGGCGTTCCTGCTGGTGGCCATGGAGGAGTTCACGCTGCAGGACGCCGCGCTTGTACTTGGGATGGCGCCGGACGAGGTGGCTTCCCTGCTCGAGGATGCGAACCAGGATATCGCCTCGCAAATTGCCACGGACGTGGTGATCATCGAGGACGAACCGCTGATCGCCATGGACCTCGAACACTTGGTACAGAGCCTCGGCCATCGTGTCGTCAGGGTGGCGCGCACCGAACGGCAAGCCATCGAGGCCGTGCAGCAAACCCGTCCTGGATTGGTTCTTGCGGACATTCAGCTCGCCGACGGCAGCTCGGGCATCGATGCCGCCAACGAGTTCCTGCAGGACGTCTCCGTTCCGGTGATCTTCGTCACTGCGTTTCCCGAGCGGCTCCTCACCGGCCTGCGGCCCGAGCCGACGTTCCTGATCAGCAAGCCATTTCAGGCGGAAGCGTTGAAGGCGGTCATCAGCCAGGCGCTGTTCTTCGACTTGCGCAGTCGCGCGCGTGGTCCCCAACTGCCCCGGTAGCTGGGCGTGCCGGGTGGCGCGGGAACGAGCCTCACCCCTTGCGCGTGCTGATCATGAAGGTGTCGAACGAGTATTCCGCCACCTGCCACCAGGGCAGCTGCTCGCGACGGAACGCGTTCATGGACTCCAACGCTTTCTTGAAATGCGCGTCCTTGGCGGCGATTTCGGCGAACTGCTCGTTGGTCGCTTTGTAGCAGGCCTCCATGACCGGCTGTGGAAACGCTTTCAGCACCGCTCCGTTGGCGATCAGCCGCTTGAGGGCCGCAGCGTTCACAGCGTCGTATTTGGCGAGCATCCAGATGTTGGCCGCATCGCAGGCTTGGCGCACGATTGCCTGGTAGTACTTCGGCAGCGAATTCCACTTCTCCAGATTGATGCACAGGTGCAGCATGGCGCTGCCCTCCCACCAGCCTGGGAAATAGTAATTCTTGGCCACCTTGTAGAAGCCGAGCTTTTCGTCATCGTAGGGACCGACGAACTCGGCCGCATCGATCGTGCCGCGCTCCAGTGCCGGGTAGATGTCCCCAGGGGCAATTTGCTGCGGCACGGCCCCGAGCCGCGCGAACACCTGACCGCCCATGCCGCCGATGCGGAACTTCAGGCCCTTCAGGTCGTCGAGGGTCTCGATTTCCTTGCGGAACCAGCCGCCCATCTGGGTTCCAGAGTTGCCGGCCGGAATGCCATAGGCGTTGAGCTTCTTCAGTGAGGTGTTGACGAGTTCCTCGCCGCCGGCAAAATCCCACCACGACTGCTGGTGCCGGGTGTTGAGGCCGAACGGCAGGCCGGTGCCGAAGCCGAGCGTGGGGTCCTTGCCGAAGTAGAAATAGGTGGGCGTATGCGCGCACTCGACCGCACCACTGGTCACGGCGTCCAGGGCCTGCAGGCCGGGCACCAGCTCGCCGGCCGCGAACGGCTGGATCTGGAACTTGTTGTCGCTGGCTTCCGCGATATATCGGCACAGCGTCTGGGCGGTGCCGAAGATCGTGTCGAGCGATTTGGGGAAGCTGGAGGTGAGCCGCCATTTCAGCTCGGGGGCGGTTTGGGCGATGGCCGGCATCGAGACGGCCGAGGTTGCCAGCGCTGCAGTGGCACCGCCCTGCAGGAACGTTCTGCGCTTCAAGACTGCGTCCTCCCCGGTAGATCCATTCCACCTAACTTAGCCCACATGGCGATTGCATGAAATTCGCGACTTACCGCAATGGAACGCGCGACGGGGCTCTAGCCGTCGTTTCGCGCGACATGACCAAGGCCGTCATCGCCGAGACCACCATAGCAGGGCTTGGCACCCTGCAGCAGCTGCTTGATGACTGGCAAGATACGCATCTCAAGGCCGAACGGATTTACGCTGAACTTAACGAAGCCGTAGAGGGGAGGCGGATGCCGCCCTTCGAAATGGTCGACTTCGACCCCCAATGCTGCATGGCACCATTGCCGCGCGCCTATCAATGGGCAGATGGATCGGCCTACGTCAATCACGTCGAGCTGGTGCGCAAGGCGCGGGGCGCCGACATGCCGCACAGCTTCTGGACCGACCCGCTCATGTATCAGGGTGGGTCGGACACGTTCCTTGGCCCCTGCGAGCCGATCGAAGTGGCCGATGCGGCCTGGGGCATCGACCTGGAAGGCGAGGTCGCCGTCGTCACCGACGATGTGCCTATGGGGTCCCCGTC
The DNA here is from genome assembly GCA_035762425.1 of Hyphomicrobiaceae bacterium. Classification (GTDB taxonomy): domain Bacteria; phylum Pseudomonadota; class Alphaproteobacteria; order Rhizobiales; family Hyphomicrobiaceae; genus AWTP1-13. The sequence continues at coordinate 2,043 of DASTOW010000304.1, read as the reverse complement.
GGCCGAGGCCGGCGATGCCATCCGCCTTGTCATGCTGGTCAACGACGTATCGCTGCGCAACCTGATCCCGGCGGAACTCGCCAAAGGCTTCGGCTTTTTCCACGGCAAGCCCTCGACCGCCTTCTCGCCCGTCGCCGTGACGCCCGACGAGCTCGGTTCTGCCTGGCAGAGCGGCAAGGTGCACCTGCCGCTGCTGGCGTCCATCAACGGCAAGCCGCTCGGCCGGCCCAACGCCGGGCGCGACATGACCTTTTCATTCCCCGATCTGATCGCGCACGCCGCCCGCACCCGCCGGCTCGGCGCCGGCACCATCATCGGCTCGGGCACCGTGTCCAACAAGGACGGCGACGAGCCGGGCAAGCCGGTCGAGCAGGGGGGCGCCGGCTACACTTGCCTTGCCGAAGTGCGCACCGTGGAGACCATTCTGGAAGGTAAGGCCAAGACGCCGTTCCTGCAGTTCGGCGACCGCATCAAAATCGAGATGCTGGACGCCACCGGCCGCTCGATCTTCGGTGCCATTGAGCAGGACGTGGTTGGCTACGCCAAAGTCTGAGCCGGCATGTCGCGCCCTTGGTGCTCGAAATGCAGCCGCTCGGCCAGGTAGCGGGTGATGGCGCCCGGCTCCAGGCGCGTGCCGCACAAGCCGATATGGCCGTCCGGGCGCAATAGGTAGAAGGCTGGTTGGCGAATGTGCACGCGCGTCAGCTCCGCGTCATTATCGGCATCGGCAGGCAGCACGTGCGTGTGCACCAGGTCGCCGAGGGCTGCACCCGCGTCCAGGGGCGAAGGCTGGCCGATCACGATCAGGTTGAAGTGCCTATCATCGAGGGCCTTGAACAGGTCCTCAACTGGACCGCCAGGACGCAGCTTCAGCCGCAGCCACGGGAAGCGATCACCGGCGCGCGGCGCGCCCTCGGGCAGGCCCCCCAGCGCCTCTGACAGGGAACTCTTGCGATAGTTTATGCCGGTCTGGGACACGGTGCGGAAGGCCAGCGCCTGGACACGCTGAAAACTCATCGCCAAGGTGGCCAGCCTGGCCAGGATTTGTGTGCGCCACAGGCCGGCAAGCCAGTTGTCCGACACCACCAGCCTGAAGCCGCGGTCCGTCGTGTGCAGCAGCCGCTGGGCCACCGGTTGACGTTCCGCCTCGTAGGAATCGAGCAGACTGTTGCCCGCCCAGCCCCGCACCACCAAGGCCAGCTTCCAAGCGAGGTTGTAGGCATCCTGCAGGCCGGTGTTCATACCCTGCGCGCCGACCGGGCTGTGGATATGGGCCGCGTCTCCCAGAAGGAAGCAGCGGCGGTCGCGGAAGCGGGATGCACAGCGATGGTGGATGCGGTAGGTGGAAAACCAGGTGCACGTTTTGATCGACAAGTCCGCACCTGCCTCCGTGCGCAGCGAGGGCATCACGTCCTCGATCCTAAGATCGCGCCGGTCGCGCAGATGTTCCGGCACAATGCCGACGATGCGCCAGTGATCCTTTCCGCGCATCGGAAACAGCAGGTGGAAGCCCTGGCGCCACAGGTAGACGTTGAGCTCGTCGCGCACCATGCTACCGGTCGCCTCGGTGTCGGCGACGTAGAACACGTGCTCATAGGGGGCGCCGGGAAAGGTAATGCCGCTCAGCTCGCGCACCGAGCTATGCGCGCCGTCGCATCCGCCGACCCATGCGGCCGTGATGGTTGGGCTCGATCCATCCGGCATCTTGAGCGTCGCCCTGACCTTGTCTGGGTCCTGCGCAAGCCCGACCAGCTCGGTTTCCCAAAGCACCGACACGCCAAGCTCGTTGAGCTTGGCGCCCATGATCATCTCGTTATCGTCCTGGCCGAGGATCAGTATGTAGGGATAGGGCGTCACCGTGGCGCCCGCCTCTCCCAGCGGAACGCGCGCGGTCTTTCGACCTTGCGCCCACATATTGGCGCCCGTGCCGCGCTTGCCGAGCTCGAGCGCACGCTCGACGATGCCGAGCTTGGCGTTGATCTCCAGGGTGCGTGCCTGCACACCTAGGGCCCGCGTCTGCTGCGCCGGCCCCGAATGCCGGTC
>DASTOW010000303.1:0-10950 GCA_035762425.1 Hyphomicrobiaceae bacterium | reverse complement strand
CAGCGTCCAGATCAATTTCATTGGCGGCCCGAAGGCGATGCCGCCGTTCGAGGTCGGCACCGCGCTCAAGAACGGCGTGGTCGACATGGCTTTCGTGACCGGCGCCTTCTACACCAACGTCATGCCCGAAGCCGATGCCTGGAAGCTGACCGAGCGGCCCATGGCCGAGCTGCGCAAGAGTGGCGCGTTCGACTACATGGCGAAGCTCTACGATCAGAAGATGAATGCGATCTTCCTGGCCCGCTACGCCAACGACTCGCCGTTTCATCTTTATCTGACGAAGCCGATCACCAAGCCGGACCTGAACGGCCTCAAGATTCGCATCACGCCGGTCTATCGCGATTTCTTCTCCGCGCTTGGCGCGACGGTCGTGCAGACAGCGCCCGGCGAGGTCTACACGGCGCTGGAGCGCGGTGTGGTGGATGGCTACGGCTGGCCGATCCACGGCATCTTCGAGCTCGGCTGGCAGGAGAAGACCAAGTATCGCGTCGATCCGGGCTTCTACAACGTCGAGGTCAGCGTGATCGTCAACAAGGACGCCTGGAACAAGCTCAACGACGCCCAGCGCAAGGTGGTGACCGAGGCCGCACAGTGGCTCGAGACCGAGGGCACCGACTGGGCCAAGCACAACGCCGCCGAGGTCGAGCGGCAAAAGGCGTCCGGCATCGAGACCATCACTTTCTCCGCCGATGAGGCACAATCCTTCCGAGCAAAAGCCTATGCGACAGGTTGGGAGGGCGTCATCAAGCAAAGCCCGGAGCACGGACCCAAGCTGAAGGAATTCTTCTCCAAGTGAGGGAGGGAGAAGCCGGTCCTTATGGTCGGTGATCGGCGGGAGGGATTCCCATGCAGCGTCTCTCGCGCCTTCAGGAGCACCTGCTCAACGCCATGATGGGGCTGTCCTGCCTGCTGGTGCTGGCGATGATGCTGATCATCACCGGCGACGTAGCGTTGCGCAACCTTGGGCTTCGGGGCATTGCCTGGAGCAACGAGGTGTCCGAAGACATCCTCTATCTCATCACGCTGATGACCGGCCCCTGGCTTCTGCGCCAGGGCCGGCACATTCGTGTCGACATCCTGCTCAGGGCACTGCCGCCGCGACGCGCCTGGCAACTGGAGTGGGTTGGCGATGTCTTGGGTCTTGCCTGCTGCCTGTATTTCGTCTGGTACGGGGCCAAAGTAACCGTCTCCAGCTATCTGACCGGCGCCGTGAGCATCAAGACCTTGGTGATGCCGGAATGGTGGCTGCTGGCACCCTTGCCTGTGACATTCCTGTTGTTCACGGTCGAGTTCGTGTTCCGCATCCATCGCCTGGGACGCGGCGAACGGATTGCGCGCTCGGAGGCGGTGTCGGCGTCATGAGAGAGCGCTGCGCCGGCGCGCGGCAGGCATCCGGCAGCGGTGGTTCGCCATGATCATGTCCTGGCAGATGGCGGCCCTGCTGCTGCTGGGCGGGTCGACGGTCCTGCTCCTGATCGGCATGCCGGTCGCCTTGTCGTTCATTGCCATCAATATCGTCGGCGCCTGGCTGTTTCTCGGCGGCGAGCCCGGGCTGCTGCAGGTGGTGCGCAACAGCGTGGTGTCGGTCGTCAATTTCTCGCTTACGCCGATCCCGCTTTTCATCCTGATGGGTGAGGTGCTGTTCCACACCGGCCTGGCGCTCAAGGTCATCGACGGGGTGGAGGGATTGATCCGCCGTGTGCCGGGCCGCCTGGCGGTGGTGGCGGTGATTGCAGGTACGGTGTTCTCGGCAATTTCGGGGTCGACCATCGCCACCACGGCCATGCTCGGCTCGCTGATGCTGCCGGTCATGCTGGCGCGCGGCTATCATCCGACCATGGCGGCGGGACCGATCATGGCGATCGGTGCCGTCGACATGCTGATCCCGCCATCGGCGCTGACGGTTCTGCTTGGTAGCCTGTCCGGCATCTCCATCTCGAAGCTGCTGATCGGCGGCATCGTCCCGGGGCTGATGCTCTCGGTTGCCTTCGTCTGCTACATTATGGTGCGTGCGCATGTTTCGCCGGCGCTGGCCCCGCCCGGCACGATCGCCGAGCGGCCGGCGGGCGAGAGCGTCAAGCTGCTGCTCGTGTACGTGGTGCCGCTGGTCGGAATTTTTGCCGTGGTTGTCGGCGCCATGTCGGGTGGACTAGCGACGCCGACGGAATCAGCCGCGCTTGGCGCTTTCGCGACCATCGTCATGGCCATCGCCTATCGCTCGATGACGCTGACCGCACTCAAGAAATCGCTCGAGGGGACGGTCGCCATCTCGGGCATGATCCTGTTCATCATCCTGGGCGCGACTACCTTCTCGCAAATCCTGAGCTTCTCAGGTGCCACCGAGGGGATGGTATCGGCTATCATGGCCCAGGGCCTCACGCCGCTGATGGTCGTTGCCCTCATGATGGCCATCCTGATCTTCCTCGGCATCTTCGTCGACCAGGTCAGCATGATGTTGATCACGCTTCCCGTTTTCATGCCGCTGGTGCAGCGGCTGGGCATCGACCCCATCTGGTTTGGCGTGTTGTTTCTTATCTGCATGCAGCTTGGCCTGCTGCTGCCGCCACATGGTCTGCTGCTGATGACCATGCGAGGCGTGGCGCCGCCCGAGGTCACCATGGCCCATATCTTCCAGGCCGTGATACCCTACATCGTGCTCAGCCTGCTGCTGCTTGCCCTGCTGCTGGTGGTGCCCGAGATCGCCACGTGGCTGCCGCGGGTACTGGCGTGACCGGCCGAGCAGGCAAAGGCCGGCGCGCCGTCTCATTTGGCGTCAATCTGTGCACCGTTTGGGCAGCGCGACATCGCAACGCCACATCCTTGCTGGACAGGCTTGCCTGATTGGCAATACCGTCCGCACAGATCGTTCCTTTGTAGGAGAAAATTTCATGCGTCATCTGATGAGGGCCACCGTACTCACTGCCCTGATCGGCTTGTGCGGAACCGCGTCGGCCCAGGAAACCCAGGTCGCGATCGGTATCTCGGGGTGGACCGGCTTTGCACCCCTGACGCTGGCCAAGGAGGCCGGTATCTTCAAGGCCAACGGCCTCGACGTGTCCATCAAGAAGATCCCCCAGAAGGATCGGCATCTGGCCATTGCTTCGGGCGACATCCAGTGCGCCGCCACGACGGTCGAGACCTGGGTTGTGTGGAATGCTAATGGCGTTGCCACCAAGCAGATCTTCCAGCTCGACAAGTCGTATGGCGCGGACGGCATGGCTGTGCGCAACGACATCGCCTCGATCAAGGCCCTGAAAGGCAAGACGGTGGCGGCTTCGGCACCCGGCACGGCGCCGTACTTCACGCTCGCCTGGTTCCTGAAGAAGAACGGCATGTCGGTGAAGGACGTGACCATCGTCAATCTCGAGCCGGCGGCCGCCGCCACGGCCTTCATCGCGGGGCAGAACGATGCGGCCATGACCTACGAGCCCTACCTGTCGGCGGTGCGCGCCGCGCCCGACAAGGGCAAGATCATCGCCACCACGCTCGACTATCCGATGATCATGGATACCTTCGGCTGCACGCCGAAATTCCTGGCTGACAATTCCAAGGCGGCAAAGGCGCTGGCCGACAGCTACTTCCAGGCGGTCGCCATGATCGGCAAGGAGCAGGCCAAGGCCTACGAGATCATGGGCGCCGACGTGAAGCAGACCGGCGAGCAGTTCGGCAACTCCGCCAAGTATCTGCGCTGGCAGGACAAGGCGGCGAACCAGAAGTTCTTCGACGGCGAGTTGCAGGCGTTCTCCAAGGAGGCGGCCGACCTGTTGCTGGAGGTTGGCATCATCAAGCAGGTACCAGACATCGCCGGCATCATGGACGCCAGCTTCATCAAGTAGCTCGATCTGGACTACATTAGCCTATCGTCGCGACCTGCTTGCAATAGGCCGCAATCACCAACGGGTTGCCTGGCTCGATATACTCTGCCGGGGGACCTGGCTCTACCGGCGGCCAGCAATGCCTCGTCCCCTCGAACCTATCCCATCTGCAACGCGCGCGCTGCTGGGCGTGCTGTTCTTCGCCCTGTTCGTGCTGGCCTGGGCGTGGGCGACGCTCGGCGGCTACGTCACGCGCACCTTCCTGGCTGATCCGTTCACGATGCTGCGCGAAGGCTACGAACTGCTCGTGCGACATGGGTTTCTATTCGACATCGCCATCACGATCTGGCGCGTGGTGGGTGGCTTCGTGCTGGCGGCGCTGGTGGGCGTGCCGCTGGGAGTGATGATGGGCACCTACAAGTCGGTGGAGGCCTTCTTCGAGCCGTTCGTCTCCTTTGCGCGCTACCTGCCAGCGTCGGCGTTCATCCCCCTGCTGATCCTGTGGGCCGGCATTGGCGAGAAGCAAAAGCTGCTGGTGATCTTCATAGGCTCGGTGTTCCAGATCATCCTGATGGTGGCCGTCACCGTCGGCAGCACCAGGCGCGATCTGGTCGAGGCGGCCTACACGCTGGGCGCGGGAGATGCCGGCATCATTCGGCGCGTGCTCATTCCGTCCGCGGCACCGGACATCGCCGAGATCCTGCGCCTCGTGCTCGGCTGGGCGTGGACCTATGTGATCGTCGCCGAGCTGATCGGGTCATCGGCGGGCATCGGCCACATGATTGTCGACAGCCAGGCCCTGCTCAACACTGGCCAGATCATCTTCGGCATCATCGTCATCGGCATGATCGGGCTGGTCTCGGATTTCCTGTTCAAGGCTGGCAATCGCTGGCTGTTTCCCTGGCGACTTGCATGAGCAAGCTGCGCATCGACGGCGTGACACGCACGTTTGCGCCCTCGCGCAAGGATGGGACGCCGACGCTGGCGCTGCAGCCGACCACGTTCGACGTCGCCGACAACGACTTCATCACCATCCTCGGGCCCTCGGGCTGCGGCAAGTCGACCCTGCTGCGCATCATCGCCGGGCTCGACCGCGCCACCGAGGGTCGCGTGCTGCTCGATGGCGAGCAGGTGACAGGGCCCGGGCCCGAGCGCGGCATGGTGTTTCAGTCCTACACCCTGTTCCCGTGGCTTACCGTCATCGACAACATCGCCTTCGGCCTGCGTGAGCGCGGCATTCCGGAGGCGCGGCGCACCGGGCTCAGCCACGACTGGTGTGCGCGCGTCGGCCTTGCCGGCTTCGAGCGCCACTATCCCAAGCAGCTGTCGGGCGGCATGCAACAACGCACCGCGATTGCCCGCGTGCTGGCCAACGACCCCAAGATCATGCTGCTGGACGAGCCGTTTGGTGCACTCGACAACCAGACGCGGTCATTGATGCAGGAGACCCTGCTCGACATCTGGCAGCGCGAGACCAAGACAGTTTTATTCGTGACGCACGACATCGAGGAATCGATCTTCCTCGCCTCACGCGTGTTGGTGATGTCGGCGCGCCCCGGCCGTATCAAGGCCGAGGTGCGGGTCGATCTGCCCTATCCGCGCCACTATACGCTCAAGACCAGCCCGGAATTCTCGGCCCTGAAGGCTCGCCTCACCGAGGAAATCCGCGCCGAAGCCATGCTTGCTGCCAGGGTGCAGACGCACTAGCCGAACGGGCCAGGCGCGGCACGTGCGGGTTCGCTCAGGCGCGGCTTGGCAGGTCCAGCCCGTGCTGGCGCGCGCAGGCGATGGCCTCCTCGTAGCCCGCATCGACGTGGCGCATGACGCCGGTGGCCGGGTCGTTCCACAGCACGCGCTCGATGCGGCGCGCGGCGTCCGCCGTGCCGTCGCAGACGATCACCATGCCGGCGTGCTGCGAGTAGCCGATGCCGACCCCGCCGCCGTGGTGGATCGACACCCAGGTGGCGCCGGAGGCGCAGTTCAGCAAGGCGTTGAGCAAAGGCCAGTCGGAGACGGCATCGGAGCCGTCACGCATGGCCTCGGTCTCGCGATTGGGGCTCGCCACCGAGCCTGCATCCAGATGATCGCGGCCGATCACGAGGGGCGCCTTCAATTCGCCTTTGGCCACCATGTCGTTGAAGGCCAGGCCGAGGCGGTGCCGATCGCCGAGGCCCACCCAGCAGATGCGCGCAGGCAGCCCCTGGAACTTGATGCGAGTGCGGGCCATGTCGAGCCAATTGTGCAGGTGCACGTTATCGGGCAGCAGTTCCTTCACCTTGGCATCGGTGCGGAAGATGTCCTCCGGGTCGCCGGACAGGGCAGCCCAGCGGAACGGGCCGATGCCGCGGCAGAACAGCGGGCGAATGTAAGCCGGCACGAAGCCCGGGAAAGCAAAGGCATCTGCCACGCCCTCGTCCAAAGCCATCTGGCGGATGTTATTGCCGTAGTCGACGGTGGGAATGCCGCGCCGGTGGAACTCCAGCATGGCGCGTACGTGCTCGGCCATGGAGCGTTTGGCTGCCTGCTGCACCGCCTTGGGGTCGGAGCTGCGCCGGCTCTCCCAGTCGGCCAGCGACCAGCCCTTGGGCAGATAGCCGTTGATGGGGTCGTGCGCGGAGGTCTGGTCGGTCACCACGTCGGGGCGCACGCCGCGCCGCACCAACTCGGGGAAGATGTCGGCGGCGTTGCCGATCAGGCCGACCGATAGTGCCTTGCGCTCGCGGCAGGATTGCTCGATCATCGCCAGCGCTTCGTCGAGGGTCGTGGCCTGGGCGTCGAGATACTTGGTCCTTAGACGCATCTCGATGCGGCTCGGCTGGCACTCCACTGCCAGCATCGAGGCGCCGGCCATCACGGCCGCCAGTGGCTGCGCGCCGCCCATGCCGCCGAGGCCGGCAGTGAGAATCCACTTGCCGGCAAGCGACCCGCCATAGTGGCGGCGGCCCACCTCCACGAAGGTCTCGTAGGTGCCCTGCACGATGCCCTGACTGCCGATGTAGATCCACGAGCCAGCCGTCATCTGGCCGTACATCATCAGGCCCTTGCCATCGAGTTCGTTGAAGTGCTCCAGCGTGGCCCAGTGCGGCACGATATTGGAGTTGGCGATCAGCACGCGCGGCGCGTCGGCATGCGTGCGGAACACGCCGACCGGCTTGCCGGACTGCACCAACAGGGTCTCGTCGGCCGCAAGCTTGCGCAGCGCAGCGACCATGCGATCGAAGCTCTCCCAATCGCGCGCCGCGCGGCCGATGCCGCCGTATACCACCAGTTCCGACGGCTTTTCCGCCACCTCCGGATCGAGGTTGTTCATGAGCATCCTGAGCGGCGCCTCGGTGAGCCAGCTCTTTGCCGACAGCTCCGTGCCGTGTGGCGCCCGGATGATACGGGCGTTATCGATGCGGGTCATGGCGTGCCCTCTTTGGCAAAGCGCAGGCAGGTTTCGAGGATGGCGCGGAGCGCGTCGCGGATCGGCGCAGCGTAGTCGGCATCAAACGGCATCGGCCAGCTGCCTTCGCTGACCGGCCCTGCTGTTTCGTGCATGTAACCGCGGCAGGCCAGCTCCATCTGTACGGCGTGCACGCCCTGGCCCGGCTGGCCGTAGTGGCGCGTGATGTAGCCGCCCTTGAAGCGTCCGTTGACAATGTAGGAGAAGTCGCCGGCCTCAGAGATGCTTGCAATCGCGTCTTGCAATTGCAGCGCACAGGCAGCACCTGAGTTGGTGCCAATGTTCATCACCGGCAGCTCGCCCTCGAATAGGCGCGGTATGACGGAGCGGATCGAGTGGCAATCGTAGAGCGCCACGCGTGGGTGCTGTGCGCGCAAGCGCGCGATTTCGCCGCCGAGCGCTGCATGATAGGGGGCAAAGTAGATTGCGCGTCGATGGGCGATTTGCGCGGCATCGGGCACTTGCCCCGGCTTCCACAGCGGCTCGCCGTCGAAGGTGGCGGTGGGCACCAGCTCGGTCGTGTTCTGACCGGGATAGAGGGACACGCCAGAGGGATCGCGATTGACATCGATGACGGTGCGCGAGATTGCGGTGTGGACGATGGTGGCGCCCAGCTCTTGGGCCATGTCTGCGTAGAGCTGATCGATCCACCAGTCGGCATCCTTGCGTGCCAGCCACGCGGATACACAACGCGCCTCGATGTCGGACGGGATGTCGGTGCCCGTGTGCGGGTAGCTGACGATCAGCGGCGCGTCGCGCTGCTGCACCGTCAGCCAACTTGGGTTAGCTGTTGCCATCGCTAGGTCCACATCTGCGGCAAAGCAATCGCGGTTGCCTTCACCACTGCACCTGATCGTACCAGCGCCGCGGCCTTGCCGATGTCGGGCGCCATGTAGCGATCGTCGTCCAGATGCGCGACCTCGGCTCGCACCAGCTTGCGCACCGCCTCCAAGGGCCGGCTCGACGCAAGCGGCGCGTGGAAGTCGCAGCCCTGGCAGGCGGCCAGCAGCTCGATGGCCAGGATCTGCACCAGGTTCTCGGCCATCGGCAGCAGCCGCCGTGCGGCATGCGCCGCCATCGATACATGATCTTCCTGGTTGGCGGAGGTCGGAAGCGAATCGACGCTTGCTGGCGCCGCCCGCTGCTTGTTCTCCGACACCAGCGCGGCGGCCGTCACCTGGGCCACCATGAACCCGGAGTTGAGCCCCGGCCGCGGCGTCAGGAACGCCGGCAGCCTGGACAGCACCGGGTCGACCAGCATGGCCATGCGCCGCTCCGACAGCGAACCGATTTCGCAAAGCACCAGCGCCATGGTGTCGGCTGCGAAAGCGATGGGCTCGGCGTGGAAGTTGCCGCCGGAAAGCGCGATCCCTGCCTCGGCCATGATCAGCGGATTGTCGGATACGCCGTTGGCCTCGATGCCGATCACGCCGGCAGCCTGCCGGAGCACATCTAGTGCGGCGCCCATCACTTGCGGCTGGCAGCGCAGGCAGTAGGGGTCCTGCACGCGGTCATCGCCCGTCAGGTGCGACGCGCGAATGGCGCTTGCGGCCATCAGCGCGCGCAGGGCGTCGGCGCAGGCGATCTGCCCAGGATGCCCGCGCAGCGCGTGGATGCGTGCATCGAACGGGGCATCCGAGCCTTTGGCTGCATCCGTCGACAACGCGCCGATCACCAATGCCGCGTGCAATGCCGTCCTGGCCGCAAACAGTGCGGCCAGGGCATAGGCTGTCGAGAACTGCGTGCCGTTGAGCAGCGCCAGGCCTTCCTTGGGTCCCAAGGTCAGCGGCGACAGCCCGTGCTCGCGCAGCGCCTGTGCAGCGGGCGCGCGACCCGCCGCAGTATCCATCTCGCCGACGCCGATCATCGCCGCGGCCATGTGCGCCAGTGGCGCCAAGTCACCCGATGCGCCCACCGAGCCTTGGCTCGGAACCACGGGCAGCAGACCCTTGTCGAGCATCGCCTCCAGCAACGCGATGGTGGCGGGCGCCACGCCGGAAGCACCGCGGCCGAGACTGGCCAGCTTCAACGCCAGCATCAGGCGCACAACATCGCGTGGTGCCGGGTCGCCGACGCCGACGGCATGCGACAAGACGATATTGTGCTGCAGCCTGGCGAGGTCGCCCGCATCGATGCGAACGCTCGCCAGTTTGCCAAAGCCGGTATTAATGCCGTACACGGGCTCGCCGCGCGCCACGATGGCTGCCACGGCGCGCGCACTGCGCGCGATGGCCGATGCACTGGACGGGTCGAGGCGGACGGCTGCCCCGCTGTAGATAGAGTGCCATTCGGCCAGCGACACCTGGCCGGGCCGCAACACGATCTCGCTCACTGGCCTCTCCAGACACGCTGATGCAGCGGATTGTGGCCCATGCGGTAGGGCAGCTCGGCCAGGCGTTCGACGTTCCAGATGGCAAGGTCGCAGGCTTTGCCGGCTGCCAAGGTGCCGGTGTCGTCGAGCCGGCCAAGGGCGCGGGCCGCCTCGCGTGTGGTGCCCGCGATGATCTCGTCGACGGTCAGGCGGAACAGCGTCGCCGCCATGTTCATGCTGAGGAGCAGCGACGTGAGCGGCGAGGAGCCCGGATTGCTGTCGGTGGCAATCGCCATGGGCACGCGATACTTGCGCAACAGGTCCACCGGCGGCTTGTGCGTCTCGCGGATGAAGTAGAAGGCGCCGGGCAACAGCACCGCAACCAGGCCGGCCTTGGCCATGGCGGCGGCCCCTTCCTCGTCGGTGTACTCCAAGTGATCCGCCGACAGCGCGCCATAGCGCGCGGCCAGCTTGGCTCCGCCGAGATTGGAGAGCTGGTCGGCGTGCAGCTTGACGGGCAGGCCGAGGCGCTTGGCCACCTCGAACACGCGTGCCGTCTGCGCCCCGCTGAAGGCAATGCCCTCCATGAAGGCATCGACGGCGTCCGCCAGACCCTCGGCGGCGATCGCCGGCAGCATCTGCGCGCACAGGCGGGCGATGTAGGCATCCTTGTCGCCGTCGGCCTCGGGCGGCAACGCGTGCGCGCCGAGGAACGTCGTCGTGACCGAGATCGGGCGCTGGGTGGCGAGCGCGCGGGCGGCGCGCAGCTGCCGGCCTTCCGTTGCGGTCTCCAGGCCGTAGCCCGACTTGATCTCGATGCTGGTGACGCCCTCGGCGATCAGTGCACTTAAGCGGGGCAGGCTCGCGGCCACCAGATCGGCCTCCGACGCCGCCCGCGTGGCCTTGACGGTGGAGAGGATGCCGCCACCGGCGCGGGCGATCTCCTCGTAGGTCGCACCCGCCAGCCGCAGCTCGAACTCGTGGGCGCGATTGCCGCCGTACACGAGATGGGTGTGACAGTCGATCAGGCCCGGGGTGATCCAGCGGCCGCCCAGATCAATCAGCTCGCGGCTGTCGAAGGCGGGCATCTCGCCGGCGGGGCCGACCCAGGCGATGCGGCCGTTGCGCGATGCGATAGCGCCGTTGTCGATCACGCCAAGGCCTGAGCGCCCGGGATCGAGCGTTGCAAGCCTCGCTCCGGTCCAAACGCGATCCACCAGCATGGCAGCTCCTCACGGCCTGGACGACAATTCCTCTGGACGGACGAACGCTAGTCCGCCCAATCTGCTTTGTCTAATGCAGGCGAGCGACGGAGCTCACGTGTCGGATTTACATTTCAGCAAGGTTCTGCTGGACGACGGATGGTCAAATGACGTGCT
>DASTOW010000302.1:0-16004 GCA_035762425.1 Hyphomicrobiaceae bacterium | reverse complement strand
CGTCGGGAGAGTTCCGCGGCGAGGAGGCGCAGCACATCTTCCAGCGCGGCCGCCAGATCATCAAGAAGCGCGACGTCCTGCGCGGGCGAACGCTGATCAACCTGTTCTTCGAGGCTTCGACGCGCACGCAGAGCTCGTTCGAGCTGGCCGGCAAGCGTCTCGGCGCCGACGTCATGAACATGAATGTGTCCAACTCGTCCGTCTCCAAGGGCGAGACGCTGATCGACACGGCCATGACGCTCAACGCCATGCGCCCCGACATTCTGGTGGTGCGCCACGACAAGGCCGGTGCCGTCGAGCTGCTGGCGCAGAAGGTCGACTGCTCCGTGATCAATGCGGGCGATGGTTCGCATCAGCACCCGACGCAGGCGCTACTCGACGCGCTTACCATCCGCCGCGCCAAGGGTCGTGTTGCAGGGCTTACGGTCGCCATCTGCGGTGACATCCTGCATTCGCGTGTGGCCCGCTCCAACATCAATGTGCTGAACACTCTGGGTGCTCGCGTGCGCGTCGTTGCGCCATCGACGCTGCTGCCGCCGCAAACCGAACGGCTGGGCGCCGAGGTCTTCACCGACATGAACGCAGGGCTCGAGGACGCCGACATCGTCATGATGCTGCGCCTGCAGCGCGAGCGCATGCAGGGCTCCTACGTGCCCTCTACTCGCGAATACTACCACTTCTTCGGCCTTGACCACGACAAGCTGGCGCGCGCCAAGCCCGATGCGCTGATCATGCATCCGGGCCCGATGAACCGCGGCGTCGAGATCGCCTCGACCATCGCCGACCACTCGCGCAGCGTCATTCGCGACCAGGTGGAGATGGGCGTGGCTGTGCGCATGGCGGTGCTGGAGGCGATGGCCCGCCTGCTGCCCAACCATTGAGAGCTGACATGCGCAAGAACGGCTCATCGGCGGAACAAGCGGCAACGGCCTTCCTCAACGCGCGCCTGATCGATCCGGCGTCGGGCAAGGACGAGCCCGGCGGCCTGCTCGTGCGCGACGGCGAGATCGCCGACCTCGGCGGCCATTTGCGGCGCAACGCACCCGAGCGCGCCAAGGTGATCGACTGCAAGGGTCACGTGCTGTGCCCCGGCCTGATCGACATGCAGGTGTTCACCGGCGAGCCCGGCCAGGAGCATCGCGAGACGCTCAAGACGGCGAGCCAGGCCGCTGCCGCCGGTGGGGTCACCACCATCGTGGTGATGCCCGACACCGAGCCCGTCATCGATCAGGTGGCCCTGGTCGACTTCATCCAGCGCCGTGCCCGCGACAACGCCGCTGTCAACGTGCACGTGATGGCTGCCATGACCCGCGGCCTCAAGGGCCAGGAGATGACCGAGATCGGCCTCTTGAAGAGGGCCGGGGCGCTCGCCTTCACCAACGGCAAGACCAGCATCTCCAACGCCCGCGTGATGCGCAATGTGCTGCTTTACTCCAAGGATTTCGGGGCGCTGATTGTGCACCACACCGAGGACCCCCACCTCACGGAGGGCGCCGTGATGAACTCGGGCGAGGTGGCCACCAGGCTCGGCCTGCCCGGCGTCAACAAGGCGGCCGAGACCATCGTGCTTGAACGCGACGTGCGCCTCGTGGAGATCACCGGCGGGCGCTACCACGCCTCGACGCTGTCCTGTGCAGAGAGCCTGGCCGTGATCCGCTCGGCCAAGGCCCGAAAGCTGCCCGTCACTTGCGGTGTATCCATCAATCACCTCACCCTCAACGAGAACGACATCGGGCCCTACCGCACGTTCTTCCGGGTTTGTCCGCCGCTGCGGTCCGAGGACGACCGCGCGGCCATGGTGCGCGGCCTGGCCGCCGGGGAAATCGATGTCATCGTCTCCAGCCACGACCCTCAGGACGCCGACACCAAGCGCCGCCCGTTCGCGGAAGCCGCCGACGGCGCCATCGGGCTTGAGACGTTGCTGGCGGCGGCGCTGCGCCTGCACCATAACGGCGAGATCGGCCTGATGCCGCTGATCCGCGCCATGACAATCAATCCAGCGAGGCTGCTGGGCTTGCCCACCGGCCGCTTGGAGAAAGGTACGCCCGCCGACCTGATCCTGGTGGACCTCGGCCAGCCGTGGGTGGTGGACCGCGATTTGCTCCGCGCTCGCTCCAAGAACTCGCCGTTTGACGAAAGCAAGATGCAGGGCCGTGTGCTGCACACGATGGTTGCCGGCAACACCGTCTACCAATACGCTGCCGGCGATCGCTCCTGACGGCGCGCTTCCAGTCGGGAATTGCCGATGGGCCTTTGGTTCTCAGCCTACGCACCGCTCGCCTTGCTGTTCGGCTATCTGCTGGGCTCGATACCTTTCGGCCTGCTGCTCACCCAGGCGGCCGGCGTCGGCGATGTGCGCCAGATCGGCTCCGGCAACATTGGCGCCACCAACGTGCTGCGCACGGGGCGCAAGGGGCTGGCGGCCGCCACGCTGGCCCTCGACCTGCTGAAGGGCACCATCGCCGTCCTGCTGATCTACGAGATCGCCAAGCGCTTCGTTGCCTTCGATGCCTATCAGCTCTCCTACGTGGCGGGGCTTGGCGCCACGCTGGGACACATCTTTCCCGTGTGGCTGCGGTTTGCCGGCGGCAAGGGTGTGGCCACCTTCATCGGCGTGCTGCTCGGTCTGTACTTTCCGGCCGCCGCAGTGTTCTGCCTGGTGTGGGCAGCCGTGGCGGCAACCACACGCTACTCGTCGCTGGCGGCACTTTCGGCCACCGCCTGTGTCGTGCTGTTCTACTTCGTGTTCGGGCAGGCAGGACTGCTGTACATCGTCATCATGGCCGCCCTGATTTTCTACAAGCATGAAGGCAACATTCGCCGCCTGCTCGCCGGCAAGGAGAGCAGGATCGGTGCCAAGTCGTGAACCCGCAAGGCCCATCCTCATCCGGCTGACGCGGCACCACTGCCGCCGGCCCCCCTCGGTGCGGTCCAGCGGCTCGCGTGCCTAGGCCTGATCCGCAGGGGCAAGGTCAGGGCCGATCGGGGCCCATCACCTTTTGTGCAACTCGTTAGCCAGTCCGGTCCGGCTCGACCGCGACGAGTTGGCGCCGACAACAGGCTGGCCCATCCGCGGCTCCGTGTTGCTTTGCTCAAGCTCGGAGCCCGCCGGCCGCAGCGAGCGGCACGAGTTTCAGACCCGGCGTGACGTCCTGCGCGCCGCCTGGCGCTGCAGGATCGCTTCGTCCCGGGCAAGCTCGAGCAGAGCCGCCACCGTCTGGCATCCTAGACCGGCCGACAATGCTTCGAGTTGCTGGGCCATGTCGGCGATGTAATCGAGCGTGTCCGGCACCGTGGATGGCGACCGTGATCCTCCCGAAGGGGGCCCCGATCCATGCAGCGGGCGCGACTTGCGCGCCTGCCGCCGCTGCAATCCGTTACCGCTTTCTGCATTTTCCCGAGCCCGCATCGCGCTGTTCCCCAGCTCTGTGCCAATTAATTAGAGCAATTACCAGAAACAGCATAACGACCCGGCAAGGCACCCGCAATATGCGGCATTGTTTGTTATATGCAATTCTAGGTTGTCCTATTTGACACAGCCCCCCTCATCAACCATGTTCTGCGCCGCAAACCTGGGTAGCAACAGCTGGGAAGCGCGGCCGCTCCCCATATTGGGGATTGGAAGCAACAGAGCCGCCGCAGAGAACCGTCACGAATGAACGTTGTCATTGTTGAATCGGTCGCCAAGGCCAAGGCGATCAACAAGTACCTGGGCTCCGCCTACAAGGTCATAGCCTCCTATGGGCATGTCAGCGACCTGCCGTCCAAGGACGGCTCGGTGGAGCCTGACAAAGACTTCGAGATGCACTGGGACGTGGATGGCCGCTCCGCCAAGGTGATCAAGGAGATCGCCGACGCCGTCAAAAAGGCCGACAAGCTGATCCTGGCCACCGACCCCGACCGCGAGGGGGAGGCCATCTCCTGGCACATCCTGCGCATCCTGGGGGAGAAGAAGGTGCTCAAGAAGGGGGTTCCCGTCGAGCGGGTGACCTTCAACGCCGTCACCAAGCAGTCGGTGCTGGACGCCTTCAGGGCGCCCCGCCAGATCGACGCGCCCCTGGTGGAAGCCTATCTGGCGCGCCGGGCCCTCGACTACCTCGTCGGTTTCACGCTGTCGCCCGTGCTGTGGCGCAAGCTGCCGGGCGCCCGCTCGGCCGGCCGGGTGCAGTCCGTGGCCCTGCGCCTGGTCTGCGACCGGGAAGCCGAGATCGAGGCCTTCAAGACCGACGAATACTGGACCATCGAGGCCACGCTCGCGACACAGAAGGGCGAGGAGTTCGGGGCCCGGCTGAACGCCATCGCCGGCCGGAAGCTCGACAAGCTCGACATCAAAGACGAGGCCAGCGCCACGGCCATCAAGGCCGCCATCGAGAAGGGTGACTTCAAGATCGTGCGCGTCGAGAAGAAGGCGGTGAAGCGCAACCCCTTTGCGCCGTTCGCCACCTCGACCCTGCAAATGGACGCTTCGCGCAAGCTCGGCTTCTCCGCCAAGCAGACCATGCAGCTCGCCCAGCGCCTGTATGAGGGCGTCGACATCGGTGGCGAGACCGTCGGCCTCATTACCTATATGCGAACCGACGGTGTCACCATCATCCCGGAGGCCATCAACGCCATCCGCGGTCTGATCGCGCGCGAATACGCGCAGAAGTTCGTGGCGCCTTTCATCCGCGAGTACAAGACCAAGGCCAAGAATGCCCAGGAGGCCCACGAGGCGATCCGGCCGACCGACGTCGCCCGCCGCCCGCAGGATGTGGCCAAGCATCTCGACCGCGACCAGGCCCGCCTCTACGAGCTGATCTGGAAGCGCACCGTGGCGAGCCAGATGGCGTCCGCCGAACTGGAGCAGACCACCGCCGACGTCGAGGTGAAGGGCCGCGACGGCAAGCTCTACACGCTGCGCGCGTCCGGCTCCGTGGTGATGTTCGAAGGCTTCCTCAAGGTCTATGAGGAAGGCCGCGACGACCGCGTGCGCGTCGTCGAAAAGGGCAAGGAAGACCATTCCGAGGACGATGACGGCCGCCGCCTGCCTGCGTTGGCCGAGGGTGATCGCGTCACCGACCGCAAGATCGAGGCCGAGCAGCATTTCACGCAGCCGCCGCCGCGCTTCACGGAAGCAACGCTGGTCAAGCGCATGGAGGAGCTTGGCATCGGGCGCCCCTCCACCTACGCCTCCACGCTCGCCGTCCTGCAGGAGCGCGACTACGTCCGCATCGACAAGAAGCGGCTGATCCCCGAGGACAAAGGCCGTCTCGTCACGGCCTTTCTGGAGGCCTTCTTCAAGCGCTACGTCGAGTATGATTTCACTGCCGACCTCGAGGAGAAGCTCGATCTCATCTCCGACGGCCGGCTCGAGTGGAAGGACGTGCTGCGCGATTTCTGGCGCGACTTCACAGGCGCCGTCACGGAGATCAAGGACCTGCGCGTCGGCGAGGTGCTGGAGGCGCTCAACGAGCTGCTCGGCCCGCACATCTTCCCGCCCAAGCCGGAAGGCGGCGACCCGCGCCAGTGCCCCAACTGCGGCGAGGGTCGTCTCAGCCTGAAGGTCGGCAAGTTCGGCGCCTTTATCGGCTGCTCCAACTATCCCGAGTGCCGCTTCACCCGCCAGTTCTCCGACAGCCAGGGTGGCGCGCCCGAGGCCTCCACACCGGACGGCAAGGTGCTCGGCACCGACCCGGAGACCGGCCTGGCAGTCACCTTGCGCACCGGCCGGTTCGGTCCCTACGTGCAGCTCGGCGACGCCGAGGGTGACGACAAACCCAAGCGCGCCTCGATTCCCAAGGGCGTCGACGCCAACAACGTCGATCTCGACTACGCGTTGAAGCTTCTGCGGCTGCCGCGCGAGATTGGCCTGCATCCGGAGACCGGTACGCCCATTACCGCCGGCCTCGGACGATACGGACCCTTCATCTTACACGACGGCACCTACGCCAACCTGCCGACCGTGGACGAGGTATTCACTGTCGGCATCAATCGGGCGGTGGCGCTGATCGCCGAGAAGAAGGCGGGCGGCGGCAAGAGCCGCTTCCAGCGCGCCGCACCAACAGTGCTGAAGGAGCTGGGCGAGCATCCGGAGCTTGGCGGCAAGGTACAGGTGCTGTCCGGGCGCTATGGCCCCTACGTCAAGCATGGCGACGTCAACGCCACTCTGCCGCGCGCCAAGGAGCCGGCGGCGCTGACCATGGACGAGGCCGTGCAGCTGATCGCCGAACGTGCCGCCAAAGGGCCGTCCAAGTCCAAGCGGCGCGGCGCCAAGCCGAAGGCCGCCAAGGACGCTGCCCCGCAAAAGCCCGCGAAAGCCACTGCGAAAGACAGCAAGTCCAGGCCAAAGACGGCTTCGGACGCCAAGCCGAAAGCCAAGGCCACCGCCAGCAAGGCCGCTGCCAAAGCGGCGAAGCCGAAGGCCAAGGCGAAAGAGGCAGCCGAATAAGGATGCCCGTCGCGGTGCCCCGCAAGCCGAAACCAAAGACCCGCAGCGCCGGCGAGCTGCCCACCAAGGACGACATCCTCTCGTTTCTGCAAACCGCCGGCAGCAGGGCCGGCAAGCGGGAGATTGCGCGCCATTTCGGGGTGAAGGGGAACAACCGCGTCGCCCTCAAGGGCCTGCTCACCGAGATGACTGACGAGGGTCTGCTCACCGGCAACCGCAAGAGTTTCAAGGAGCGGGGCAAGCTGCCGCCCGTCGGCGTACTCGAGATCGTCGCCCGCGACCAGGACGGCGAGCTGATCGCCGAGCCCGCCGTGTGGGACACGAGCGAGGGCGAGCGACCCAAGGTGCTTGTGGTCGATGCCAGCAAGCGCGGCCGCTCCGCCGAGCCGGCCATGGGTATCGGCGATCGCATCCTGGCGCGCATCACCCGCCTCTCCGATAAGGACGTGTTTGGCTATCGCTACGAGGCCGAGCCGATCAAGCGGCTGCCGCGCGAGAAGCGGCGCATGCTCGGCATTTTCCGCGTTCGCAAATCCGGTGGCGGCGTCATCGATCCCGTCGACCGCAAGGAGCTCAAGGAGTGGCCGATCGCGCCTGGCGATGAAGGCGATGCTCGAGACGGCGACCTTGTCCGCTTTGATCTCAACCGCTCAGGCCGCTTCGGGGTGCCGCAGGCGCGCGTCGTCGAAAGCCTCGGCAATCCGCAGGACCAGCGCAAGGTCAGCCTGATTGCCGTGCACGCGCATGGCATCCCCGACGACTTCCCCGAGGGCGTGCTCGCCGAGGCGGCCGAAGCCACGGCGCCATCACCGCAGGGCCGTGTAGACCTGCGCGACCTCAACCTCCTCACCATCGACCCCGTCGACGCCCGCGACCACGACGATGCCGTGCACGCCGCGCCCGACTCCGATCCAAACAATGCGGACGGCTGGATCGTGCATGTCGCCATCGCCGACGTCGCTCATTACGTGCGCCCCGGCAGCAGCATGGATCGTGAGGCGCGCATCCGCGGCAACTCGGTCTACTTCCCCGACCGTGTCGTGCCGATGCTACCCGAGCGCATCTCCAACGAGCTGTGCTCGCTGCGCGAGGGTGAGGTGCGGGCCTGCCTCGTCGCTCGCATGGTGTTCGACAAGCATGGCAGCAAGCGCAGCCACACCTTCGTGCGCGCCCTGATACAATCGGCCGCCAAGCTGTCCTATCAGGAGGCGCAGGCCGCCATCGACGGCAAGCCGAGCGAGAAATGCCGGCCCTTGATGGACAGCGCGCTGCGGCCTCTGTGGGCGGCCTACAAGGCGCTCGCCGCCGCCCGTGACCGGCGCGATCCGCTCGACCTCGACCTGCCGGAGCGCAAGATCCTGCTCGACGCCAGCGGCCGGGTCGAGCGCGTGATCGTCCCCCAGCGTCTGGACGCGCATCGCCTGATCGAAGAGTTCATGATCCAGGCCAACGTCGCCGCCGCCGAGACCCTAGAAGCAAAACGCGCGCCGGTGATCTATCGCGTGCACGAGGCGCCTTCCAAGGAGAAGCTGGAGGCGCTGCGCGAGTTCTTGGACAGCCTCGACCTCAAGCTACCCGGCGCCGGCAGCCTCAAGCCTGGCGACTTCAACAAAGTCCTGCAGCGCGCCAAGTCGATGCCCGTCACCGACCTCATCAACGAAATCGTGCTGCGCTCGCAGGCGCAGGCAGTCTATGCCGCCGAGAACGCCGGCCACTTCGGCCTGCACCTTGCCCGTTACGCGCACTTCACCTCGCCGATCCGCCGCTATGCCGACCTGATCGTGCATCGCGCGCTGATCCGCGCCCTGCAGCTCGGCCCCGGCGGCCTCACCGACGAAGAGGCTGCGCGCCTTCCCGACACCGCCCAATCGATCTCCGAGGCCGAGCGGCGCGCCATGGCCGCGGAGCGCGAGACCATCGACCGGCTCGTGGCCGGCTTCCTCGCCGACCGCGTCGGCGCCGAGTTCGCCGCGCGCATCTCGGGGGTGACTCGCGCCGGCCTGTTTGTGCGCCTGAAGGACACCGGCGCCGACGGCTTCGTGCCGGCTGCCACCATCGGCAACGACTACTACCGTCATCACGAGGATCTGCACGCCCTGGTCGGCGATCGCACGGGCGAAACCTACCGGCTGGGCGACGAGGTCAACGTGCGCCTGGTCGAGGCCATCCCAAGCGCCGGCGCGCTCCGCTTCGAGATGTTGTCGCAGGGCAAGCGCCAAGCCGGCCATCTTGGCAAGCTGCCGCGCCGGGCGGGGTTGCATCGGATGCGTCGCCGGCCGCGATGATGCGCCTCGTGCAATGCGATGTTGCAGGCGGCGCGATGCCACTGCGTCAGCGCATCATCGCAGAAAGACAGGAAATACTGCATCATAGTTCGCGCGGGGGCGCTGCCGGCGCCTTGCCGGATGTATGGCAACGGTGCTGAGGTAGGCGTCGACGAAACGCGCCGGTCGCCACTACGCGTCCTTCGCAAATGCACGCAATGCGCGTTGGTGGTGCTGCTCGGCTCGTGCGGCATCGCGATCGAGCGGTTTGCCGTACAGCTTCTTGTCATCACCTTGGCTTTGCCTGCGACGATCCGGTCGACATCGATCGCGTCGGCGCGCTTTGGCAGTCCAACCCATGCCAAGCTTCGATTGTCGGATGATCTGTCCGGCGCATTGACCGTGCCAGAGCCTTGTGCGGCCATAGGTGCGCCGGTAGCACATTAATCGGCGCGGCAAGCTTGACTGACTGGGCAGTATGACTAGACCCTGGTCGGCGAGTCAGGGTGGAGCGACCGCATGAACGAGAACACGCCGCAAGCCACGCCGGCCAAGGCGCGTGCGCTTCGGCCTCGCGATGCGGCCACCCTCATCATCATCGACGACACATCGGGCGAGCCGCGCGTTCTCCTCGGCCGTCGGCGTCCCGACATGGTGTTCATGCCGGGCCGCTACGTATTTCCAGGTGGCCGCGTCGACCGCGCCGACCGGCTGATCGATGCGGGCAGCGACCTCAGGCGCGACGATCTGCTCAAGCTGATGGTAGCCATGAAGGGCGCGCCCAGCGAGGCGAGGGCTCGCGCCCTGGGTCTGGCCGCCATCCGCGAGACGTTCGAGGAAGCCGGCCTCGTCATCGGCGCACCCACATCAACCGGCGGCCCTGCCAAAGCCCCGGGCTGGCGGGATTTCTTCGCTACCGGTTTCCGCCCGGCGCTCGACCGCCTGACCTTCTTTGCGCGCGCCATCACGCCGCCCGGCCGACCGCGCCGCTTCGACACCCGCTTCTTCTGCGTGCCGGCTGACGCTATCGCCCACAAGATCACCGTCCAGGACGGCGAACTGTCGGACCTTGAATGGCATTCGATCGGCCAGGCACGAGGCCTGGAGCTGCCCAACATCACGCGCGTTATTCTGGAGGATCTGGGGGAACGCATCGCCGCCCGCACCCTGCACGCCGGCCAAGCCCCAGTACCCTTCTATCATCGCCGCAACGGCAGTTTCCGCCGCGACCTTATCAGCGCGGACACCATCCTTGACTAAGCGGTTCGGCCGAGTAGAGTGCGCCACGACAGCGGCGTGCAGTCGCCTCAAATCGGGACAGTCATGGCAAAGCCGGTAACACAAAAAATCAAGCTGCTGAGCACGGCAGGCACGGGCTTCTTTTACGTCACGAAGAAGAACCCGCGAACGGCCACCGACAAGCTCAGCTTCAAGAAGTACGACCCCGTCGCCCGCAAGCACGTCGCCTTCAAGGAAACCAAAATCAAGTAGGTTTCCTACCACGTTGGCGGTGGACCGTTGCCGGGACTGCCCGGGAACATAGGTGCAGTCACCGCATCGTAAGTCCAAATTAATATTCCAAATAATTTCCAGCACTGATCGATTGGCTTGACGGCCAAAATGTCAGTGCGAAGCTTTTAGATGCTTCTGAGACGTTGGCCGGGTCCGTGACTGACATCGGCAGCGGGGTAGAAGTCCGAGCAGTCACGGACACCGGCCTGCCAAGTCATGGACCAAAGAGGGCGTTGGCCACCGACCTGGCGTCTCGGTCGTCTTGCGTAGCGTCCTAGAGGAGGCCACTCCTAGCTACGCTAACGACCCCACCCCACGGGCATCAGGAGATGCGGCGGACCTGAAAGTCCCGTGAGGATCCGAATTTTGTGCTTGAAAGAGCGGCGCCCGCATGGCGGCCCCGCCGAATTCCCTCCTCCCTCTGCCCGCGGCTAACAAAGCAGATCGGCCCCACCTTGGCAATAGCAGCGTTTTCAACGACTTGGCTGCACACCACGGGCGCGGTCGACTTTAGTCGCATCCGATGTTCTGCTTGACATCCGACGTCATGCGAAAAACGTCAAAGTTTCAGTTGCTTATACTTGAATGAACGCTAAGCCGCAACGACCACAACGCGGTTTCGACCAGTCCGTTTTGCCGCGTACAGCGCCGTGTCGGCGCGTTTCAAAAGTGACTCCACGCCCTGA
The DNA here is from genome assembly GCA_035762425.1 of Hyphomicrobiaceae bacterium. Classification (GTDB taxonomy): domain Bacteria; phylum Pseudomonadota; class Alphaproteobacteria; order Rhizobiales; family Hyphomicrobiaceae; genus AWTP1-13. The sequence goes on along the minus strand of DASTOW010000302.1, from coordinate 5,115 downwards.
TCGGAAGACTCCAGCATGGCGACGCCGACACTGGCCGTCACCCGCAGGCGCGTATCTCGGTTGGCCCTGAACAGCTCGGAGCCGATTGCATCGCACAGCCGCTCGCCGGCCTGCTGCGCCTGCTCCTGTGTCGTCTCCGGCATGATGATGATGAACTCCTCGCCGCCCACTCGGCAGACCAAATCAATGGTGCGCGTATAGTGGCGCAAGCGGGCGGCGACCTCCCTGAGCACGTTGTCGCCGGCATCGTGCCCGTAGGTATCGTTGACGGACTTGAAGTGGTCGATATCGGCGACCAGCACCGACAAGGGCCGTCCGGCCGCCTTGGCCTCATTTGCCAGAGCTGCCAGGTGCCGCTCCATGTAGCGGCGATTGTGCAAACCGGTCAGTGCATCGGTGATCGCGAACTCGACGCTCTCGTCCAGCCGGTCGCGCAGGTGGTCGGCGTGGCGCTTGCGGCGCATCTGGGTGCGCACGCGGGCCACCAGCTCGTTGCGATCGATCGGCCGCGTCAGGTAGTCGTTCACTCCCATGTCCAGCCCGCGCAGCAGCCGCGCCTCATCGCCGGGCTGCACCAGCATAATGATGGGCAGGTTGCGCGTGCGGTCGAGCGCGCGCACTTGGCTGCACAGCCGCAATCCATCGCCATCAGCCAGGCTGAGGCTGACGATCAGCACGTCATAGGGTTTGGTCGTGGCCCTGAGCAGGGCCATCGGCAGGTCCGGCTCGACATCGACCTCATGCGCGCTGCCGAGCGTCGACGCGACGCGCCGTGCCACAAAGTCGATGTCCTCGACCAGCAGCACACGGCCGGGCGTGGCTGCCACCTCTCGCTCGGCGGCCGCCACCGACAGCGTGCCGATGCCGCCCCCTGTCGTCGCGCGCCGCAGCAGCTCGTCGTTGAGCAGCTTAAGTCGCGTCAGGTTCTTGACCCGCGTGATGAGCGCGATGTCGTCCACCGGCTTGGTCAGGAAATCGTCGGCGCCAGCTTCCAACCCCTGCACCTTATCGGAGGCTTGATCCAGCGCGCTGACCATGATCACGGGCACATGCATGGTCTTGGGTGTGCTCTTGATGCGCCGGCACACCTCAAAGCCGTCCATGCCTGGCATCATGACATCCAGCAGCACCACATCGACCAGATCGTCCCTCAGGATGGCGAGCGCGTGGTGCGGCGAGTGGGCCGTCAACACCGTGAAATATTCGGCCGATAGGCGCGCTTCCAGCAGTTTGACATTGGCGGGGATGTCGTCGACGACGAGAACGCGGGCGGTCATTGCAAACCTTCTTGACGCGAAAAGATAGGCCTGCGGCCGTCACGTTTCTCCGAGGTAACGTCGAACCGTTGCGAGAAATGCCGCGATCGAGATCGGCTTGGAGATATAAGCCTCGCAGCCTCCCTGCCGAATTCGCTCCTCATCGCCCTTCATGGCGAATGCGGTCACGGCGATCACCGGAATGTCGCGCAGCTCTTCGTCGTCCTTCAGCCACTTGGTGACCTCCAGGCCCGACACCTCGGGGAGCTGGATGTCCATCAAAATGAGATGCGGACGATGCTTGCGTGCAAGGCCGAGGGCTTCGATGCCGCTGCGTGTCTGCAGCGTACGGTAGCCGTTGGCATCCAGAAGATCGTGGAAGAGCTTCATGTTGAGCTCGTTGTCTTCCACGATGAGGACGGTCTTACTCATCTGCCGCACCTCAGGGTTGCGGCCCGCTATCGTTGCGCTCGGTTCTTGGTAACTCATCCCCGGCAAGCCTGCTCTCGCCCTGCGTACTCTTGCACCGATTCGATGCATCCCAGGCACCGACTCTGGTGCAGAAGCCCTAAGCAACTGTTTAAGATGACATCTGATAGCCGTTACCGTGCGGAAAGGTTAGCGATGTCCAAAGACCGCCGACGGGTTGATCGCGAGGGCGCGGAAACCATCGGCGCCCAGGCCCTGGGTTTTCTGGCGGGCGAGCCGCACCGCTTCGCTCGCTTCCTGGCGTTAACCGGTGTGGATCTCGATGAGGTGCGCGCCAATGCCGGTTCGCCGGAGCTGCTCGCTGCCGTGCTGGCGCACCTGACCTGCGACGAATCGTTGCTCCTCACCTTTGCCGCCGAAACTCACGTTGCACCCGAGGCGGTTGCTCCCGCCCTCGCCATCCTGCAGGATCGCCCGACGCCGTAATCCGCGCCGTCAACGCGACGCGCCTCATGTCAGCAAACAGCTGCTTGCACGTGTGCTTGCGCACCGGGGCCGGGACAGGGTGCTGGCGCCTCGGCGCAACAAGGGGGCCCATCGCCAGGCGTCCCGATTGGTGCGAGGGTCGCATGTGCAGCGCGCGCAAGGGGTGTTGGCCCGCACCGGTTGGGTCACGCGCCGGAGCTGGGCACGGAAAGACTGGGGTAGGGCGCAGAGCGTCCGTCGCAGGACGACCCACGCGCACCAAAGCCAGGCGTCGGACGCCCTGCTCGATTGGCTGCTTCCTCGCTTGCCTGGCCTCTCGATGGAGCCGACACGCTCCGGACGGCTAGCAAAAGCAAGCGGCGTGTGCGCACGTAGATGGCCAGCCGCAACGGCGGCCGGGCGCGGCACTTGCGCGCCGCGTTCTTCCTTCGATCTGCTGGCGCCAACACGGCCACCAAATTTGCCTAGGCCCGCTTGGCCTTGCCGTCCGACACCATGTTCAGCACCTCGATCTTGCGATCGGCCACCAGCTCCCCAACCGTCGGCCGGAAATCCTTGTAGTGCTGGCTGTCCTGGTGCGCCTTCACTGCGGCATCGTCGCGGTATACCTCGATCATCACGAACCGGGTCGTGTCCTGAGGGTCCTGCACAACGTCGAATTGCAGGCAGCCGGGCTCGTTGTCCAGGCAGCGCTTGGCCTGTGCCGTCATCTTCTCCTTAAACTCAGCCTGCTTGCCAGGTTTGGTCGTCAGATAGGCAAGAATGGCGCGCATAGGTTTCCTCCGCTGTCCGGTTTCCCGCACCCACCCTCGCACGAAAGAGCCAGCTGCGTCAGCCATCTCCGGGCTTGCCTTTACCCGCGGCACCGGCCAAAAAGCTGGCGTATTCAGGCCGCATCCTGACCGCAAGGTGGGGTGCAACCGGCCGGCTGGCCAGGAGTGGGGGCTGTCAGTGAGCAATTCGGGAGTGCTGATCGTCAGGGAAGATACGGCGATCAAGGGTGAGGTTCGCAACTGCCGACAACTCGAAGTCTACGGCTACATCGAAGGCGATATCACCGCTGCCAACGTCCTCGTCCACCACGGCGGCCGCTGCTACGGCAAAGTCAAGTCCGAGAACGCCGAGGTACACGGCGAGCTGCAGGGCGAGGTGGTCGTCAAGCACCTGATCAACATCCGCAGCTCCGGCTCGGTCAGCGGCAACGTGCGCTACGGCAAGCTGGCCCTCGAGCAGGGCGGCAATCTGTCCGCCGAGGTGCGCAACGTACCGCCGAGCCTGGGCGGCGACCTCGATCTGTCGGTCGGCCGCGGCAAGGCCGTGCGCATCACGCCGCAGGATCTCACCGCCTACGATCCGGACGATAGCGCCCAGAATCTCACCTTCACGGTCTCCAACGCCCGCAACGGCTTCATCACGCTAGCAGGTGGCCGCTCCCCGGTCAGCCGCTTCACGCAAGCCGATCTCACCAGCGGCAAGGTGTCCTTCATGCACGACGGTACCAACACGCAGGCGGCCAGCTTCGACGTGATTGTGGCCGACCGCAGCGGCGCCACCTCCGGTACCGCCCAGACCGTCAAGGTCGCCGTCAGCGGCTAGGTCATCCCAATTCATCGTCAGCGTGGAGCGCGCGGGCACCATGCAACGCGTGCATCCGACGATTGTGGGGCCCGGCTCTCGGGCTACGCCCTGTGCCGCGATGACGGCTCGTGCTTCAAATCCGCCAGCCCGAGTGTATGGCCGCGATGCCGCCGGTCAGGTTGCGGTAGCTGACGCGGCCGAAGCCCGCCCCGCCGATCATGGCGGCGAACCTCGCCTGGGTCGGAAATTTGCGGATACTCTCCACCAGGTACTGGTAGGAGTCCGCCGAACCTGCCGCCAGCTGGCCAAGCCGCGGGATCACCTGGAACGAGTGGAAGTCGTACAGTCGATCGAGCAGCGGCACCTCGCAGGCCGAAAACTCCAGGCATAGGAAGCGACCGCCGATCTTGAGCACCCGGAACGCCTCGGCGAGCGCCGCATCGATGCGGGTGACGTTGCGGATGCCGAACGCGATCGTATAGGCGTCGAACGACTTGTCGGGAAACGGCAGGCTTTCGGCGTTGCCGATCGAGAACGTGACACGCCCCGCAAGATCAGACGTGGCCAGCCGCGTGCGGCCCACGGCCACCATCTCAGGGCTGATGTCGCACAGAACGGCGCGGCAGCCGGGGCCTCCCGCCCGCAAGGCGCGCAACGTGACGTCGCCGGTGCCGCCCGCTACGTCCAGCAGATCGAAGCGGCGCGCCGACTTCGGCGGCCCCAGCATGGCCACGAAGTCATCCTTCCACAGCCGATGCAGACCGCCCGACATCAGGTCGTTCATCAGGTCGTAGCGGCCGGCGACGGCGGCGAACACATCGTTGACGAGGCCCTGGCGGGCATCGCGCGGCACCTCCTTGAAGCCGAAGGAGGTCGTGCTGGGCGGCTCGGTCTTGTCGGATGCGCTGCTCATCGGGCCGGACCATAGCCGAGCGGGTCCGCCGGCGCCATTGCGGCCGCCATCAAACCTTGGGTGGCAGGGCCTCGTTGAGGCCGAACAGGCCGCCTGGACGCACGATCAGCAGGAACACCAGCAGCGCGAACACGGCCAGATCGCGGAACTCGATGGGGAACAAAGCCGACCAGGTGGTTTCGACCAAGCCGAGCAGCAGGCCGCCGAGAAACGCACCCGGTACCGACCCGATCCCGCCGACGATCGCTGCGATCAGCGCCTTCAGGCCGAGCGAGACGCCGCCGACATAGCCGAAGGTGCCGTAGTAGATGGTGGCCACATAGCCCGCCAGACCGGTCAGCAGCGATGCCAGCGCAAACGTCTGGAACAGCACGCGGCCGCGGTCAACGCCGAACAATTCTGCCGCCAAGGGATCGTCGGCGCAGGCCCGCCAGGTGCGGCCGAACCGGCTGG